>CAXTWT010000344.1:0-4662 GCA_964247955.1 uncultured Bryobacteraceae bacterium
TGGGATTTAATCTGGAAACGAATACCAAGCCAGGACTGACAGTTGAACACCTAGGCCGAATGCGAATTTTCAGTTGGGAAGCAACCAAATTCATAAGCTTACTGCAAGGAAATAAGAGGCGCGTATCATCTTATTATGAGATGAATATCAGAAACGCCGGAAACTGGAAACACAGCAAAAGTAATTGACCAGACTTAGCTTGCGTAAAAGCCTATTATCGTATAAAACCATTGTGCTACATATAACAAAACTAAAGGTAAGAGACGCCCGAAACTGCTACAAGAGTGGTTACGATTAGAATAAGAATATCGTATTATAAGGTAAGACTAACATAAGAAATCCTTACCCTACGTTTGCCTTATTATAGTGAACACATATAATAGTCTAGTGATCATTACGTTTTGCAATGGAAAAGGGGGAACCGGTAAAACAACCTTATCGGTACTGCTAGCCCTAGCGCTGAAAGAAGCTGGCCATGAGGTTGCAATCTATGATGTCGATCCTCAAAAAACAGCTACTCGCTGGGTGCAGGAGGTTGGAGTCATTCAGCTTGGCGAATTCGGTAAAGCTCCTGTGACGATTGTCGATACTCCGCCGAGACTCGATTCGCCTCAAACGATAGCTGCGCTCCGAAAAGCGGATCTGATCGTGCTGGTCACTTCACCTTCGCCCGCCGACCTGTTTACTTCCCGTGATACGGCTGCGCTTCTGAAGAGGGAAGGATTGCTGGAACGTGCTCATCTCCTGTACAACCAAGTTGAGCAAGGCACGCTGTTGTCTCGGAATCTGTCCCAGATGGCTGATAAGATCGGCTTACCCTCACTCGCCAACCATCTCCAGCGTCGTCAAGCTTATCAACATGCCGTGCTGCTTGGCTGGAAGTCGCTGGGCCCCAAAGCGCGTGAAGAAGCATTGCGGGTGGCGCTCGAAATTGTCGCTCTCAACCGCGCCAGCCAGCCCCGGGTCAAGCAATTTCGTTCTGCCGTATAAAAGTATTAACCTATAATCTTATCTTCGTATAGACATGAGTTAAGATAGTATAAGAATAGGATCTGCTTATAGATATGGCCAAGGCTGATCTCCTGAACCAACTGAAAACTGCCTTTGACAAGCCCAATACAGAACCAACTCCGTCCACGCCGACGCGGGCGGCAGGATCTCTCATCCCCTCAGGTCAGCAGAACTCTGGACGTGCGGAGAAGATCACCGCCACAATCTATGCAGCCGATTGGCGGCGCTTGGACGACATCAAGGACTTTTTCAGGCAGATGGGATATCGGAACCTATCTGATTCGGAAGCTCTGCGCATTGCCTGCCGCGCTGTCCACATTAATGACGAATTGCTGGGCTACTACGAGGAAATGAGACGCGAGGATAACAGGCGCAAACCAAACGGTAAAACTCAAAAGCCGCCGGACGCAGCCTCTTAGAATCCGACAAAAGTATACGGCTACTATACTTTAGCCTTATTAACTTATTATCGTATAAAACGATAGATTCCTGCTCCTGTCAACCGCTGAATACTCGTTATTCATTATTAACATATTTGTTTAGTGCGTGTCTTGAACTATATGGCCAGTCTATTTGCTGTGTTAAGAACGTCCGAACTAAACTGAGGAGCAAGGGGCAAAGACGATAGCCATGAAAGATGCAGTGAACCGGCGGTCGCTTCTGAGGGCCATGAGTTCGACAGGGTTGATGTCAACGCTGCCGGAAGGAACGTTTGCTTTCAGCAAAGGGCAGCGCCAAGTTGCACATGAAATAGCCGCTCCCAGTGACAACGCCGACGCGGACACGAAACCGAAGTATTCGATCAAGTTCTCAGTCATCGGCTTGGATCATTACCACATTATGGGCATGACAGCAGCGGTGCAGCGCGGCGGCGGCGAACTGACATCTGTTTATTCAAGAGATCCGAAGGCTCTTGCCGACTTTCACAAGCGTTTTGGAGATACAAGGGTCGCTCAAAGCGAGGACGAAATTCTGAGTGATCCGTCCATCAAGCTGGTAGCCGCCGCGCCCATTCCAGATCAGCGTGCTCCTTTGGGCATCCGTGTCATGAAACACGGAAAAGACTATCTTAGTGATAAACCGGGCATCATCACGCTCGAACAGCTTGCCGAAGTGCGCCAAACCATCAAGGAAACTGGCCGCATTTACGCCATCATGTTTTCCGAACGCCTGGAAGTGAAGGCCGCAGTCAAAGCAGGCGAACTGGTAAAGGGGGGTGCTATCGGTCGTGTGGTTCAGACCGTGAACCTGGCTCCGCATCAAATCAACCAGGCTAATAGCTCCAGCCGCCCGGAATGGTTCTGGGACCCGGCCCGGTACGGCGGCATTCTCTGCGACATCGGATCTCATCAAGCGGACCAGTTTGTCTACTACACGGGATCGACCGTGGCGGATGTGGCTGCCTCGCAAATTGCGAATGTTAATCACCCGGACAGGCCGAAGTTCCAGGATTTCGGCGACATGATGCTCCATGGCAACGGCGGCGCCGGATATGTCCGCGTCGATTGGTTTACTCCCGACGGTTTAGGTGTTTGGGGTGATGGACGCCTGTTCATTCTGGGAACTGAGGGTTACATTGAACTTCGGAAGTACGTCGACATTGCCGGGCGAAAGGGAGGCAATCACTTATTCCTTGCGGATCGGAAACAAACGCGCTACATCGACTGCAATAATGTGTCACTGCCGTTCGGGCCCCAGTTTGTTGCTGACATTGTGAACCGGACACATGTTGGGCAGGATCAAGAACAGGCGCTGCTGGCGACAGAGCTGGTGCTGAAGGCGCAAAAGAATGCTCAGGAGCTGCATTTCACTTCGTAAGAACGAAAGGTGGAGTCTTGCATGGAGGAAAAAGGGCAAGTATCGCGACGGCGATTCGTTAAAACGGGTTTAGGAGCAGTGGCGGCTGCGGGGTTTCCCGCGATTGTGCCAGCGACAGTATTCGGGCAAACGGCTCCAAGCAACCGCATTAATGTGGGCGCAATCGGCGTCGGGCGCATCTCGCGCGGACACGATCTGCCGGGCATTTGGAAGTATGATTCCGCCCGCATTATGGCCGTGTGCGATCTGGATTCCCATCGCGTGGAGCAGGCGAAGACTTTAGTGAACGGCCAATATGCAAAGATGACCGGCAACCCATATAACGGCGTAACGGGATACGGTAATTACCACGAATTGCTGGCAAATAAGGACATTGACGCAGTCGTTATCTCAACGCCGGATCACCAGCATGCCATTGTGGCGGTGGATGCGGTGCGGGCAGGCAAAGATGTGTACCTGCAAAAGCCGACGTCCCTGACAATTGCGGAGGGCCGATATCTGAGCAATGCGGTGCATGCTTCGGGGCGAATTTTGCAGATCGGATCGCAGCAGCGTTCTTGGAAACAGTTTCACCGGGCTTGCGAACTGGCGCGGAATGGACGCATCGGCGATCTCAAGCATGTAGAGATCGGGCTACCGGGCGACCCTTCTGGACCCGAGGCTCCGGAAATGCCTATGCCGCCGAACTTGAACTATGATGTTTGGCTCGGGTCCACTCCGGTGGTGTACTACAGCGAGATGCGCGTTCATCCGCAGAACGGATTCGGTCGTCCGGGGTGGCTGCGCTGTGAGCAGTTCGGCGCAGGCATGATTACGGGCTGGGGAGCGCACCATGTAGACACGGCGCACTGGGGCATGAACACGGAGTACACCGGGCCGGTGGAAGTTTGGGGAGAAGCAGAGTTCCCGACGCGCGGATTATGGAACGTGCATGGAAAGTTCAAGACCGAAGCGGTGTACGCCAACGGCGTGACGATGTCCATCTCGGGTGATTATCCGAACGGGATCAAATTCTACGGCGCAAAGGGGTGGATCTTTGTGACGCGGGATGAGCAGGTAACGTCGAGCGATCCGGGCGCGAAACAGGACAAAGCGCAGCCGCTGATAGCGAGTGATCCGAAAATTCTGGACAGCGTTATCGGGCCGAACGAAATCCATTTGTACAAAAGCGACGATCAGCACGGAAACTGGCTGGAATGCGTGCGAAGCCGCAAGGAGCCAATTGCTCCGGTAGAGATCGGGCATCGGGCATGCTCGACATGCCTGTTGCACCATATGGCGATGAAAACGAAACGCAAATTGTACTGGGACCCCGAGAAGGAACGCTTCAAGAACGATGACGAGGCAAACGCGATGCTGAGCCGTCCGCAAAGAGCGCCTTACCTGTTCAGTTGAAGTGTTTTCCCAACCTGTATCCTACGGACATGAATCGCCGCACGTTTCTTTGTGTCTCCTCGGCCACAGCAGCCCTGACCCGCGCCGCTCTTGCTGCTCCTTCCTTCGTCAACAAGCGGGAACGCATGCTCGGGTGGCTCGCGGGCCAGGGTACACCTCAGTACACCCCCGCCGCCTTTTTCCTCCACTTCGGGAATGGTTACAAAACCGGTGCTGCCGCTGCCCAACGTCACCTGGAGTTTTTTCGCTATACCGACATGGATTTCGTAAAAATTCAGTTCGAGCAAACCTACTCGCGCCAGGAGTTTTTACAAAAACCGAGCGACTGGTCGAAACTCCGCCTTGCCAAGCTCGACTTTTACGAACCGCTCCTGCAAACCGTCCGGGGAGTTGTTAAGACCGAGAAGAAGAATTCGCTCATCCTGATGACGCTCTACT
>CAXTWT010000345.1:0-1829 GCA_964247955.1 uncultured Bryobacteraceae bacterium
CTCTAATCCTCCCTTTGTCAATGAAATCGATTTAACGACCAGCAAGCCGGGCGGCTTGAGCAATCCGTGGACGACCGGATACAACTATGCAAACACCGGACTCAACCCGTTCCCTCCGACCGGCTCTTACTTTCCACAGTACGCCTTGTGGATCGTACTGCCGCAGAATCTAAAGCCGACGACTTTGTATCAATGGAATGCGACCTATCAGCGTCAGTTTGGCGGAAATTGGCTCGCCTCCCTGACTTACATGGGCAACAAAACCTCGCATGTGTGGACCGGACAGGAACTGAATCCTGCGGTTTACAGTCCGTCTGTCTGCGCGGAGTTTACAGCCGGATGTACAACCGGAAACACGAATCAGCGCAAACTTTTCTCGCAGATTAACCCGAGTCAAGGCCAATACTACGGAAACGTTGACATTCTGGACTATGGAGCGAACGCAACCTACAACGCTCTCCTTGCTTCGGTTCAGCAGCGCCTGAGCCATGGCGTTACGTTTCTGGCGAATTATACTTGGTCGCACTGCATCAGCGACGCCGATTTCGGCGGTGACATTACGGGTCCGGGTTACATGAACCCATATAACCGCCGACAGGATCGCGGCGACTGCAACTTTGACATCCGGCATATTTTTAACGCATCGATTGCGGCCACCAGCCCGGTGAAAGGCAATACGATTTGGGCGCACATTCTAGGTAACTGGCAGTTGGCTCCGCTGGTCCGCATGTTAAGCGGCGCGCCTCTCAACGTGACTACCGGCACCGACGCGTCGCTCACGGGTGTTGGTCTGGACCGTCCCAATTTAGTGCCGGGAGTGAATCCATATACATCCAATTGGGGCGCTAACATTCCGCAGTTTCTGAATCCGGCAGCGTTCACGGCCAACGCGCCGGGAACTTACGGCAACCTGGGCCGCGACGTTTTGCGCGGACCCGGTCAGATTCAATTTGACGCTTCTCTCAGCCGCATCTTCGGTATTTACGAAGCCGTTCGGCTGGAAGTGCGCGGCGAGGCGTTCAATATTATTAATCACACGAACTTTGTCGCTGCCGCCACCGGCACCGGCATTCCCGGAATTTCCACCAGCGGAATCTTTTTGAGCCGAAGTTCGAGCAGCTTTGGCCAGATCAGCAGCGCTGGCGACCCGCGCATCTTGCAATTTGCCTTGAAGCTGTATTTCTAAGCTGAAGAGTATGGAACCTTCCCGTCGCGAGTTAAGTTTATGGCTGCCTGCTCTCCTTGGGGCGCAGGCAGCAGCGGAAAAGAACGGAGGGGTTGTTCTGCCCTCAAAATGCTACGCGTTTGAAAGCCTGCCCGTTAAGAAGAATCCACAAAATGGTAACGAAAGCCGCCAAGTCTTTGCCGGGACCACACACGAAGGTTTTCCCATTGATATGCACATCACTACCCTGCAGCCGGGGCAAATGCCTCATCCCGCGCACGCGCATGTGCATGAAGAGATGATTATGATGCAGACGGGCACGCTCGAAGTCACCATCCCAGGGCAGACCGCTAAAATCGGACCGGGCTCTGTAGCATATGTGATGTCCAATGAGAAACACAGTTGGAAAAATGTGGGCGACACTGCATCCACCTACTTCGTTCTCGCCATCGGACGGCAAGGCGCAGCTTAAAAGACTTGCCTTGACGCTCTCCCAAAGGCGAGCGAAGAAGACTGCACAGCGTTAAAAAAAGCTGCCCGAACTGGTCCAGGAGCAGATAGCCGCCCCGCCTCCCAACCGGCCGGTGCGCGTGATGTTTGAGGACGAGGCCCGCTGCGGGCGCAGCAGTGACCCGCGCCGGTGCCGAGCCCCGGCGGGTGTGCG
>CAXTWT010000345.1:1929-4655 GCA_964247955.1 uncultured Bryobacteraceae bacterium
TCACCTAAGCCTTCCACCAAAAGAAGCGGGCGATGGGCGTACGACTTGAAGCATTTCGTGGCCCCCTTCAATCCGGGGTCGCACATCCCATAGTTAGAGAAGAAGAGAAGCTGCTTCATGTGAGAGAGAATAATTTCATCACGAGTACGGTCATATCGTCGTGCTGCGGGGCTTTTCCGGTGAAGGCATCGGCGGCTTCGAAAATGGCCTTTACGATGTCCTCCGCAGTTTCGCTGGCTACGTTCTGCGCGGTAAGGATCATAGCCTCCTCACCCCATTCTTCGTCAGCGGCGGTCATCGCTTCGCTGATGCCGTCCGTGTAGGCGAGAAGCAGGTCGCCGGAGTGAAGCAGGAGCGAATCCTCTTCGTAGCAGGCGTCAGGAAGCAAGCCGACCACTGGGCCGCCGGTTTCGAGGCGCAGGTGTTGATAGCTGCCGTCCGGCGAGGGGCGGATCAGCGCGGGAGCGTTGTGACCGGCGTTCACATACTGCAGGCGGCAAGTAGCGGGGTCATAGATGCCGAGAAAGAACGTGGCGTAGCGATTCACGGCGGAAGCTTCGTAGATGAGGCGATTCATGTTGCGCATGAGCGTCGTAAGATCGCCGGAAGCATTGAGCGTCAGGGTGCGCAAACAGGCGCGTAGGCCGGACATCAGCAAGGCCGCCGAGATGCCTTTGCCTGAGACGTCGCCGATCGCGAGGCTGAAGCGACCGCCACCGGTACCGAAGACATCGTAATAGTCGCCGCCGACGCCGAAGACGGTGCGGCACGTGCCGGCCAGAGTGACGCCGGGGATGGCGGGAAATTGCTGCGGGAATAAGCGTTCCTGAACCTCACGGGCGATCTCCATTTCGCGAGCTGCGCTCGCGCGCTCGATGGCCGCCTGCGCTAACGAGACCGCCGTTTCGCTGAGTTCGAGTCCTAAGCCAGTTTGCACGCCCACCGATTCGAGCAGACGCAGGTCGGAAGGCGTGTACGGTGCTTCGGAACGTTTTGGACCGAGCGCCATTGCACCCAACAGTTGCGTGCGACCAGACAAGGGAAGCAGCAATTCGGGCGATTGCGGGTCGGGCGTACGGCCGTCATTCGCGCTATTGAAGATCGGTTTCGATGAGCGTCCCTGGTCGAGCAAGCGCAATGGCGTAACAAGTTCCGGTCCGATGGCGTAAGCAGGGGTGAACCGGCCGTTGCTGCGCAGCAGTACCGTGAGTTGGTCGATATGCAGGACATCGGAGATCCGGTGCGAAATCGTACGGATCAATTCTGCCGGTTCTGAAATCGTTTGCGCAGTTTTGGCGAGTTGACTCAGTGTCACTTCGGCATCGTATGCTTCGCGGAAGAACTTTCGATCAATCCACTGCTGCATCAGGTCGGTGGGCGACCTCTTCTTGAGAAACAGAAAACCGAACAGGAGGAGTACGGCGCTCCAAAAAGCGGTTGTCAGGGGGTCGTGATGATGGCTGAAAAGAGGAACCGCGACAAACCAGATAAGAGCCGCGATCCCGGCCATCCGGAAGACTTTCACCGTAGTACTGGCCAGCACGTATTTGCTGCCCATGCGCAACAGGATACTCACGTCCATGGCGCGCTGGACGATCACGACATAGGCGAGCGTTAGCGGAAAGAAGAGCATGAGGACGATCGAGAGGAAAAGGAGCCATCGGATGTCGTTCGGGTTAGCGATTCCCAAGTAGGGTAATAAGCCCCAGATGATAAGAATACTGCCGAGGCCCACAACGGAGCCCGCCAGCAAGACTTGAAGGCGGCGTCGAGCGTCCGGCGAAGAAGCGGTTCGCAACTTGTCGAGCAGCAGAACCCAGTACAGCGCAATGTAGAAAATGGCAGACCACACGAAGACCGGGTTCAAGAATCGGTCGATAGCATCGACGCGCGGCAGCAGAGAAATGTCATACCAAACGTTGTATTCCGAAACGAGACCGGCAAGCACGCTCGCTCCGGTCCATGCGATAACCAGCCACTTCAGCCAGGGAAGCCATTTATCGAGGCGCGATCGCTCCGGAAAAAGCAAGCCGAAAAGAAACAAAGCGGGCGGCGCAACGAATAGAGTCGCGAGGCGCCAATAAAGTCGAAGGCCCAGCCAGGCTGGAATCCACCAGCGAAACGCCCCGGGATTGAACGATTGCGGAAAGGTCAGAAGAACCAGGAGGAACCAGGCGTTCGGATCGAACGGGCGGGCAGATGCAACCCAAATGCCAAGCCCCACGCAGAAAAGAGGAACTACGAGCACAACGATCAGGACAAAAATATGGTCCGGCAGCGTGGTCCTGACTGGCGGGTCCTCCACTGACCAGCCCTTCGGATATCCTTCGAGAGGAATCGTCGCCGTGAGAGTGGTCCCGTTTTGTTTGCGAGCGGTAACAGTAACGGTGTCACCAGAGCGAGCGTACCAGCGAATGCGCTGCCAGAGTGCCATCCCGGTAAAGGGCAATTGGTTGATAGCAAGGACAGTGTCGCCACTAGCTAGTCCGGCATGTGTGGCCGCCGCTGCCGGACTGGCGATCAGATTCCCATAAAGTTGAAAAGGCGCTTGTACCTGATTGCAGAGATTGAAGTTGCCAATGATCGTTGAGATCGAATTTACGACTTCGTAGGTGCCCGCGATGCTGGCATATAGGAACAGCAGCGCGTAAAGGACACGGGTTCTGGCAGTCTTGGTAATCGGAGGGTTGGGCGCTGATGGACCGGTTTTCACGTCTAACAGTAAT
>CAXTWT010000346.1:0-4642 GCA_964247955.1 uncultured Bryobacteraceae bacterium
GATATGCAGCTCTATATTGTCTTCGTGGGGGCGGTAACACTCGGCAGGGGTGCGAACCGAATGGCTGACGCGCAGCCCGGAATCCCAAAGAACACGCAGGAGATCGGACAACGGCTCCTTAATCAGCGGAATATCGGATTCATTCGCGACCAGAAAAAGAAGGTCAATGTCGGAATAAGGAAACAGTTCCCGCCGACCATAGCCGCCTACTGCCGCCAAAGCATACGGCGCGTCAAACTTCCCTTGAAAATTTGTTAAGATCGCGTTTTTAATGAGGAAGTCGACGGATTCGGTTCGCGCCGGCAGCAACTGACGAGGATTATAGTGGCGCACAAAACACGGCGCAGTTTGCGCCATCCTTACAGCGCGCCTTCTCCCGTATCGCCATTACGAATACGGACCGCTTCCAGAACATCGTAGATGAAGATCTTGCCGTCGCCTAACTTGCCTGTTCGGGCGGCAGCGGAAAGAGCATGCGTAACTTCCTCCAGACGCGCATCCGTTACAACTGTCTCGATTTTAATTTTGGGAAGCACGTCAACTTGATACTCCATTCCCCGGTATACCTCTTTGTGGCCTTTCTGACGGCCATGCCCGCGCACCTCGGAAATGGTAAGACCGTCTACTCCGATTGCTTTCAGGGCTTCTTTCACATCATCTAATTTGTGGGGTTGAATAATTGCTTCAATCTTTTTCATAAGCTGGCCTGCTGATTTTGTGTCGCGGCTTCAGACTTCGAGATTGTAACCTTCTTCGCCGTGCATACTGAGGTCAAGTCCTTCGATTTCCTCTTCCGTGGAGACGCGCACTCCCACCAGGAGATCCACAACTTTCAAGATCACGAGTGTTCCGACAATCGCCAGAGCGAACGAAATGGCTACCCCGACGGCCTGATTCAGCACTTGTCCGGGATGTCCGTCCACCAGCCCGAGCGGGAGCACTTTGCCCGCTGCGTCTTTCAACCCGTCGTTCACTGCATTGGTCGCAAACACGCCGGTGAGGAGGGCGCCCAGCGTGCCGCCCGCTCCATGTACTCCGAATGCGTCCAGCGAATCGTCATAGCCGAACTTGTTCTTCACGGTTGTGGCCATATAGAAGCAGAAGATGCCTGCCAGGAAACCGATCAGCAGGGCCGGGAACGGCTTCACAAAACCGGACGCGGGCGTAATGGCAACCAGCCCGGCCACCGCGCCGGAGATGCCGCCCAGCATGCTCGGCTTTCCGTGACGCACCCATTCGGCCAGCATCCAGCCCAGCGCCGCCGCCGAGGCTCCGAAGTGAGTAGCGACAAAGGCGCTGGTCGCCAGCCCGGAAGCGTTTATGGCGCTTCCCGCGTTAAAGCCGAACCAGCCCACCCACAGCAGGCACGCGCCGATAGCACTGAGCACCAGATTATGCGGCTTCATGGCTTCGCGCGGAAAACCGACGCGCTTTCCCAAGTAAAGAGCGCAAATCAGCGCGCTCACGCCCGAAGTGATGTGGACCACCGTGCCGCCGGCAAAGTCGAAGCAGGGCACTTTGCCGCCGAGAAACGCATTTAAAAATCCTCCTTTTCCCCAGACCATATGCGCCATGGGAAAGTACACAATCGTGCTCCATAAGCAGGTGAACAGCAGCATGGCGCTGAACTTCATCCGTTCCGCGAACGCGCCGGAGATCAAAGCCGGAGTAATCACCGCAAACATGAGCTGGTAGATCATGTAGGTTTGATGGGGAACCGTGCTGCCGTAATCGGCATTGGGCGCGGAGCCGACCCCGTTCAGAAGCAGATAACTGAATCCGCCCACAAACGGATTGCCTTCCGCAAAGGACAAGCTGTACCCGTAGATGGCCCACAGTACCGTAACGACTGCCATTAAAGCGAAACTGTGCATCATAGTGCCGAGCACGTTTTTGCGCCGGACCAAGCCGCCATAAAACAGCGCCAGTCCCGGCCCTGTCATCATCAACACGAGGGCGGCGCTGGTCAGCATCCAGGCGTTATCGCCGGAAGTTTGCGCAGACTTGGCCGCAGCTTCCACGGCGCTCAAGCGGGCATCAACGCTTCCGGCAGCCTGGGCGAGCAGTGAGACGCCGGAAAGAAAACACAACAAAGGGGAAAAAGCGAAGACGCGTGTCATAGAAAGCAGACGCTGGGACCTAATGCAAAAGAGTAACAGCTTCGCCGCAAGCTCCCAAGCATCAAATTTCTATGCGAAGGATTCAAATGTTTTATGCAGGGAGCGAAGACCGGGAGCGCGCCAGGGGCATTCTCAACACGACTCTAAGCATTCAGAACAGATAACCGCTCGCTTTGCGCCGTCATTCCGCCTGCCGGCAGGAGCTGTGAATCCGGGATCGTGAAATGGAAAGTCGATCCTACGCCCACTTCCGATTCCACCCAGATGTGTCCTCCCAAGCGTTCCATGATGCGCTTGCAGATCGCTAAGCCCAGCCCCGTTCCCGGGCGTTCGTGTCCATGCAGCCGATGAAACAGCTTGAAGATGTCATCTTTATATTCAGGCGGAATTCCTAGACCGTTGTCGCTGACAGAAAAGCGCCACTGGTTGAACTCCGCGTGCGCGCTGATGCTGATGCGCGGCGGCGCTTCCGCCCGATATTTGATGGCGTTGCTGATCAGGTTAGAAAACAGTTGGCGGAGTTGAACAGCATCGGCCATGACGGTCGGCAAAGCATTATATGTCACCGTGGCCTGCGCTTCACTAATCTGGCCTTGGAGATCCGCCAAGGTGCTGTTCAGCACCTCTTCGCAGGAAACCGGACTAAGTCTGCGTTCCTCAACGCTGACCTGCGAATAAGTGAGCAGATCTTTAATCAGATGGCTCATTCTCCGGGCGGCTTCGACAGGATAGCTCAATAATTCGCGGTCATCCGCTGAAAGCCGTTCGCCCATGTGCCTTTCGAGAAGCTGAAGATGGGTGGCAATGGTGCGCAGCGGCGTTTGCAGGTCATGCGATGCGGCGTAGGCAAACTGCTTTAAATCCTCGTTGGAACGCCGCAGTTCCTGGCTGATGTGTTCCAGTTCGGCAGCCCGCTCCCGTTCGCGCGCGCGCAGTCTGGTTCTTTCGAGAGCGGCGCTGATGCGGGCGCTGAGCAGCACGGGTTCAAAGGGCTTGAACAGGTAATCTTCCGCGCCCCGTTCCATGCAGCGGCTGACTCCATCAAGATCATCGAGAGCCGACATCATAATTACCGGAATAGCGCTTGTCGCCTCATCGGCCTTCATGGCCTCCAGCAGCTCCAGGCCGTTCATAACCGGCATCATCAGATCGACCAGGGCCACATCGAATTTCGACTGCCGCAAGCTGACCATGGCTTCGCTTCCCGTTTCCACCGCCGTTACGGCAAAACCCAGCCGTTGCAGTTGCCGGGAAAGAATGTCACGATTGATCTCGTCATCATCCACGATCAAAACGGACGCTTTCAGTGAAGAAGACCCTCGTGTGAGCGTGTCGGGCCGGAGCCTTCCGGGAGGAAGCTCATTGTCTTCCTTTCGCCCGAAATCCAGCAGTTCGGCTGTAGCCGTGGCAATGCGCAGCAGATCAAGAATAATGTTCTCGTGCGCGGTTTCTATTAAGGGGCCGAGGGTGCGCGCGATGTTCTGAACCTGCGGAAGCATCGCCCGCCGAAACACATCGACATCCGCCAGGGTGACTCCGCCGGCGCCGGAGGTGAGCATGTTCTGCAATAACGTAAGAAGGCTTCGCGCCTCCCCGTCAATGAACTTGAGTTTTGCCCCGATGGGCTCAGGCAAAGTGTTTCTGTCTTCGAGCAGCATCTCGCTATAGCCGATGATGTGGTTCAAAGGGGTGCGGAGTTGGTGCCGCAGCTCCGCAATGAACTCCCGCGAAGGACGTTGATTTCCGTCGTTTTTCATATGCGGTCTCTACGGCTTAACAGGGCCTGTATTTTAGACAGCAATACTTCCAACTCCACCGGCTTCGTTTCATACTCATCGCAACCGGCCTCCAATGCTTTTTCTCGATCTCCGCTCATGGCATGAGCAGTCAGGGCAATGATCGGAATGGCCGTTGTGGCGCCGTTCCGCCTGATTTGTTTGGTGGCGTCCCACCCGTTTAAACCCGGAAGACTGATATCCATCAGTATGAGATCCGGCATTTCCGATGCGGCCAGCGCCACTCCTTTTTCACCGTCCGCCGCAGTGATGATTTCGAAGCCGCGCCGTTGCAGCCTTCGTGATAGCATGTCACGGTTCAATTCATTATCCTCTACCAGCAGGATTTTAGGCATGGTGCTCGGTTTACTTTTTCGGCGGAACGAACTCCGTTCCCTCGCCCGGAAAGGGCCAGTCCTTGTTTAACAAGATTTCCTTTTCCCGCTGTTCCTTGGGAACTTTGTTCACCTGCAGGTTCTCCAGAAAGTGTACGCCCGTCTTTCCGGCAGCCGCCAAGTCGAGATCCCCGTCGCCGTCGAGATCCTCTACGATGAATTGCGTACCCGCTCCCGCCGTGCCGTTCAGACTGATCGGGTAGCGGGTAAACTTTCCTGATTTGGCGTCAATTTTGTAATAGTAGATCACCAGCGGATCATAGGAGCCGGGGTCATTTCCGCTATGGCCGCGATACCGCTTTCCAGCCAGCAGTTCCATCTGCCCGTCCCCATCGATGTCAACCAGCTTCAA
>CAXTWT010000347.1:0-4610 GCA_964247955.1 uncultured Bryobacteraceae bacterium
GCTTTTATTACCCTTTCCGGCTACTACATCGATCTTCCCTAGTTAATAAGATCATGCAGACCCAGGATTTCTTTCCTGATGCGATCGCTTGCCATTCCATCAACGAAGGCTTCGATCCGTTGATGGAATGGCTCGACATGCATCCGGACCGGGATGTGAGTGAATTTGCGGGCTGGCGCGAAGTGGTGAACAGCCCGCGTCCACTCACGGCGGCTAATTCATTTGCCGCAAATTCCGGCGGTGAACTCGCAGATCCGCAATGAAGAGCACGTGACCGTTCTGATTGTTGAAGACCACGCGGGCGTGCGCCGACTACTGCGCGACGCGCTCCGCGAAGTTGCCGCACAGGTTTGGGAATGTGAGAACGGGGCTGAAGCGCTGGCCGCGTACCCTGCCCATCGGCCGGATGTTGTGTTGATGGACCTCAGCATGCCGGTGCTCGATGGACTGGCCGCTACTCGGCAGATCCGTCATCTGCACCTCTCCGCACGAATAGTGATTGTGACCGATTACGACGACGAAGGGCTGAGGGATGCGGCGCGGGAAGCTGGCGCTTGCGGTTACGTGCTGAAGGATAATTTGCTGGAAATTGTTCCACAACTTCGTCGGGCTTTGCAGAACAGGTTCACAGAGGAGTAAGGATGGGTTTCCGTGTGGTTCCACATAGTACGTACTGTGTGGTTCCCTCTATTTAGTTTTTTAAACCTTGCTATTACCATCAATCAGTGAAGATTTTCGGATAAGTCAAGAATTTGTTGATTATCCAAACGTTTTACAGTGAGTAACCGTATCTATTTCGCATTTTCCCGGAAAGGCAATTCGAGGAGGATTTCAATGAAGTATTTGCTAACTACCATATTAACGGTGTTCTGCGGCATGGAAAGCATGTCGGGCGCCGTAACGACCTCAACCACATGCGGCGTCGGCGGAACGCAATCCGTATCTAACCCCACTAACTGCTCTATCAACCCGGCGAACTCCGCTCCTTCGGCTGCGGCCAGTATCACCATTAATCAACTGACATTTGTTCCCAGTGCGGGCTCGTTTACTAGCTTCACAGTCGATGTTAGCGGATCAGCAACTGCGATACCGTTTTATAACCCAGGAACTGGCCCTAATATCGGCTCGAGCGCGTCGTCTACCGCTAACGTCAGCTATCAGTTTTCAACTCCCGGCCCAGTTCGCCAAGGAGTAATTACCTTATCATACAGCGTGAACAATCTCCAAAGCGGCCCCGGCAATGATTCCGGTCAAATCGCAGTGCAAGTTGGAAGCTTGGGAGATTCTTGTGGGGGCATAGGGGGTATTTGTAACGGGTTCCTAGATACTCCAGGGCCGCGTTCGTTCAGCTTTACGCTAGGTAACACATTCGGCTTCGATCTTACGGAAGCCTTTAAAGCAGTTGGTGATCCGTCTTCTGAAGGCACTGGCTTTGCCAAGGGCGGGTTAACTTTCAATCTTCAACTCTTTGAAGCCGACGGCAAAACCCCAGTGGCGATCTCTGCTGCTCCCGAACCGGGTACACTTGGCTTGCTGCTGGCTCCTCTCGGCGGAATTGGTGTTCGTTGGGTTCTGCGTCGGAATCGCCGACTTTAAATCGATTCACGCTGCAATTCCGACAATTCTCTAACAAGTTAAGGAAAGATGATGAAAACAAGACTTATTCAAACTACTTTGCTGATCGGTTCAGCAGTTTACAGCGCAACCGCTGCACCCGTCACATACTCGTTCAACTTTACTGGACAAAACGCTCCTGAAGATCTGCAACGCTTCTCCTTTCAATACGTTTCTCCTTCTTACATCACTGGGTCGGCGGGCGTATTTTTGAGCGCAGGACAACTTAGCAATGCGGTCCTCTCCGGTCCGTCTTCGCCCGGCCCATATACACTCTTCTCCGTCCAATTGAGCCAGAATACTATTCCGGCTCAACTCAGTTCTCCGTCCTACACCGTTGTCGACATTCAAGCGACGTTCCTCGAAACATTCGACTTTAATCAACCAGTTACGAGCGACTTCTTTTTGTCAAATGGACCCGGCGCACCCAGTGTCTACCTTGATCGCGATAACACTCACACGCAGAGTTTCAATTTTATTAATTATGCGGGTCCGGGACAAGTGACATTTTCCGTTGCGTCCGCTCCCGAACCATCAACCTTCTCGTTCTTGCTGCTCGCCGCTCCCGCTGCTTGGCTCTACCGGCGCAGAAAACGAACCTGAATCTTAAATGTATCCGGCAGAACCTACCGGGTTCTGCCGGGCGATCCGAAGCGGATGGACATGGCTGTATTCTTTTGAAATTCTACTTCTTTTCCGCGAGATATGACGTTCGTATATACGGACCAAGCCAGGCCGTAGAAGCCGAAAGCTGTGCCAACCGGTTGAGGCACCCGCGATATGGCCGTTCCGAGCAGACCGAAACCGGAGAAACCGCCTAAGGCCCGTCCTGAGTAGTTGGCATCCGCGCCGCCTGAAGCAGTCTGCCTGCCTTCGTCATTATCCATTGATTTTGCGACAATTAATCCCGCAATGACAGGCCGCAGAAAACGTGTTTTTGATTCCGTGGCTTTCGCGGTTCCTTCTTCGTCAATCTTGAGGCTGCCCGAGCTTTGCTCCGCTTCAGTTAACTGTGCCTGCACATTCTCCAACCGCGCCGGAGCCGGGGCGTCTAGAAGCGCAGGCGGCTGTATGTCGTTAAAGGCGAATCGAAGCTGGCCGCCGCGATGGAACAGGCGTGCGCGCCGGGCCAGCGTTACTTTGCCAACAAGCCGCGTGCCTTCCGGCAGAACAAGATGGTGGTCGGGAGAAAACAGAGGTTGGGATAGAACACCCGCAATGGGATCGCCCACGTTTGCGTCAGAAGAACTGACTGTTGTGACTAGCCGCACCAGCGCGGGTGCGTCCGCTCCCGGTTGCCTTCCCATCTCCTGCAACTGCGTTTGCGAAAAATGAACAATGCCGAAATCCAGAGGGTCTTGCGGAAGGATATCGAAGCGCGTGCCGGAGCGGTACCACTGCGGATGGTAGGGCAACTTGCTCCAAAGAAAATCTTCCGCCCACTCTCGTTTATTCGGCGTTCGCACGAAGTCCAACAAACCTCGGCTTCGGGCATTCAGTTGCGCTTGAGCCTGCTGCTTGGCCATAGTTCGCAGCCTGGCTGTTTTTCCGGTGGAGCTTTTCGCGTTTTTGTTCTTTCCGGGCTTTGCGGGTCGCGGGGGCACATAAATGCTAGCCAGTCCTTCTGAGGGTTGAGTTTTGACCTCCAGTTCCCGGCCATCCGGCAGAACCAGCTTATGGAAAGATACTTGCGCCCGCTTCAAAGGCGTAAAATCGCCACGCACTATCGCCATAGCGCGAATCATGGGGGAAACCGGCGGCAGATTTTCGATCTGTCCCTGAACGCTTGTTCCAGCCGGAATGACAATTCGGTCAAAGGCCCATACCGGTTCCGCGAAACGGGCAGAAACAAGATTGCCTTTCCGGTATGCGACACGCTTTGTAAGATAAAGCCGCAGCGGTGTGCCTGCTTCGACGGTCAGGTGAACCGGAACATCAGGCGTTCCGGTGGTCGATGTCTGTTGAGCAGAAAGTAAATGCGAAAAAGCCAGAGCGGCAGTCACCATGGCTTTCGATCTCCATCGAAAGAACTGCATAAGTAAAAACTAAAGCTATTTTGTCAGAACCAAAATCTTAAATGTATCCGGCAGGACCGATGGACGCGGGCGCGGATTATCGGCGCTGGCTTGCGGCGCTGGGCCGAAGCTGGCTGTCGGCAGATAAATTTTGTGCGTTGTTTCATCAAGCGCCATGGTTCTGGCCCCTCGCGCCGTTTCTACCGTTTGTGCGACAGAATAAGTGTCTTTGCCGGTTTCTTTGATGACCGTCAGAGTGCCGTCGCCGTTGGAAGAGAAGGCAAGCTTTGTTTCCGGGTCGAAGGCAGCGGCATCCGGGCCGTCGCCAATGGCGGGGGTCGCCACTACTTTACCGGAGTCCGCATCCGTCACAGCCATTACCTTGCCACGACAAACGGAGAACAATCGGCGGCTCGCTCGATCCATCGCCAGCCCGGAAGGAGATTCGCAAGGCGCTATCGGCCAATTCGCTTTAGCCGTTAAGGTCTTAGAGTCAATACGCACAATCTCATTTTTGTCCTCAATGTTGGCATACACGCTTCCTTGGCCGTCGCTCACCGGAAATTCCGGCTTGCCGTCCAGCTTGATTGTGCCCGCTACCGCGCCGGTTGCGGCATCAATCGCCGTGGCGTCCTGGCTCCTTCCATTGAAGGTGAAGACGCGCTTGGAAGCCGGATCATAAACGATGCCGTCCGGGTTGGTTCCAGCCTTGATCTTCTGTTTAACGGAAAGGTCTTTCAAGTTGAAAGCAACCACTTCATTGTTGCCGCCGTCGCTAATGAATCCAATACCGAGGTCGTTGGCAACGGCGATGCCGTGAATACGGTTCATGCCTCCAATCCGGCCAACGACCTTTTGTGATTCGAGATCGATCACGACGACTTCCGCGCCATGCGAAACATAAAGACGGTGATTCTGGGAGTCCGTCGCCGCGTAATCCCACCCTCCTGAGCCTCCAATCGGAATTTCACCGGAAACTTT
>CAXTWT010000348.1:0-3873 GCA_964247955.1 uncultured Bryobacteraceae bacterium
GCCGCCAACCTGATCAGCACCGGCTTGTTCGGCGACGGAGCTGCCGCCGTCATCATGGCCGGTTCTGAACTGCAGGCGTCCCGTGGACCTACAGTTCTCGAAACGCGCTCCACGTTTTACCCGCAAACCGAACACGTCATGGGCTGGGACATTTCCGACAAAGGTTTTCGCATTGTGCTTTCCCGCGATGTTCCCGAAGTGGTGCTGCAGAATCTCGGTCATGACGTGGACCGCTTCTTGCTCGATCACGGATTGAACCGCCGGGACATCGGTTGCTGGGTCATCCATACCGGCGGTCCTAAAGTCCTCGAAGCTACCGAGGAGGCGCTGGATCTGCCAGCCGGAGCGTTGGATGCGTCCTGGAACTGCCTGCGCAAAACCGGCAATCTTTCTTCCGCCTCTGTATTATTCGTGCTGGAAGAAGTGATGAAACACCGGCGACCTGATCCCGGTACTTGGAGCGTTCTGGCCGCCATGGGTCCCGGCTTTTGTTCGGAGTTGGTGTTACTCAGGTGGTAGTTGTCGAAACCTCCAGGCAGGGCGCTCTCATCTAATTACTTCGGATGCTAAAATCAGCAGTATTTGCCGCCTTGTTCCTTCTCGGCTTTGCGCTCCTTCCCCTTCCTGCTCAGTACGGACCCGGCCAAATTCCTTCCGGGCAATACCCGCCCGGTCAATATCCCCCTGGGCAGTATCCGCCAGGACAGTACCCTCCTGGGCAATCTCCGCCCGGTCAATACCCACCCGGCCAGACATCGCCAGGCGGAGGAGGCATTCCGTCGCCTTGGGGCAGGAAGAAGAGCAAGAAAGCGCAAGCCGCTGCGCCGAACTTTACTGCTGACGGCAAAACGATTAAGAACGACGGCAAGCAACTGGTGATCGCCACCAATGATGGACGCACCATTACAGCATCCCTGACAAGCCAAACCAAATGGGTGCAGGGGGGGAACAGCATCGTAGCAAATAAAGTAGCCCCGCGTTCCGCCGTGCATCTGGAAGCGGCGGAGGACGACGAAGCTTATCTAACCGCCGTTCAAGTAGAACTGGTATCCGAGCCTACTGCGCAGGTCGACGAGGAAAGCAGGCCCACAATCACCAACGCGCATGCTAAACCCCCTGCAACCACTTCCGCCAGCGACGAGGAAACCATACCCGACCCGACATCCCTGGGCAAAGCGCCGACTGATCCGAACCGCCCGGTTCTGCGGCGCGGCAAGCCTCGTGATAGCGAAAACTCTAGGGCAGATGTCGAAGCGGCGGAAAGCCGCACCCAATCAGCCCCACAACTGGCGAAAGCTTCGAAAAGCGGGGATTCTACCGATTTTGTTATTGATACTGCCGCTGAACGTCCCAAGCTTTCCTCCGGCGCGCCTGATTTAATTGCGCGCAGCGCGGAGTGGGCTATGACTTTTACCAATGGCCTGCCCAACTTTGTTTGCCAGCAGATGACTACCCGTTACATGCAGGAATCAAAGGCATCAGGATGGCAGGCGCAGGACGTGGTAACCGCTAAAGTTATCTATGAGGACGGCAGGGAATCCTACAAGGAGATCACCGTAGGCGGCAGACGGACCAACAAGAGCATGATGGAGTTGGGCGGCTCCACGTCCACCGGCGAGTTTGCCTCCACCCTGCAAAGCCTGTTTTCGCCCGCCAGCCACGCGCAATTCACGTTTTTCCGTTCCGCTACGGTAGGTCCGACAGCGGCAGCCATCTACGACTTCAAGGTTGCGCTTCCAAACTCAAACTGGACTACGACCGTAGGCGGCCAGAGCCTGCGTCCCGCCTATAGCGGCAGTATTTGGATCGACCGCTCTACCGCCGAAGTCCGCCGCATCGAAATGCAGGCTGACAACATCCCCAAGGACTTCCCTATGGACTCTTTGGGGTGGGCCGTCGATTACGACAGCGTCAGTCTTGGCACGGCAAAGTTTCTGCTGCCCGTGCATGCCGCAAACCTGAGCTGCCAACGCGGCTCATCGATTTGCTCCAAGAACGAAGTGGAGTTTCGCGATTACCACAGGTACAGCGGCGAAAGTACAATCACTTTCGGCAAGTAGAGCGGCTTTTTCCCTTGAACGTACTAACCCGCACTTTCAGTAGGGCAAATAGTGCAGCGGCGTAATTTATGGTACGCTGTCAAATCGTTACATCATATGGCAACTAATTCGGCGCAAGCACCTACTACAACAGCCTTCTGTACAGAATGCGGCAGACCTTATCCGCCTGATGATTTAGTCCGGTTCGGCAGCAATTTAGTGTGCGCCGAGTGCAAGCCCCGCTTTGTGCAGAAAATGCGGGAGGGCGTAGCGGCAGGACCTTCGGCGGTAGTCTACGGCGGCTTCTGGGTCCGCTTTGTATCCGTGGTTATCGACAGCGTCATTATGACCGTCGTCAATATTCCCATTCAGATCATTCTCCGACTGCTGGGACTGGGATTTTTTGACGCGACTGGAATTCACTTCGGCGCTCTCGGCATCGTCTACCTAATCAGCCTTTTATTGAATGCCGCTTACTACACCTACTTCTGGAGTCAAAGAGGAGCCACGCCCGGACAGATGATTATGAGTCTGAAAGTGGTTACGGCGGATGGTGGACCGTTGACGGTAGGCCGCGCCCTGGGCAGATTTTTCGCTTATATTTTGAGTGGATTCACTTTCACCATCGGCTTCATCATTGCGGCATTTGACGCGCAGAAACGAGCGCTTCACGATTATATCTGCGGTACCCGCGTGATCCGCACATCGTAATTCCGGTGCCCGTTCTTTGCCCTAACTGCAACAACGGACTGCCTTCTTCGCTGTTGCGAACAGAATCGGTGAGTACGGTTTGTTCTGCGTGTTCTGCCGACTTGACCGTGGAAGTCTTTCCTGCTCTCTTCCGCACCGCTGCCAAGGTGGATGTGGGAACGCTTGCCGAAGACGAGGCTGGATGCTACGAACACCCCAACAAGCGTGCTGTGGCTTTATGCAACAGCTGCGGCCGTTTCCTGTGCGGACTTTGTGAAGTGGAAGTAGGCGGGAACACTTGGTGTCCCGAGTGTCTCGGAACTGACAGCTCGTTGCGCCCGAAGCTCCCCGCTCTGGAAACACATCGTACTCTTTATGATTCAATGGCACTGGCGCTGGCGACTTGGCCGGTTTTTATCTTCTTTTATGCATGCGTTTTCACAGCGCCCGCAGCGCTGTACGTTGCGGTTCGCTATTGGAAAGCGCCGTCCAGTCTCGTTCCCCGCAACAAGTGGCGCTTCGTGGCGGCGATCCTTATTGCGCTCACCCAGCTCGGGCTGATGGCGGCAGGCATTATTGCTCTTGTTATCGCTCTTAGCGCCGCTGCAAAAGGAAGGGCGCCCCGGTGAAAACCCAGTTTCCTTACACCAAGCTGCCCGGCGTCAGAAGAGGTTTGATGCGGAAAGCTGCTCTCTGGGAAGGCTCCGACCATCTCTTCTCGGTAAGCGGCACGCGTTTTTCCGAGAACTACCGGCGCTTTTATTACCGCGATATTCAAGCTCTGGTAGTGCAAAAGCGTCCCCAGGCGGGAAGCGTGGGAGTTTGGCTGCTGGCGGTTCTTTTTTGCGGCATTTTCGCCGTGTTCGCCAGTTTGCGGAATGTCGGCTCGACAGCGTACCGCGTCGGCGCGTGGCTTCTCAGCGCGGTTCTCGCTCTTTATCTCGTTTACCGGCTGATTGTGAGCTTAGGATACAGTTGCCGCTGTTATATCCAAACAGCCGTGACTCGGGAGGAACTGCCGTCGCTTTACCGGATTTGGAGTGCGCGAAAGGCGCTGGACCGCGTTCGAGCAAAAATTACGGAAGCGCAAGGAACGCTGGCCGGAGACCCGCAAAGCTTGGCGGAAGAATCCGCCATGTTAAGC
>CAXTWT010000348.1:3883-4609 GCA_964247955.1 uncultured Bryobacteraceae bacterium
AGCCCTTCCCAAGCAATACAAGCTCCGCAGCGAGAAACGGTGGACGAAATAGGGGTGGGGGGAAGAACGACCAGCATGAATCTGGCGCTTTTTGGCTGTATCGCTTTGCTGGTCATTGCGGCTTTTCTTTTCTGGTACATGGACGCGGTGGGCCGGTATGCTGACAGTTTGGGAGTCCTCTCGCTGAACGCTCTACTGGTGTTGTTGGCTGGCGGCAGTTTGTTGTGGTCTCTGCTTCGGATTTACAAGATTCGCGCGTTTCACTCCCTGCGGAATTTTCTGTTCGTGGCGCTGGCCTTGCTGGGTTTCCATGTTTACTTCAGTTCGCTATTTTCCCGGCTTTACGAGCAAAGCGATCCTTTCAGCATGGCTCTGAGTTCCCCTGCCTTCCGGCACTGGTTCAGCCTGATTGACGGCAGCTTCAGCCTGGGCTTAGGACTTTTCGGTGTGGCTTTGATCGTTTTCAATTGGCAAAATTACAGAGAGGGACCGATATCGAACCGTTAGCGCAGGGCCGTTGCATAGTCCATCCCCACCGGCAAGCCGTTTGCCGCTGTCCGCAATGCCGCCGCTTTTTTTGCCGCGAGTGCGTCACGGAACACCGGGGCCAGTTTATCTGCTCCGTTTGCTTGGCAGGGCTGTCCCGCCGCGAAGAAGAGAAACGGCAGCACGGGCAAAAGCTATTGGGCTACGTTCTGTTCCCGTGCCTGGGGGTGGCGGCGACTC
>CAXTWT010000349.1:0-4598 GCA_964247955.1 uncultured Bryobacteraceae bacterium
CAGGACTGATGATCGCAATTCAATCTTTTCTGTCATAACGCTCCCTCGGCATACGTTAAAAGGATGTGGACAGCGGAGATGAGCAGTCGTGAACGCAACATCAAGTCTTAGCGAACCTATCAAAGCGGAGGAGAGCGCTTACCTAACCGGCGGCGCTCCTTCCTGCTTTGAAGGCATGTTCCTCCAGCACTACGCACGCGTGCTGCGCCTTTTGATGCGCTTAGCGGGCAGCAGGGCGCAAGCAGAAGACTTGGCGAATGAGGTTTTCCTGAAGCTTTCCCGACAATCGGAACACTGGCTGCGAACAAACAACGTCGGAGGATGGCTTTACCGGGCAGCAACCCGCGCCGGCATCGATGCTCTGCGGGCCGCAACACACCGCAAGCAGTACGAGGTCGCGGCATGGCGGCAGGCCGGCAGTTCTGAGTCTGGCGGAACCGGCCCTCTGGAGGACATGCTGCGCGAAGAAGACCGCAAAAGCGTTCAACTGGTGCTCAGAAAAATGAAACCGGCGCAAGCACAGCTTCTGCTCCTGCGCGCCGACGGCGCAACGTATAAAGAATTGGCGGAAGCATTGGACGTAGCGGTCACCGGAGTAGGCACGCTTCTCAACCGCGCCGAAGCGGAATTTCGAAAACACTACTCGAAGCTGATCGAAAGAAGGAACACACTATGAATTGCCCCACGGAAGCAGTACTGCGTACTCACATGGACCGAGAACTTTCCCCTACGGAAGCAGACACGGTGCAGCAGCATTTACGCTCTTGCGACAAGTGCCGGAGCCGTTCGGAGGAAGCGGCTGCGGGAGCGGAACAGGTGCGCCAAAAGCTTCACGCGCTGATGCCGGAAGCTTCGGAAATCCCCATCAATGCCGCCTTCGCCTACACTCGCTATCAACAGCGATACGGCGCTGAAGTCAGCAAACAGGTTATATGGAAGCGCCCGGTATGGAGTGGAGCCGTCGCTGCCTGCGCGTTGGTGCTGCTCCTGAGCTTTGCGCCGGGCCGTACCTGGGCGCAAAAGTTCCTGTCCATGCTTCGGGTGCAAAAACTCGCTGTCGTGCCGGTTGATTTTTCGGCCCTCAGCGCCGGAAACGCTGGAAGCGGCAAGCTGATCGCTCAGCTTATTTCGGATAATGTCGTCGTCAGTATGGACCCTGGCAAGCCGGTTATTACGTCAAGTCTCGAAACCGCTCGGGAAACAGCCGGATTTAATCTGAGGACGTTTGGCGCTTTGGGAGCGCCCCAACAAATTCTGATCAGCGGTGAAGGAGCTCTTCACATGACTCTGAATCGAGACCGTATACAGGCCGTTCTGGACCAAGCAGGCCGATCCGATGTTCAAATTCCGCCGTCAGTGGACGGCAGCACGGTAGCAGTTCACATGCCCAAAATGATAAGACTGCTGTATGGGAACTGTTCCGGGACAAACACACCGGCAGGGGATTCCGGCGGGAGTTGCATTGCCTTTTCCCAAGTGCCCAGTCCAACCGTGAGCGTGCCGCCTTCGCTGGATATCGCTGCTCTGGCGGAAGCAGGCTTGCAAATTGCCGGAATGAGCGCCGCCGAAGCTCATTCCTTCTGCCAGACCGTAGATTGGTCGTCCACACTAGTCATCCCGATCCCACAAAATTGGAGTTCGTACCGCACGGTTTCGGTTGACGGCGTGAATGGCACTTTGATCGAAATACCTCCTCATGGTAAGTTCATCGGAATGTACTCGCTAATCTGGGTCAGGAGCGGGATCGTTTACTCGCTCGACGGACAAGGGCAATCTGATAGGGCGTTGTCGCTCGCCGGATCTTTGAACTGAGCGTGCGCACCTCTGAGTTTGCTGTTTCCGCACAAGGGCTGCGTAAGCTTTTCGGCAAAACAGTTGCGGTCCGTGGCCTCACTCTTGACGTGCGTCGGGGTGAGGTTTTCGGCTTTCTAGGCCCGAATGGAGCAGGCAAGAGCACCTCGGTCAAGATGCTGCTAGGGCTGGTCAAACCGACCGGCGGCGCAGCCCAAGTTCTGGGCCAAACCATTGGGCATCGGCAGACCAGATCCAAGATCGGCTTTCTTCCGGAGCACTTCCGCTTCTATGACTGGCTGACTTCGGCGGAACTGCTGCGCCTGCACGGGCAGCTTTACGACATTCCGACCCAAACTTTGCGTCAGCTCATCCCTGTCATGCTCGACACGGTGGGGCTTTCGCCGCACCGCGACAAACAGTTGCGGCATTTTTCGAAGGGAATGCTCCAGCGCATCGGGCTCGCTCAGGCGCTGCTCAACGAACCCGAGCTTTTGTTTCTGGATGAGCCGACTTCGGGGCTTGATCCGGTGGGCCGTCGGCTCGTTCGCGACATCATCAAAGCTCAGTGTGACCGGGGCGCGACCGTGTTTCTCAATTCCCATCTGTTGAGCGAAGTAGAGATCACGTGCCATCGCGTTGCCTTTATTAAAAGCGGAGAAGTGATCGAGGTTCGCGATGTCGGCAGCTTCACCGAAGGTCATAACCAAATCCGGGCGCGCGTCCACAACCTTTCGGCTGATACGGTCGGTGGTCTGCACACCTGGGCCTCGCAGATCGTAAGCGATGGCGAGCACCTGACGATGAGCCTTCATTCTCCTGATCTCGCGCCGCTGGTCTTGCGCTATCTGGTCGAGCGCGGGACACAAGTGTACGAGTTTACACCGCAGCGGCATTCGCTCGAAGAACGATTTCTCGAAATTCTGGGCGCGGACGCGGGCTTATGAAGCACATCTTCATCATGGCGGGCGTCACGTTCCGCGAAGCGGCGCGGAAAAGGGTGCTCTGGATGGCGCTGCTGGCGGGCGTGGCGTTTCTGCTGCTGTTTGGAATCGCGCTCCATTTCCAGACCGACTCGTTTCGCGCAAGACACATCCATCCCTTTCTGCAGAGACAGGTTCTCGACACGATGCTTATTATGGGCCTGTACGCCATTGATCTACTCGTTGTCGTAATCACCGTTCTGACTTCTGTTGATACTTTATCCGGCGAAATCGCCTCCGGTACGATTCAAGCCTTAGCTACGAAACCCGTGCGCCGCCTGGAATTGCTGCTAGGCAAGTGGCTGGGCTTTTCCGGCATGCTCACCCTTTATATTGCGCTGATGGTTTTCGGTATTGACGGGCTGACTTATTGGATGACTGGCGTTACGGTCCGTCACCTGCTCCAAGGCTTCGGCCTGATCTGGATGGAAAGCACCCTGCTGTTATCGGTAACTTTCTTTTTCGGCACTTCGTTTTCTACCCTCACCAACGGCGTCCTTGCTTTAGGACTTCACGGGTTGGCGTTTCTGGGCGGCTGGATCGAGCAAGCCGGAGCGTTCACCAATACGCCGAAAGCCGTAGCCGTCGGAATCGTCGCCAGCATCATCATGCCCAGCGAATCGCTTTGGCGCAGAGCCGTTTTCGAAATGCAATCTCCGCTCACCACCGCCGCCAACATTTCGCCTTTCAGCGGAGCATCGGTTCCTAGTCCAATGATGGTTGGCTATGCCGCCGCTTACGCTGTCGCGTTTCTGATGCTGGCCATGCGACGCATAAGCAGCCGCGATCTTTAAACGTCGGTCTTTTTGTGATAAGCTCCTTGCGCCAGGAGATGCGTATTATGAGCTTTTTTTCCAACAGCACGAAAGCAATAAAGGTCAGCGCGGCAATACTATTCATCGCGCTCAGCACTCAAACCAAAGGCAATCCTCCCCAAACGGAGTTGCTCAACAGATCACGCCCGCTCAACTTTGAAGCAAATCAGGGGCAAGCTGCCGCCGATGTTCGGTTTCTTCTGCGCGGGTCCCGCTATAGTCTCCTGTTATCCGAGCGCAACGCTACGCTTGCCTTTTCTCGGAGTGGGGCGCGCTCGTCACTGCAAATGACTTTTGCAGGCGCGAGAACTCCAGACGCGATCACAGGTGACGATTCCCTGCCGGGAGTGATGAATTACCTGATCGGAAATGATCCCAAGCGCTGGCGTCATTCCGTGCCGACGTTCGCCAAAGTGCATTACCGGAAGCTTTATGAAGGCGTGGATTTGACTTTTTACGGAAATCAGCAACAGCTCGAATACGACTTCATTGTGGCTCCCCATGCCGACCTCCGTGCGATCAGGCTGGCTTTTTCTGCCGGGTCACAATCGCTGTCCACTGACATTGACAAGAATGGGAACCTGCTCTGCCGGTTCTCTGATTTTGAGTTCCGGCTGCGCAAGCCCACGTTCTACCAAGCTGCCGGAAACGCCGGAGGCCCACGCGAACTCGTGGACGGACAGTTTACAAAACTTCCGAGCGGTGAAATCGGTTTTGCCGCAGGCCCTTATAATCCTGCAAGACCTTTGATTATTGACCCGGTTATTGAGTATTCGAGTTATCTGGGAACCACCGAGGATGAAGGAATCTTTGGGATCAAACAGGATTCTGCGGGCAATTTGTACATCATCGGCGAAACCACGTCCCCTGATTTTCCCCTCGTAGGACCGGTGCAATCAAAAGCAGGAGGAAGTTATGACGCGTTTGTGTCAAAATTTGACCCTTCCGGCACGCAACTGATCTACTCCACCTACCTGGGAGGCAGCAAGTACGAAAATCCAAACAGCCT
>CAXTWT010000350.1:0-4564 GCA_964247955.1 uncultured Bryobacteraceae bacterium
CGGTAAGGCACGTAGGAGTACGAATTGTTCTCCGCCAGGGGAATCTTGCCTTCGGGTCCGAAAAGGCGAACAAACTCTTCAGCGCCGTATTCATACTCGAAGAGCGTCCGCATCAGGGGGGCCATCACTTCCGGGTCCGGATCGAAGAGCGAAGGCCGTTCGTCGAGGAACTGTTCAATGGAAGGCTCCAGCACTTCCCGGAGTTCCCGACTTCCAACGCCCTCAGCCGGAAGGAGACGCAGCCTGACATGCGCGCCCCCTTCCCAATAACGAATAAAAAAGTAGCGGGATAGCGCTCCGGTTGATTTCAGCCGTTCGATGGCAGGCTGGACACAGCCGAGCAGAACGGCGCGCAAATCGTTTGTGTTGTGGTAAATGTGAACGCTCAAGTAATTACGGTCGGTGATTGTCATATTCAGCAGCTCTGGGTGATCTCCACTACGCATTCAGATACATAGGAATCGCCATTGTGGGTTAACATGGCGTCTTTACTCGAAGGCAGCATTTCCGTGAACTGGATGTAGCTATGGGTTTCGGACATCAACTTTTCGAACAGCGACACGCAGAACGGGTTTTCAAAGTCGACGAAAAAGGGCTTCTGCGGTCCTCCTCCGGGCAGCGTGACCGCTCCACGCTCGTCTGGGCTTCCCGGCTCCGGGCTATCGGCGCCGACGAACTTTACAAACACTTCAACCGGTACGCCAGCCTCACTTCTCCATTGATGAAGTCGAAGCAGATATTCGAAGTCCTTCTCCTGGGCTGCGCGTTTCGGCAGCGCGTCGGTATGAACGGTCCACTTAGCGCGTTCAATAACCACCTGCTTGTACCGTATGCGCGGCTGCGAAAGCGTTTCGCGTCCGGCAGGAAACTGCTTCGGCGCTAGTTCCGAATGCAACACGGTAGGCGGTGAAAAGTGCAGAAATAATGTTTGCAGCTCCGGCAGAACCAAAGGATAGAGCAGGCCGAGATAAAGCGGCACGATGCGTTTTCCGAGGCGTTGACAGAAAAGGTAAACCTCGTCGGCCTCCTTGTCATACTGCAAAGTAATTTCAGAAACGTGAATCTGCTTGTCGGGGGGAGCGATGGGACGTTCTCCAGGGTAGACAATCTCCGCGTCGGCAAGAAGGCCGTGCTGATTGAGATTGGTTTCATGACCGCCCTGGAACTCCGCGTAAAGCGTGCCGGGCGCTTGTAAGGCGGCAAGATTCGAGCGCAGCAGTTCTTCCAGCGAGTGCTGCCCCTTTTCAGCGAAAAGATGGGAAAAGCGCGTGTACATACAACCCATCCCGCCGTAAACGTGATTGAGAACTGCCGTTATCTCCTTTTCGCTGCTGCCGGCTGCTTGAAAAAAGAAAGAGTTAGACAGCAGGCGATGACGGCGGAACATGTCCGAGCCGATGCTCTCCACCCATTCGGGAGAAAGTTCGATTTCGTTTGCGCCCGCTGAGGATGCCAACTGCTCCTGAATTTTTGCTGATAAATCCGCTCGAAGGTCCAAGATGGCGGCAATCTCGGGCAGGCGTAGCGGATTCAACACTCCACGCCCAAACGGATTGTGATGATCCCTTTTTCTTAACGCGTCAGCCGTGGCTTGCTGATAAGGACGGTAAAATACTTCGTGAAAGTAATCGGAAAAGTCGAGAACGTCCCGGCATACGCCTGAGCGGTACTTCTTCTTAAAAATCGACTTCAGGCTTGCCTTCGACACAAGCAGCGGATCAAACAGCGAAAACAGCCGCTGCAACTCCGCTAAATTGGATAACGGCTCGCGCCATTTATCTTTGTTGACGAGAAGCGCCGTGTCGCTCGCTTTTGAATCTTCGTAGAGGACCGGGCTGGGCACGGAAGCAGTGCTGCGGGCCGACTGGAGAAGCTGCTTGGCCTCCCCCTCCACTGATTGCAGAAGTTTTGGCCGTAAAGGCAGATCTGCTTTCTCAAACTCTTTGGTTTGTTGCTGAATCCGGTTCACGCTTCCGGCAATCTCATTCAACGACGGATCATTCATCTTCGCCAGCTCATGGGCAAAACGCGACCAGTATTGCCCGTCAAAGATGGACTGCCGAACGCCAGCCATAACGAGGAAGCCGTTTTCTGTGAGAATGCGGATGTATTGCGCGGCTTCCTCGGTTGTGAGTTGCAGGCGGCTGGTTAAAAGATCCTGAATATCTGCAACGCTCATCGGGCCGCGATCTTTAATAGAGGACAACAACAGTTCGAGTGACGGCGTAAGATGAATCGTAAACGTATGTTCGGTAACGCGGCTATGGACCGGACCATTTGCTGTCACCGGGGTTTCCGTGCGCTTCCAGTATTTGACGCGATTTCCGCTCACCTCGGCCCCGTCCTGAACTTTCAGCCGCAGTTGCGGATAATCCAAAACGTTCTGCGTGATGGCTTGCGCCACGCGCGATAGAATGCCGACATTCGGCTTTGCGGCGCAGCGCACCTCACGAGTTTCAAAGCACGGCGCTGTCGGATGTGCGGCATCCGCGCTAAAGCGGACCAGACACACCGGCGTGAGCGTGCTGAACGGCGAAGTTTTATGAGTCGTCCGAAACAAGTAAGAAAGCAGGGTGCGCTCCGTCCGGCGAAGCTTGCGATCCATTTGTTTGCTGTTCGAGCGAACATACTCTTCCAAGGTCCGCTCAAAGGAAGGACTTGACAACAGCAAACCTTTCCGAAAATCAGGATGGCAGGCAAGCTGCTGCAGCTCCTTGCGACCTTCCGAAATGGAGTGCTGCAAGCACTGTTCCGCGCTGACACAATGGCTTTCCCATTCATTTTTCGTTTCTTCCCAGCGGTTGAGCGTTGTGCGCACCTGCGGGTCCAGGTTCGCGGACGCCAGCGCCAGGTCTGCTGCGGCAGGCCGTCGTCCATTAAAAACACTGCGCCGGATCGCAAGCAGCGCATGTTGCAGCGCCGGGTTGCCGTTAGCTTGGCTCACTGCTGTATGTAAGGAGCTACTCAAGCTCTGCGCCAGGGAGGAAAGCGTCCATTGAAGAGATTGCGATTGCGCGAGATCCGCAGAAAGGCGGCAGCCTTTTAAGCGGTCAGCGCCGGAAAGAGGCAGGCCCCCTACTCGCAAAAGCAGTCCGTCTGACACATAAGGGCGAACTTCTGCCGGTTCTGATAAAAGGGCTGGCATCATAAGGCTGGTTTCCATGCAGGCACATCCGGGACAAGCTGAAAATTAAAAAGCTCCACTTTTTTTTGGGCTTCACTAAGATAAATAGCTAGGAATACATTCTGCTCCGGCGGCAGCAGCAGCGTGCGCTTTACTTGTTGCGCGCGTACGCCGAGCACCGCGCCGCAGTCAAGCTGAGAAGCAGCAGCTCCCACATAAGTCAACTGCGCCACCGCGCCCACATACGCGTTCAGGATGCGATAACCGCGAGCGCCATAGCGTTCGATCACCTTCGGCAACACCCCGATTACGAAAAGAATGCAAGCGGCTTCATCGATGTTGTAGTTCGTCATAGAGTAAGTGCTTTGCCATACGTCGAGAGGCTGGCTTGCGATCGGCTGCAGCGAACTGGTTTCATGCACCCAGCGGTAAGCGCCGTTCCGAAGTCCTTCGACCCCATTTGCCTGCAGCGCAAGTTGCAGACTATTTTTGGGAAGCGCCTCACGGACGATGCCGGGCCGGATATGGTCCGAAACAAATTGCAACAGTTCCTGTAATGCGGCGGCTTGGATCTTCGACCCGCCATGCATGCTGTTCCACGCTGACCGCCTGGCCAGCAACACGCTGGGCAGCGCATCGCGCACCGTTTGTTTAAGGGAAAGCGACGGCTGCGCCACGATGTCGGATTGGGTTTTCTCTTCGGGGGAAAGCGTCGTATGATTGGCAGGCTCCTTCACCTCAGCGTTATTGGACCCAAGAAGCGTCAAGCGATGCACTCCAACGAGTTCCCGTGGAACATGGACATGCTGGGACCGTTGCCACGGCTTCCGCACGGTGTGAGTTTCCTTTTTAACTTCTTCGCTTCGCGCTTCAGCCCCAACGCAGGGCTGCCCCAATCCCACAACCGCAAAAACGCTTTCCTCTTCGCCGTTGGCTCCGATGGCAGAGTTTGCCAAAGCGTCATCGAACATCAACGAGGGACGTTGGGTGATGGCCAGCGCTTCGCAACCTAGGCGCAGGGTTGCCAGGGTGACGCCCACATCTTCGCTGCAAACGTGATAACCGAAATTGTGATACTTAAAGCAATTTGCCCAGAAATCGACGGAAAGCAGCAAGTAAAAAGGGCAACGCGGAGCCTCTTCGGAACCGAGCGCAACGGATTGCGCAAGAGTCGCAGTCCAATCTCCATAGCGTACCGGCACAAGCCCATGCTGCGCCGCCGCATAATGGTAGACGCCAGCGCCTACTTTCTGCTCTTGGCCGACTACCAGGTAAAGCTGCACCGGATACAAGCCGCCGCCGGATGCGCTTCCCCGCGCATACTCCTGCTTGGTAAATCGTAGGGAGGCCGGGTCACTATTCCAGGTCAAGTCCACCTTTCTTCTCAGTGGACCGGTCGCCATATAGAGCAGAACACCCAAGTGCGCTAAGGACGGCGCG
>CAXTWT010000351.1:0-4559 GCA_964247955.1 uncultured Bryobacteraceae bacterium
GCGCGAAAACACTGTACGCCAGGGCGAAGAGCAACATTCTGAAATCAGCGGAAGAGATGCCCGAATCGGACTACAGCTTTAAGCCGGTAGACAGCGTCAGAACGTTCGGGCAGCTTGTCGGCCATGTGGCGGACGGGCAGTATGAATTTTGTTCGGCTGTGGTCGGGGACAATAATCAGGGTCCTGGAGTGGAGAAAGGCAAGACGACGAAAGCTGATTTAATTGACGGGCTGAAGACCGCGTTTGCGTACTGCGACAAAGCATATAACAATTTGACGGACGCGGGCGCCGCCGGCGCCGTGAAATTCTTTGGCCGTGATATGCCGAAGCTGACGGTCCTTGATTTCAACACGATTCATACCAACGAACACTACGGGAACATGGTGACGTATTTGCGTATGAAGGGGTTGGTCCCGCCTTCGAGCAAGCAGTAAGAAAACTTCTTCTATTCTGAAGAATAGAAGATGAAAGAGACGCTTTCTCAGCGCGCCGAGGAACTGCGAAAACAACTGGAACATCACGAGTACTTGTACTATGTGCTCGACCAGCCTGAGATTTCCGACGCCGAATACGACGCCCTGATGCGCGAGTTGCGCCAACTCGAAGAAGCGCATCCTGAATTGCGAACGCCCCATTCGCCCACCCAGCGCGTAGGCGGCCAGCCTCGCGAAGGATTTGTCAAAGTTCCGCATAGCTCGCCGATGTTGAGCCTGGATAATGCGCTCAACGAAGAAGAGTTGCGCGAGTTTGACGGTCGGGTGCGGTCGCTGTTGAAATCGGAAGACTTCCAATATGTGGCTGAACTGAAGCTGGACGGATTGTCGATGGCGGCGTACTACGGCGAAGGCCGGTTTCAGCAAGCAGTGACTCGCGGCGACGGACGCATCGGCGAAGATGTAACGGAGAACGCCCGGACGATTCGCTCGCTTCCCTTGCGTTTGAAAACAGGGCCGGGAGGAGCCGATACTTTGGAGGTTCGCGGCGAAGTAGTCATGCAGCGCCGGTACTTTGAGCGATTAAACGAGGAGCGTGACCGTGAAGGCGCCCCGCGCTTTGCCAATCCACGCAATGCGGCGGCGGGAGCGTTGCGGGCGCTTGACCCTACCTATACGGCTTCGCGCCGGCTTGACTACTTTGTTTACTTTCTGCTGCGCAATGGCCGGACAATGCTCAGCAGCCAATGGGAAACGCTCGAAACGTTATCGGCGACGGGATTCAAAGTCAATCGCTTTCGGCGGAAATGCAGGAATGTGGACGAACTGCTCCTGTTCATTCGCGAGTGGGACGCCAAGCGGGAAGAGTTGCCGTATGAAATCGACGGCGTGGTGGCGAAAATTGATTCTGTCGAACAGCAGGAAACGCTGGGCTGGACGGCGAAAGCTCCCCGCTGGGCGATTGCGTTTAAGTATCCGGCCCGTCAGGGCAAAACGGTTCTCGAAGACATCGGCGTTCAAGTAGGGCGCACGGGCACACTGACCCCGGTGGCGCATCTGAAGCCGGTCAGCATCGGCGGCGTAACTGTTTCCCGCGCCACGCTGCACAACGAGGATGAAATCGCGCGGCTGGGCGTGGGGATCGGCGATACGGTTCTGGTCGAACGCAGCGGAGACGTGATTCCGAAAATTGTGCGCGTCGTAGAGCCGGGCGCAACTCGGCATCCTTTTGCCATGCCGAAAGCGTGTCCGGTTTGCGGCGGTCATGTGGTGCGGCAAGAGGGCGAAGCGGCCAGCCGGTGCATCAATACGAACTGTCCGGCACGCCTGCGGGAATCGCTGCTGCACTTTGCGGCGCGTCCCGTAATGGACATTGACGGCATGGGCGACGCCCTTGTCGATCAACTGCTGGCTCGCGGACTGGTGAAGAGCATTGCCGATCTGTATGACCTCAAAGAGGAGCAGCTAATTGAATTGGAGCGCATGGGCAAGAAGTCGGCCTCCAAAGTGATTGCAAATATCGACCGTTCACGGTTGCAGCCGTTAAGCCGTTTGCTCAATGGGCTCGGGATTCCGTTTGTGGGCGAACGCACTGCGCAGATTCTAGCCGGACATTTCGGGAGCCTCGACGCAATTGGGGCGGCGTCCGTGGCGGATTTACAACAGGCGCAGGAAATTGGGCCGAAAGTGGCGGATTCGATACGCCAGTTCTTTGCCGAAGAACAAAACCGTCAACTGATTGAAAGATTGCGCGCTGCCGGATTGCAATTTACCGGGCCGAAGACCAGGAAAGTGGAAGGCGCATTGTCCGGCCGGACATTTGTGTTGACGGGCACGCTGCCTACCTTGAAACGGGAGGATGTCAAGGAACGCATAGAAGCGGCAGGAGGAAAAGTCGTCGGGTCCGTCAGCAGCAAAACCCATTATGTGGTTGCCGGTGAGGAAGCTGGCTCCAAGCTCGACAAAGCGAGGGATCTAGGCGTTGCGGTGCTTGACGAAGCGGGTCTGCTGGCGATGCTCGACGGCGAAAAGAGTTCCGCTTGAAAGCGGGGTGGAAACAGTTTGTCGCGACGCTGCTGTCATGGGGACCGGGCGGCTTGTTTCTGCTCGCTATTCTGGACTCCGCCGGGCTGCCGGTCGTGGGCGGCGTTGATTTCCTGCTGGTCGCAATTGCTGTGAGCAATCCCGAACGTGCTTACCTGGCTGCTGTTTGCGCCATTGCCGGATCTTTGCTGGGCAGTCTGATCTTGTTCGGCATTGCGCGCAAGGGCGGGGAAGTGCTGTTATCAAGATATATAGCCAGTCGTCGCGGTGCGCGGCTACATGCCTGGTTTGAGCGCTACGGATTGATTACTGTATTTATTCCGGCGCTGTCGCCGCTTCCGTTGCCTATGAAAATTCCGGTTTTCTGCGCGGGAGCTTTGGAGGTGCGCTGGCCATTTTTTATCGGCGTGGTACTGGCAGCAAGAACCCTCCGCTATTTCGCGCTCGCCTTTCTTGGTTTACGCTACGGACAGATGACGTTTACTCTGCTGCGGGCGCATATTGGGGTAGTGATCCTGATGGCGCTTGCCTTAGCGGCGGTAGCGCTTCTGGTTTTGCGCATTGTTGAGGGACCGAAGCATGCTGAAAAGACTACAGCGTATAGCAGGAAGTAGTTTGCTGATGTGCGTGGTTTCCACGCTGGGCGCTGGCGACGATCTTTCTCCTCAACAAGTGCTGGAGCGTATTCGCGCCGGTGTTCGTCAGCAACTGACAACCGTTTCCAATTATACGTGCGTGGAAAACGTAGACCGGACCTATTTGCTCGAAACGTTCGCAAATAGGTCCGGGTGCGAGAACCCGGAGCGGAGGCCAAATCATTTGTACATGCATGATCGTCTTCGCCTGGACGTGGCTGTTTCCGAAGGAAGGGAAATCTTTTCATGGCACGGCGGCAAGAGTTTTTCTTCCAAGGGGATTGATGACGTTGTGCAGTCAGGCCCCATCTCGTCCGGCTCGTTTGTCGGGTATCTGCGGAACATATTCTTTGTGCCCGGTGTTGCCATCCGCTTTACCGGGCATGTGTTAAACGCCAACGAAGATGTTTACACGTTCTACTATGTTGTTCCGCGCAGGAACAGCCTTTATCAGGTCGGCGCCAAAAACAAGCGCTGGACCGTGCCTTTTCATGGACAGTTTACAGGAAGCGGAACGACTTACCAACTCCGAAGCTTGCAAGTGATCGCGGACGATGCGCCGCCTGAGTCCGGCATCTGCAACGCCGGGAGCGAGATCGAGTACCAGTTCCTTACGATTTCGGGCAAGGCTGCGCTGATTCCGAAGAGTTACGTGCTCGATATGGGCAGTACGAATCGCTTATACACAATCAGCCGCAGCGACTACACGCAATGCCGGGAGTTCCGGGGTGAATCGACCCTCAGCTTTGATGTGAACGATCAAACCGCGAAACAGGAAACTCCCATCATTCATGATGAGTGGTTGCCTGCCGGAACGACTCTGCACGTTCGGCTGCGCACTCCTGTAGATGACCGGACCTCGTTTACCGGCGATCCGGTGGAGGGCGAGTTAGCTGATTCCCTTAAAGTGAAAGGCTCAAACATTACTATTCCCAAGGGCGCTGCCCTGTCCGGCGTTATCACAAGGCTGGAGTTTTACCCTGAGCCGTTCAACCATTACCTGATGAGCATTCGATTTGGTCGCTTGACGTTCGGGCCTAACTCTTTTCTGCTCGATGCGGTTCCGAAATCATCCTCGGCTGATAGAAGCGCGCTCCTCAGCGTTTATGGCGGCCATATTCCTTCCTACCTCCAAGAGGACTTGGAAAACGGACTGTTCGTCTGGGAGTCCCGCCATCTTCATAAAGACCAGCATTTTGTGGCGGATTGGCGCACAAAAGCGCCGGCGGCGGACGGACCTGAGTAAGATAGGGAACATGCCACTCACCTCCCGCCGTGCCTTTCTGGCGCAAGCTGCCGCTATCGCTTCCGTGTCGAAGCCGCTCCTTGGAAGAGATCCGATTCGTAAGACAAACCTCGGCGTTCAGCTTTACACCGTTCGCAATGTAATCGACAAAGATCCGAAAGCGGTGCTGCAAGGCATCAAAGATATCGGGTTTACGGAAAT
>CAXTWT010000352.1:0-4553 GCA_964247955.1 uncultured Bryobacteraceae bacterium
CGCCCACCAGGTAAGACCAGAATCCCCGGCTTACAAACGGCTTGCCCTTGCCGAAAGGAAGTTCGTACACGGGGCTAAAAACGAAGCGATACTTGATGTCAAAGTCACTCCGTCCGCGCTCTGCCGCCAGATTCAGCGCATTCTGCGGAATCGTGCTGGACGCTGCTGTGCTTGTCGCAATGCCGTTGCCGTCGTCAATTGAGCGGCCCCAAGTAAAGGTGGTCAATAGACTCAGTCCCGCGCTGAACCTTTTCTCCAATTTTGTCTGCAACGAGTGGTAAACCGAGTTGCCGACGCTTTCGGCAAATGAGATATTAGCAAAGCCAGGGTAGGGTCGGGGTAGTGTTACGCCGGGCCGTCCTGAAGGTCTCGGCTGGTTAATGTTCCGGTTGATTGGCAGGTGGCTTCCCTTGGAGCCGAAGTACGTCACGTCGAGAACCAAAGTTGACGCCAACTCGTGTTGAACGTTGAAGCTCCACTCATCGATGGTTGCCGTAGAAAAATTCTGTGCAATGCCGAAAGGTGAAGACGAAGTTCCGGCGTTCGCCGCCGGGAAAGAGTTCGCTAGGCCGACCAGAGGACTTGCCAGGGTCGATGTAAACGTTTGTGGAGTGCGGATCGGCGGATTGTAGAAAATAGCCAGAATGCCGTTGCCGGATGTGGGCGCATTATAAAAAATTCCGCCGCCCGCATGGATCACTGTTTTGCCGTTTCCGCACGGTTGCCAAGCGAACCCGAGCCGGGGCGCAAAGTTCCGGTATCGGGGCTCCCACAAATTGCTGCCCGCGCCGTTCTGTCCCGCCACGATCATTCCACCCGTGAGCGGACTGAAACTGGCTTCATGGTTGTACTTCTCGGTGGTCGGCGTATACAGTTCCCAACGTAACCCATAGTTCAGCGTGAATTTTGGCGTAATTTTATAATCATCCTGCGCGAACAGGCCGACCGTGGTTGTGCTCTGATACCACTTGCTTGGATAATTAGGAACCCGCTGCGTGGTAGCCGATCTGCCCAGCAGCACATCAGCCAATCCGTAACCGGAGGTGGGGTACGTGGTGGCCCCGCTGGTAAACGCGAACAATCCCACCCCGTACTGCACATAGTATTGGCTCGAACGGAACTGAGAAGCATCCACTCCGAACTTAAAGTTGTGCTTACCATACGACCACACTGCCGAGTCGCCCAGGATGTAAGTCGAGTCCCAGCGGTTTTGCGGCAGATTTGTCGCGTTTCCGATCGTTGCATAACTCGTAATGGTGGCTGCCGGAACGCCTCCGTTGTTGGGACCGCCTGTATACGTAGGTAAATTGTAGGTCTGGACAAACGGAATGCTAATATCCTCCATCGTGCGGGGCTGATTCAACAGTGTGTAGCCGATCCGGAACTCATTTACCAGCGTCGGTGAAAAGACGTGAGTCTCGCTAATGCCATACAGTTCAGATTTCTGGTTCACATAGCATCCAAAACCCGGAATAACCCGTGCTCCACATAAGGTGTTTGATGGTTCAAAGCTGGGATCGTTGAAATAGTTGGCGGTAAGCCGTAGGCTATCCTTCTCGGAAAACGTATGGTCGATGCGCACGCTGCCCTCGTCCATCTTTTCCCGCCGGATCTCACTAAACAAGTAGTTGTTCGAGGGCGCTGCTCCCGCTGGGGTGCCAATGGTCGGGCTGGGGTAGTAGCTCAACAGCGCGCGGCCTGCCGGGTCAATCTGATTAGCCGGAATAATATTACCCGGAAACGGCGTCCGCGTGCCGGGCTGATAAATAGTCGTGTTAGGTAGTAACGCGCTGAAGTCGCCGTTCAAAAACGACGGCAACGGAACAGTCGCACGTGAGTTGATGTCCTGCCGCAGCCGGAACCCCTCGTAGCCTGCAAAGAAAAATGTCTTGTCTTTTTTGATCGGTCCGCTAATGGTGGCGCCAAACTGATTTCGCTTGAACGGAGGCGTGGGAAGAGTCGGTGATAAGAAGTAGTTCCGCGCATCCACCGCTGCATTGCGAATGTACTCGTAAGCCGAGCCGTGAAACTGGTTTCCACCGCCCTTAATCGTGACTTGCACCTGTCCGCCTGAGCCGTAACCGAACTCTGCCGGGTAAACGCCCGTGAGCACTCTAAACTCCTGAATCGCGTCCAGAGAGGGCCGGAAGTTCGGAGCGCTGACATCCTGATTGTTATTGTTGAAACCGTTTAGAGTGAAGTTATTCGCTACCTCGCTCGCACCCGCGACGTTGAAGCCGCCGCGAAAGCTCAGTGTCGAGTTCTGTACCGGCGGTGTTACTCCAGGAACAAGCGTTGCCAATGAATAGAACTGGCGGCCGTTTACCGGCATATCCTCAACATGCCGGTTGTCCACAACGGTTCCTACTGAGGCCGCATCCGTTTGCGTAACCGGCGCTTCGGCGGTCACCTCTACAGTATCGGAAACCTGCCCCAACGCCATTGTGAAATCGAGCCTTGCTGTTTGGCCTACTTGCAGCGTAAGTCCTGTTTTCACTTCTTTCTTGAACCCAGTTGCTTCCACGCTGACTTCATACTGGCCGATGTCGAGCAGCGGTACCGTATACTCTCCGGCTTTGTTCGTTTCCACATCGTGAACGATGTTTGTTCCAAGATTTCTGACCCGCACTTTAGCCGAAGTAATAGTGCTGCTGGACGGATCTGTGACAATGCCGGTCACCGTCGCCGTGGGAGTCTGCGCTTGTAAAAAAGCGCCAATGATGAGAAGAGAAAAGAGTATCTGTTTCAAATTCGGCCCGATTAATCGAAAATTCATCTAGGAAAACGCTGGCTCGTAATCCCGGCACTTAGCAGTTGCCTGCGATGCCACACCGACGCGGGTGAACTCAAACGGGGAGGATGCCTAGTTGGGAACAGTTTACATCTCTCAACGGTTGTTGTCTATTCAAATCGTTTATCCGGTCAGTTATAGAAACGAAAGTTCCATTCGTCGGAATTTGCAATTACACTGGAACGCAACTTCGCTTTTTCGGCAAAGCTCACCAGCTATTAGTATCGAAAGTAGGGAACTTCCCATTCCGTTGTTGCGTAAACAACAGCACTGGCCGGGGTTTGCGATTCGCGGTTCATCAGGCGGTCGAAACAAAGTCCGGTCATGGGAGAGCACAACATGATTTATGGAGTTCAAAAGCACGCATTACGTGTACTGGCCGCGTTACTCACCGTTATTGCCGGCGCACAATCGAATGATACGGGGAGTTCGCTTCAACCCCAATTGGAGTCGCTCCGGCGAAACGCCATGACCGCGTGGCAAAGAAAGGACGTTCCGGCTTTGCAGCGGATCATGTCGCCTGACTTCCTGTTTGTCAGTCCGGGCGGAGCGGCTTCCCGAGAGCAGTGGCTGGGAGTGTTGTCGCACTGCTCGCTGGAAAGCTACACGATGGAGCAGGTGCGGCTGCATCAGATTTCAGCCAATTCGGCTGCTCTCCTTTACAAGCTGCACTACGTGGGCCAATGCGACGGAAAACCAAACGCCAGCGATTCCATGGTTGTCGATACTGCAGTCCGACGGGAAGGGCGGTGGTGGATTGCCAGCACCTCTTTCATGCCGCAACAGCCATAGAGCCATAAAACAGCGTTTAGATCAGGTCCACCAATATCAACCAACCGCACGCTGTTCTCCTACTTGGGATCAGGCACGTTCGGCACGCGATAGGTTTTCTCCAGGGCCGATTGATACTCGCCGAACAGGGCTTTAATGGCTGAGAACTCCGATTTGATTTGCTGGAGATAATCAGGGCGAGTCGCCACATCGAAGAGCAGGGCAGCCATGGCTTGAGCGTCGGTGATAAATCCGTCATGGCCTACATCGGTGAGCGCATCCGCTTCCATTTGATAGGTGTGGTTGGCGGCACTCGAAGTCTTGGCGGAAAAACCAACGCCGGGAATTTCGCGCGAAACGCCTCCGGTTTCTTCATAGCCTTGCGGTTTCCCCGGCTCCGGCTGAATGGCCGTCGCGCCGTACATTTTCATGTAGGCGAAGGCGGGCTCGGACAGAGTGGACACCGAGATGCCGTCGCGCATCTGGCCATAGTTGTCGATTTTGACTTTGGTTCCGCTAGAGAGCGCGGCGGCTTTCGCGGCATCGTCCACGAATTGCCGCACTTGCCGCAAGTAAACTTCGTCGGGATAGCGAATGTAGAAGTCCGCAACCGCACGGTCGGGAACGACGTTGGGAGCCGCGCCGCCTTCTGTAATAACTCCTTGAACGCGAGCCTCCGGACGCATGGAGATACGGGCGCTATCAACATTTTCAAACAAATGAATAACGGCTTCGAGCGCATTACGACCTTCCCAGGGCGTCATCTGATGGGCGGGCGCGCCGCTAAAGGTGTATTTCACTCCATCGATGTTCAGGCAGCACGTGCCGAATCCAGGAGCGGGCCGCGTGGTTGCGCTTACGGCATGGCTGCGCATCAGAACATCAATGCCGCGAAATGCGCCCGCCTGGAACATAACGGTTTTGGCGACGGGCGGCATCATCTCCTCGCCGGGAGTTCCGAAGACGGTTACGGTTCCGGGTAACTGATTGG
>CAXTWT010000353.1:0-4488 GCA_964247955.1 uncultured Bryobacteraceae bacterium
AGTTGATTCACACCCTGTTTATCTGCGGAGAACTTATTCCAGCGCACGGAACGCGCGTGAAGTACGCCCGGCTGCACATCCTGCGACAGCTTTGCCACAAACAAGCAGGAGCCGCGACCGTTGAAGACGCGAACCGACGTTCCTTCAGCGATGCCGCGTGATGCCGCATCGTGCGGATGGATAGAAAGTTTTTCGGTCTGACGATCAACATCCGGGCGATGGCCGAATGTTGAGTTCATACTGTCGTCGTTCTTGCTCGAAATTAACTCCAAAGGAAAACGTTCGCGCAGGGCCGCATTCCCTAACCGGGACTCTATCGGCGGCGCGTAATCCAAGAAATCCGCGCCGATCTCGAACCGACCGGAAGCCGTCCGAAACCCGCCTTCTGCAAACGGCAGAAACGGCGTGGAAGCTGTTACCGTGTTCAGATGCACAGAGCCTTCCTGCTGGAGCTGCTCCCATGTGATGCCTTTTAAATACGGCGAGGAAGAACGGAGCAGACAGCGGATCATCTCGTCTTCCCCGTCATCGAAACACTCGTCTGTAAAATTCATCCGACGCGCCAAAGCCCGGAATACTTCCACGTTGGACCAAGCTTCGCCGGGAGCCGCCAGCGCCGGACGCGCCAGTTGCAAATAGTAATGCCCATAGGCCAGATAAAGATCTGTGTGTTCCAGAAACGTGGTCGCAGGCAGAAGAATATCAGCGAAATCCGCCGTATCAGTCTGGAAATGTTCGACAACTACCGTGAATAGATCAGAGCGCCGCAACCCGGCCAGTACCTTGCTTTGATGCGGAGCAATTGCCGCCGGGTTCGAATTATAAACAACCAGCGCTTTCACCGGTGGCCCGTCCAATTCGGTGAGAGCCGATCCCAGTTCGGACATGTTGACGAGACGCGCTTGCCGCCCGAGCGGCCCGGACCATTGCAAATCAGGGCGCTCCAGCGCAGCGCGATTGAACTCGAAAGCGCCGGAAGTTGTCAGTTGCAATCCGCCGCCCCGTTCACGCCAGGAGCCGGTAAGGACCGGAAGAGCGGCAATCGCACGCACCGCACTCCCGCCGCGTTCGCTCCGCTGCACGCCGTAATTGAGCCGAATCGCGGCAGGCCGAATCGTGGCGTACTCGCGGGCCAGCAGTTCAATATCTTCGCTTACAATTCCCGTCAGCGCCGCAACCCGTCCCGGCGGGTAATGGCGCGCTAGTTCCGCCAATTCCTCGAACCCGTTTGCATAACGCTCGATGTAATCCCGGTCCTGTAAGTTCTCCCGCAAGATCACGTGGATCATGCCCAACGCCAGCGCCAGATCGGAACCGGGATGAAGGGAGAAGTGCCGGTCCGCTGTTTTAGCCGTGCGCGTCCGCACAGGGTCAATCACATAAAACATTGCTCCCTTGCGCCGTGCTTCTACAATAAACGGCCAAAGGTGAACGTTGGTTCCCAGAATGTTTGCGCCCCAGGCAATGACGAGCTTTGCCTGCGCGAATTGTTCCGGCTCCGTGCCGATTTTGACTCCTTGCGACCGGAGCAGCGCTTCTCCGCCCGCCGCCGCACAAATCGTACGATCAAGCCGTGATGCGCCTAACCGGTGAAAGAAGCGGCGATCCATGCCTGCGCCATTGAGCAGCCCCATCGTTCCGGCATAGCTGTACGGCAGAACCGCTTCCGGTCCGTATGCGGCAGCAATCTCCCCTAAACGTTGCGCTATCTCGTCAAGAGCTTCGTCCCAGGAAATGCGCGCAAAACGTCCTTCACCTTTGGGTCCGATACGGCGCTGCGGATACAGCAGCCGGTCCGGGTGGTACTCCCGTTCGAGGTATCGCGCCACTTTGCCGCACAGGAAGCCGCGTGTAATCGGATGCGCAGGATTTCCGCGCAGTTTGACGCCCCGGCCATTGTAGTCAATTTGGACGAGAAGCGAACACGCATCAGGGCAATCGAGAGCGCAAACGCTTTTGCGAACTTCAGGCACGATCACTTATTGTCGCTGAAATCGGAAAAGGATGGAGCTTAGAACCGGACAGTGCCCTTCAAAAACAAAGCCGCATAACCTGCGATTTCGACGCGATCTCCCAGCAGTTTACAAAACAACTCGCCGCCGCGAGGCGAAACCTGCCGCGCATGGAATTCATTTTTGTGTAACTGCTGCGCCCAGTAAGGGATCAGCGTGCAGTGCGCCGAGCCGGTGACCGGGTCTTCCGGGACGCCTTTGGCGGGAGCGAAAAACCGGGACACGAAATCGCAATCGGAACCGGGCGCGGTCACAATAAAGGCGAACCGGTCGATCTTTCTGAGCGCCTCCATATCGGGCTGCAGCGCTCGTACTTCCTCGACAGTTCGGTAGCGGATCAGATAATCCCGCGCCGCCAAAATCTCCAGCGGTTCGGGACCGCCGAGAGCAGAAATCAAAGAAAGGTCAACTTCGACCGGCTGAGGCGGGCGGGAAGGAAAATTCAAAGCCAACTTATCTCCGAGGCGGTGAACAACCAGCTCGCCTGATTTCGTCTCGAAGCGAAGGCGGTCCGATCCCTCGCCCAGTTCGTGAAGCAATACATAAGCCGTCGCGAGCGTGGCATGTCCGCAAAGGTCTACCTCACAAACGGGAGTAAACCAGCGGAGGTGAAAGCCGTGGTCGTTTCGGACAAAAAAAGCTGTTTCGGCAAGGTTGTTTTCGGCGGCTATCGCTTGTAAGGCATCATCCGGCAACCAGGAATCGAGCGGGCAAACAGCGGCAGGGTTGCCGGAAAACACGCGTTCTGTAAAAGCATCGACCTTAAAGATCGAAAGTTCCATAACGACGAGGCTAACAGACGCTAGTGAACGCGAACGCGATGCTTTTCTTTGAGCACCAACTCGTCAAAGATAGCCAGCACCTTCTTGCGGTAACTGTACATTTGCCGAAGGGAATCACGAAAATTGCCTTCGTAGCGCTGCGGCTGCAGCCATTTGTTCAGTAACGGGCGGGGCACGTCAATATCGCGCCGGAGGTCATCAGCAGAGTGACCACGCAAAAAGAGCCCGTAAAACATTGCTGCCTCGCGTTGTGGGGCCAGCGGGTCAAGATCTTCGTGGCCGATCATAAAACGACAAACTCAGTTCGTATCGTACACCGGGGTGAACGACTTTGCAAAGCTCCTCAAATGAACAGTCTAGCAACGCTGTCAAGTCTCTCAAAATCCGTTAAAAGACATGGCTGCGTCGAAGACGAAAGCCGGAAGTATTGTGATGAAATCCGGTCCTGCCGGGTTGCTAGAAATTGAACTTTGCGCCGAGTTGGAGAATACGGTTGCCGCCGCCAGCACCCGTTACATAGCCGAAATTACCGGAAGCACCGGCATTGCTCGCATTGACGTTGGGGTTGCTGAACTGGGGCGTATTGGTGATGCTGAACGCTTCGCCGCGCACTTCCAGGCTGTAGCGCTCCCGGTAGCGAATGACTTTGGCAAGGGAGGCGTCCAGGTTGAAAAATCCCGGCCCGTCAAAGATGTTGCGGCCCGTGTTGCCGTAAACACCCGCTGCCGTCGGCGGCGCGAAACTGGACGGGCTGAACCAGGGACTGTTGGGGCCAATGCCGCCCAGTATCTGCACCGGGCCAACCTGGTCCGCTGTCTGGGTATTGCCGGGCATATTGAGCGCCGTGCCGCTCGCCGTCACGGTAAAGGGTAGTCCGCTCATCACCGTCAGCACGCCGGTAGCGCGCCATCCGCCGAGAATGTTTCCGACGATGCCTGAAGTCAGGAACCGCTTTCCGGGACCGAACGGCAGTTCGTACACGTAACTCTGCACAAAGGTGTGCTGGCGGTCGAAGTTGTTCCGGGCATAGTTGCGGCGCTGATTGACGTAGAAGAAAAGCCCGCCGTCGTCGCCGTCCTGGAACCCCAAACCTTTGCCCCACGTGTAAGCCGTCGTGATATTCAGGTCGGAGAAGCGCCGGTCGAATTTGACTTGCAGCGAGTTGTAGGAAGTGGAAAACGGGGCAAAATATAGGTTCGTATCAGCCGTGCGTTTGAAGAGAATGTTGAGCGGACGCCCAGCGGCTCCCGCGCCCGGAATGAATCCGGCATTCAGGTTATAGTTCACGACGGAATCCACGCCGTGATTGGCGACATAAGCCACATCCAGCACAAACTTCCAGGGAAGGGCCTGCTGAACCGCGAAGTTCCAGGACTCAACGTAAGGATTTTTGAAGCTCGGATTTATTACATTATATTGCTGCGTCGGGGACGGATTCGTAATAATGCCGTTGGCCGGAATCGGCGGATTGATCGACGGCGGAAAGCCATTCTGGAACGTCGCGATCTGGCCCGTGTAAAGCACGGCAGGGACGTACGAGTTGGGAGCCGTATACACATTGTTGGCCCGGACTGGATAGTTGTAGGCATAGTTATTATCCGGGAAAGGAGTGTAGCTGATTCCAAAACCGGCGCGGACCACGGTCGAGTCCGTCACGCGGTAAGCCAGTCCAATGCGTGGAGCAAAATACTTGT
>CAXTWT010000354.1:0-4481 GCA_964247955.1 uncultured Bryobacteraceae bacterium
TGACTTCAACGGCAGATGTCTTCTGCGCAGGCGAGGGCACAGGAATCGGCGGCGTTGATCTGTCCCTGATAGAAGGCGAAATAGCGGGCTACGCCGCAGTCGGTCAAACCGAGAATTGTCAGTCTTTGTTTGAGAAACGAAGCCGCGCCCGCCATTTCGCCGAGATTCTGAACCGTTCTTTCCGTTTGCGGCAGGAACTCAAGCAACTGCCCCAGGCCGACACGGTTGTTTGCCGGTGCGAGGATGTTTCTTACGGAACGCTTCAGGGCGCTCCTTCCTTTCGCGCCGCCAAACTCCAGATGCGCTGCGGCATGGGTTCTTGCCAGGGACGCGTCTGCGGACCGGCTACCGAGTTTCTGTTTGGTTGGAAGACCGAGAGTATTCGTCCTCCCATCTTTCCAGCGCGCATCGGCAGCCTCGCGGTTGAGAGCGGAAACATAACTCGTGGTCAGTATCAAAGATGATTGGCGACCGAGGCAAACGTCCGGTCCGGGCGATAAGGCAAGCGCGAAATTTCCGAGAGCCGACCGAGAATTTCATCCGCGAGAAGGCGCGCCGTTGCGAGCGACGTTGAAATCCCGAGTCCCTCGTGTCCTGTCGCCAGATAAACATGGTTGAAGTTCGGACACAATCCAATAAGCGGTAGCTTGTCCGGCGTCGCAGCTCGAAAACCAGTCCAGACTCGAATGGCGGAAAGATTCTCCAGTGACGGCATATAGCTGATTGCACGGGAAAGCATGTTTCGGATTATATGATGCTCAACAGCCGGGTCTTCCGTTCCAAATTGCCGCGATGAGCCGATCAAGATTTGTCCCGTAACTCGCGGCTGCGCGTTAAAAGCAACGGAATCCTCTTGGGAAGAGTGAGCGCTTTTGAGATAGCCAAGCTCGATCAATTGATGATGCAGAAAGCCGGGATAGCGGTCTGTAATCAGCAGATGGCCTTTGCGCGGTTTGACGGAGAGACCGGGAAGCAGGCGAACGCTCCTCGCTCCTGTAGCCAGAATGACAATGTTTGAGGAGAACGATGCGCCGTCTTCCGTTTGGACTGTACCGTCGGCGACACGGACCACACGCTTGCCAAAGAAAAGTTTGCCGCCGGTGTTAACCACGTAATCAGCGAAGTAGCGGGCGGCACAAGGCGGGTAGCATACGCCGTCTGCGCTCATTAATAGCGCTCCGGCTATGCCGCTCCTCAGTTTTGGCTCAGCCTCACTGACCTGCTTTGTGTCTAAGATCTCTACAGGCAAGCCCCGCTCGGAATAGAAACGGTATTTCCGCCGGACTTCAGCCAGTTCCTGTTCATCTTCCGCCACCCACAAAGACCCGCAGGAAAGATATTCCGTTTGTCGGGGTAGTTGGCCGGAGATGTCCCGCCACAATTTCTGTGAGTACGAGGTCAGGGCAAACTGCGGTTCTGAGTCGTCCATTACGGCAAGGTGGCCCATACCGGCGGCGGTTGCGCCTCCTCCCGCGAAGTCTCCTTCATCGCAAACAGCGACTGTTAACCCCGCAGCGCATAGCTCCCTGGCGCATGCTGTTCCAACGATGCCCGCGCCTACGACAATGGCGTCGAACGACATTTATTCGATATTGCAGACCACTTTCCTGTCATTCCATGGGAAGGACAATCATGACGTAGAGGCACGCAACGGTCAGGGCCACGAAGAAAAGGCGAATTCCGCCGTTGCACGCCCAATTGTTTTTCATGGCAATCTCCTTGTGTGCCTTACAGCATACAAAAGAAAGTTCAACCTGTCTACCCAGGGGAACCCCCGTTTTTGCGATCAAACGGTCGTTCAGTCTTTTGATTTGACGTACGAGAAATGTGCAAATACAATCTGTTCAGAAAGGGGTTGCTCGGGAGGGGCACATTCGACCTCCTCACATCCGCGAGTTTCGCATCCTCCTAGTGATTGGATAACTCGTTATCGTAGATGAAGGACAGTTCCTTCAAGTGGGACCGAAGCAACTTCTGCCCTGTCTCAAGTGAAAAAACCGGCGCCAACGTTCCACCCTTGAATTCGTCGTAAGCAGCGTCCGCAGCCTGGGTGCGGTACGTTTTGGAGAGAGCCTCAAGATTGTCAAACTCTCTCACTCGCTCGGCTGAAGTGAGAGGCTTTCCAGTTGGACCTGTCGATGGCGGCTCGTCAGGCATAACAGGAAGGGAAAGGCCGAGCATAGAACGGAGTGAGGACGTGAACACGGAATAATTTTTGTCTGTCGTCTTAACTTCCTGAGCCAAGCATTCCTCAGCGGCGCGAGTAGTACCAGCATGAGGGCAGTCTCCAGCCTGTTCGCGTTGCATCTCAGCCGCGAGTGCAGCCTTTGCTTTTGCTTTCAAGGCTTCGCGAGCCGTTCGCCACTGCTCCATTTGAGCTTGGTACTTCATCTGCTCAGGAGAAGCGCTTTTCTGCGATTGGGAAACCAACTGTGGCGCAGCACCGATGAGCAATACAGCAACCGTTAACAGCAGCGGTGTTCGCAAAGTATCCGCCCTGAGGAGTGGCTTCAGCATAGGATTCTCTTCGAATTCATTTTGCGACACTCCGCGTCTCGCAACACAGTAAATCTACCTTTGCTCTACAGTCGCGGAAGGCGAGATGGTGATGTTCTCGCCTTCCGCCGCGTTCACCCTCACGGTTTCGAGCTTTACTTGCGCATAGGCAATTTTCATGCCCGATTGAGCCTGGATGTTCACATTTCTGAGCGTAATGTTTTTGACAGGCGCCTCCGGCAGACCGACAATCACACCCGCCTGCTTCGACCCGGACGCCTTGACGTTCTCAATCGTAATGTCGTGGAAGAAAGGCGTCAGTCGACCTATTGGGGCAGCTTCCACCGAACCCTCGGGAAAAACCTTTGGATAGTATTCGCTGACCAGCACCGCGACTTTCACATTTTCCATGGTGATGTCCTTCATGATGATTCCCGACACGTCGGCTCCACGGTCGCGATTGGCCTTAATGCGCACTCCATTGTCCGTGCCTTTAAAAGTGATGCGCTCGGCCCGGATGTTCTGAGCGCCGCCCGCAATCTCACTCCCAATCGAAAGGCCATGGCCATGAAGAAACGTGCAATCGCGAATCACTACATTTTTAGTCGGTGCGTCCGGCCCAGGCGAGTTAATCATGCCGGATTTGATGGCGATATTGTCGTCGCCCACGTCCGATGTGACGCGCTCGATCAGAACATTCGTCGAACTGAATGGATCAATGGCGTCAGTATTCGGGGAGTGCGGATCGGCGAAGATCTTTACGTCCCGGATGATGACATCGTCCGTATAGTACGGTACGATCTGCCAGTAGGGCGAGTTTTGAACAGTAACATTCTCGATCTTGACGTGCTTGCAATGATCAAACACCACGCCGCGCGGGCGGCTATGCTCGCTGCCCAAGATGCCGGAATCTTTGTATTGCCGCGCCTCGGTCCACCAACTCGCGCCGTTGCCGTCAATAACGCCTCCGCCTGTAATGGTGATGTTCTCCGAATTTACCGCGCCGAGAAAGGCTGCGTAGCCGGGAGCCCGAAACTCCTGCTTTCGCGGGAAGTCAGCGTGATCGGGCGAGCCGAGCAGCGTCGCCCCTTTCTCGACCGAAAGGGTGATGTTCGATTTCAGAACAATAGGCCCGGAAACGAAAGTGCCGCCGCTCAGCCGCACCACGCCGCCGCTTTTGTTCGTAGCGCACTGTTTGATTGCTTTTTGGATGGCCGCTGTATCCTTACTAATTCCATCGCCCTTTGCGCCGAACTCGCGCACGTCACAGGTCTTCACCGCACTGCCCTGCGCTCCTGCCACCAGTATCGCTATACCCAGCCAACCTGCCCTGCGCATCCGTTTGGTCTTCCTGCAGACTTATCTTAGTGTGTGTTGCAATGCTGCAAATTTTGAGACTTTATCTTCCAGATCATTTTCGTTGAGCGCAAGGAATGGCCACTCACCCTTTCTTGCGGTATCAACGGCATCGGGCGAGTTTGGTCTTGCCGATCCGCCGTTAACGGCGATCGAATCTGCCAGAAGATAGAAATTTCCTGTAGACATATACCTCAAAAACAAAACATACTTTTGGGATGGCGTTAACCCGAATGGCTTAAGTACTCCGTAAAATAAGTTTCGCTATACTTATCTAGCCTCATACTCTTCGCAAAGAGATAGGAAGAAGCAGCACCTTCAGTTGCAGAAGTCCGAGCGGGAGTACTGGGAGAAGTTGCCGGCCAAGGGCCCACGGCGGGCGAAAGTGTTTCAACGAGCTGCCGCCCTTTGGGAGTTGGATCGAGGCAAGAGCGGAGAGGCAGTAGCGGCGACACTAAAGCTCCATCGCGTGAGTGTGCTGAGACGGCGTGACAGCTACCGGCGCCAAAGATTGAAGTCGCTCGCGGAGGCACCCCGTTCCGGTCGCCCTATCCAGAGCAGTGGGATACAGCGGGCCCAGATCACGGCGCCGGCGGTTGCCGGCGGAGCAAGTGGCGGCACTCGGCTAT
>CAXTWT010000355.1:0-4395 GCA_964247955.1 uncultured Bryobacteraceae bacterium
GACCCGAGCGGGCTGTTTAAATGCTTTTACCGAAGCGGCGCAGAACGGAATTCACCACCGTGCGCGCTTCCGTAACCCCAAGCAGGCCCGCGCCTCCGAAATAAACCGCACCGAAAAGCGACAGGACCAGCACCGCCAGCAAGCGAGGATATGCCGTGCCGACGATCATCTTGCAGCCGTAACCGAGCAGCGCCGCGACAAAGGCGACGGTCCACAGTTTAAAAGCGAAATCCGCCGGTATGGAAGTGCTCCCGATCTTTCGCGACAAGCCCCGGCGCAGTAAAGCAAACTCGACCCATCCCGCCACCCCCGCCGAAGCAGTCAATCCGGCAATCCCCCACTTCGGCTGGAGGCCGAGCCAAGCAGGTAAATGTAACGCGCATAGCCATCCTAAAGTAATGGTCAGAGCAATGCGGATCACGGCGAAGCGCAACGGCGTTCGCGTGTCGAGCAGCGCATAAAACGCCGAAGAGTACAGCCTGCCGAGCGAAGTAGCCAGCAGTCCTATTGACGAGCCGCCCAATGCCAGCCACACTTCGACGGCATCTGCATGAGTGAACTTTCCCCATTGATACAGGGCTGCTGCCAACACATCCCCCAGCAGCAAAAAAGCGACAGCGGAAGGAACGACCAGGAAGGCGATACGGCGCAGACCGGCAGACAAGCGGTTGCGCAGCACGGCAGCGACTTCCTCGTCCGTGCCGGTCACGCTCGAAAGCGCGGGCAGTTCCGCTGCGGAAACAGACATGCTGAACAGACTCACGGGAAGCAGAGCAATCACCTGCCCGTACCCCAGCGCGGCCACCGATCCAAGCGGCAGCCAGCTCGCAATCATTTGATCCACGGTTGAGCTGATTTGCACCACGCCACGGCTCAGAAAAATAGGACCGAAGTTGCGTATCACGGAGCGCACATGCGGCGATTGCAATTCCAGCGCGGGCCGGAAGTCAGGAAGATACTGCAGGACGCGTGGAATCTGGACCAGGAACATCAGCACGCTGCCGAGCAGATAAGCCCAGGCCAGATCGATCACCAAGCGGTTCTGCATCGCGCCCTTGCCTAACAGCAGCAGGCAAACAATCATCGTGATGTTCATCGCAACCGGGGCCATGTAAGACAGCAGAAATTGCCGGTGGCTGTTCAGCACGCCCAGGCACCAGGCGCTGAGGACCAGCAGCCCCGTTCCAGGGAACAGGATGCGGACAATCTGAATTGTTAAAGCGCGCGTTTCGCCGGTGAAGCCGGGAACAATGAGCGCAGTTAACAGCGGCGTCAGCGCAATACCGGCAAACACCAGCGCGGCGCAGATTACCGATAAGATGCCGAAAACCACTTCCGCCAGGTGCTCCGCTTCTTTGTCCTGCCTGGCGGCGCGCAGCTTTGAATAAATTGTGATAAACGCTGCTGATAACACTCCCTCGCCGAACAGGTTGTTCAGCATGTTGGGAATGCGGGTAGCGCCGCGAAACGCGTCCGCTGCGGCGGTATGCACGCCGAAGTAATAGCTGACTGCGCTATCCCGCAAAAGGCCCGTGATCTTGCTGACGAAAATGCCGGAAGCGACCAGGAACGAAGCGCCTACTTCAACTTTGGCGCGGGTTGAACCGGCGGCGCTTGCGCTAGTTGGGAATTGACTTTTTGGTCGGGTGCGCGGTAAGCGGCGGTGCGTAATGTGAATACGGACTTGCAAATTCGGAAGGTACTGTCAAAGGTTAACAATTGTTGCGAATACAAGTTGAGAGTTCCTGCATCCATCCCTATACAGGAAATGTCATGAATTTTAGCTCCGCGATAAGCCGATTGGTTGTCATAGGAATTGCGGTGAGCTTCTTTGCTGCCGGTCAGGAGCGGCAGCCAGCAAAGCCGAACCCTTCGAAAATGGATGTGCTGCGCGAGTTGAGTTCATCTTTCGAGGAGATCTCCCAGCACACCGGGCGTGCCGTAGTGCAAATCTTCGTCCGCAGCTATACCACGGCGGAAAGCTCGCAAAACGGCGACGTGTTGACGGCGGAAAACAGCAGCGGCTCCGGCATTATTATGAGCCCGGACGGTTACATTTTGACCAACGCGCATGTCATCAAGAACGCCCACACAATCAAGGTGCAGTTAAACATCCGCACCGAGGCGGAAGCGCTCCAGGGAGGCGACCGGACGGCCAACAAGCCGCTTACCGGAACGCTGGTCGGCGTGGATCATGACAGTGATCTGGCGGTTATTAAAATTCCCAAGGCTAATTTGCCGTATCTGGTGTTCGGCGACTCCGACAGTTTGAAACAAGGCCAAATCGTGCTGGCGCTGGGCAATCCGCTTGGGCTTGATAACTCGGTCAGCCTGGGCGTGGTCAGCGCCGTATCCCGGCAGATCAAGCCGGATGACCCGATGGTTTATGTGCAAACCGACGCGCCCATCAACCCCGGAAACAGCGGCGGTCCGTTGGTGGACGCGGATGGCCGGGTAGTCGGAATCAATACGTTTATTCTGACGCAATCGGGAGGAAGCGAAGGAATCGGATTTGCTATTCCCAGCGCGATTGCCCAGCAGGTATATACGCAGCTCAAAACGCAAGGCCACGTGCATCGGGGCCAACTGGGACTTATCGGCGAAACCATCACGCCCGATATCGCCGAGGGGCTGAGCCTTGAAACCGATCACGGCGTCATCGTTTCCGACGTAAAACCGGACGGAGCCGCCGCCCATGCCGGAATTAAAGAGGACGATATCGTAATTGCGCTGAACGGCAAGCCCATCCGAACCATGCGTGAGCTGGAAGCTAACGTGTTCCGTCTCGCTCCCGGCACGAAAGTAACCGTGCGGGTGCAGCGCGGCATGGATCAGCTTGATTTGCCGACGATCACCGAAGAGCAATCGGGAGCTGAGTTGGACGCTTTGGCTGATCTGGTTGATCCCATCAAGAACGTCGTGACGCAGTTAGGCATTGTGGGTCTCGACATCACCAAGGAGGTCTTGCAACTGCTTCCCGAGTTGCGGCGTCCGGCAGGAGTCGTGGTGGCGGCTCGCAAAAACAACGCGCCCTACTCCGGGGCTGCTCTCCAACCGGGAGATGTGATTTATAGCGTTAACCGCAAAGTCATCAGCAATGTGGCGGAGCTAAGGCAAACGCTGGAAAGCATCAAGCCGGGTCAACCTGCCGTGCTGCTGGTGGAACGGGAAGGCCGTCTGATCTACGTGCCGCTGGAATTAGATTGACGCAACGGCATTTGCCTCTGCTGATATTTGCACAGTATTGCGATTACGGCGCAGGAACGGTACGGTAGTTAAGGCGATGAACTACGGGCCTATCTCAACATTTATCAAACATCACTTCCGGCATTTCAATGCGGCCACGCTGGTCGACGCGGCGGAAGGCTGGATCAAGCATTTAGACGAAGGCGGCAGGATGTTCCTGACGCTGGCGGGAGCAATGAGCACAGCGGAACTAGGCGTCTCTTTGGCGGCGATGATCCGCGAAGAAAAAGTTCACGGTATTTCCTGCACCGGCGCAAACCTCGAAGAAGATGTTTTCAATCTGGTGGCGCACGATTTCTACGAAAGAGTTCCGCACTGGCGCGACTTGAGTTCGCAGGACGAATTGGCGCTGCTCAACAAGCATATGAACCGCGTCACCGACACCTGCATCCCCGAAGAAGAGGCCATGCGCCGCATTGAGGGCGTAATTTTACGGGAGTGGACGGCGGCGGACCAGGCAGGCGAGCGCTGGTTCCCGCATCAGTTCTTTTATAAGATTCTGCAATCACCGGAGTTGCAAGGGTGCTTTCAGATCGATCCCGAAAACTCCTGGCTCTTCGCAGCCATGGAGCGCAATCTGCCGATCTTCGTGCCGGGATGGGAAGACTCGACCATAGGCAACATGTATGCGGGCCACTGCATGTCGGGCGACGTTAAAAATGTCCACACCGTGCGGACCGGCATTGAGTACATGACATCGCTGGCCGAATGGTACACGGAAACTTCCAAAACTTCCTCCATCGGCTTTTTCCAGATCGGCGGCGGCATCGCGGGCGATTTTCCTATCTGCGTCGTCCCCATGCTGCGGCAGGATTTGCAGCGGAAAGACATGCCGCTCTGGGGCTATTTCTGCCAGATCAGCGATTCGACAACCAGCTACGGCTCTTATTCGGGCGCGGTGCCGAACGAAAAGATCACCTGGGAAAAGCTGAGCATTCATACGCCCAAGTATCTGATTGAATCAGACGCCTCCATTGTGGCCCCGCTGATCTTCGCGCGCGTGCTGGGCTGGTAATCCCGCGCCGGGCTTGGTAATCTTAAAGAATAGCCCGCAACACGGTGAGGTGCGAGAGTGGTTGAATCGGGCGGTCTCGAAAACCGTTGAACCTTCACGGGTTCCGTGGGTTCGAATCCCACCCTCACCGCCAT
>CAXTWT010000356.1:0-4382 GCA_964247955.1 uncultured Bryobacteraceae bacterium
TTGTTCACCGTAGGGCAGACATGGCGCGGCAGCAGGTACAGCGTTTCACCCGGCTGCGGCAATCCCTCGCCGGATTCGCTTTCCATCGGCAGATGCTCCTCGCTCGGCTTCAGCGGCTTCAAATGCTCGTAGCCCAGTACGGAACAGGTCGGCACACCGGCATCCGCCGAAACGCTTTTATGCCCCGCATCGCACGTCACAACGCGTTCCGTCGGATGGCTGACTACGGTTGTCAAAACCAAAGCCGCCGGCCGATAGCCGAAACCCGGCAACTGTTCCAAGCTGCTCATGTCGTTGTAAACTACCGTGCCCGGCGAAATGCGATGAACAAATGGCGCATCGCTGAACTCCCCGTAAGAAAGCGCGTACGGCGCAGCAGGCGTGCCGGACGTAATCACTTCATCAACTCTCAGTCCCGCGTTCCAAAGCTGGTGAACAAGATTTATCAGCCGTCCATAGCCTTCCTGCGCGCGGCTTTGGCGCTCGGACGCTCCCACTCCCCCCATATGACCGTCATAATAGTGAACGCCCCGGAACTGAGAACCGGCGTTCCGCGCCAGATCAATAATTTCTTCGGCACGTTCCTGCCGCACGCCGGTGCGATCCATTCCTCCGTTGACATCAATAAAGATGCCGATGCCGGTATCTTTCCAAATCTCCATCTGCTTAGGGGACTCGATCAAAAGGGAAACCCGCGTCCCCGGAAAAGCACGGGCAATTTCCAGCGTGCGGAAAGCGTTGGCGCCCATGACCGGAAACGCCAGAAGAACATCCGAAGCTCCAACTTCGCAGGCGGTCAGCAGTTCAAGAGTCGTAGAGCATTTGAAGTTTGTCACGCCATGATTCATTAACTGTCGAATGACGGCGGGAATTTTGGCGGTTTTGAGATGCGGACGCCAGCGGTCGGGGTTCCCGAACGACATAGCCAGCGTTGCCCGGATATTGGCGTCGACGAAATCCGGATAAATCAGCAGCGCGGGCGTGGCAATGCGGTGGTCGTCTTCGATCCGGTACAGTTCAGGGTTCAGCAGCACGAGAATTATTCTCCCAAAGCGGATGTATGAGAACGGCAGCGGAACTCGTCCAAATGATGGAACGGGATAATAAGACTAATGACAGACGCACAGGTTTACGCCGGATCAGCGGTTCTCGGCGCAGTTTCCGGCATGAGAAGCATGGCAGCGCCAGCCATCGTGAGCAGGCTCGCCAGTTCGGGCTTGCTGCCCATTGATGAATCGCAAATTGACTTTTTAAACAAATCAGCAACGGCTAAGACAACGGCCGTTTTGGCTGTTGGAGAGATGATCGCTGACAAACTTCCTTTCATTCCCAATCGGACGGATGCCCTTCCACTGATTACCAGGGCGATTTCAGGCGCAATGAGCGGCGCGGCTTTCAGCAACGGAAAGAAGCGTTCCGCCTTATTCGGTGCGCTATGCGGCATGGCGGCAGCTATCGGCGCTACTTATGGAGCCTTCAAATTGCGGCAAATGGCGAAGGAGCGGCTGGAAATTCCCGACACAGTGGTGGCGGTAGCGGAAGATGCTCTGGTTGCGGCTGCCGGTTATCTGCTTTTAAAATCTCTGCAAAACCAGGAAGCCGGAGTGTAAAGCCATTTAAAGCGTTGTATGTTCACAAGGTACTTCGCCGCCGTACTTGGCCTTATACTGCTGGCAGCCGTCGCAAGTGATGCGTTTGAAGTGATGCTGCTGCCCAGGCGCTTGCGACGGACGCTTCGTCCCGTGCGAATTTTCTTCCGCAGTAGTTGGGGCCTTTGGTCGTCGATGGCGCGGCGCATGAAAAAGGGGCGGCGGCGAGACGCCTTTCTCAGTTTATTTGGTCCGCTCTCCATGGTGCTTCTGCTCCTGGTTTGGACCTTGGGCTTAATTTTCAGCTTTGCCCTTCTGCACTGGACGGCACAGTGGGGCAAGGGTGTCCCGTTTTCGACAACTCTTTACCTAAGCGGCGCTACTTTTTTCACTGTGGGGTACGGCGACGTGGTGCCTAAAACGCAACTCAGCAAAGTGCTGGCTATCGTGGAGTCCGGCGCGGGGCTGGGGTTTATTGCTGTTACTATCAGCTACTTGCCCGTGCTGTATCAGCTTTTCTCGCGGCGGGAATCGCGCGTCATTCAGCTTGACGCCCGCGCCGGTTCACCGCCTGCCGCTTCCGCGCTGCTTTGCCGCCATAGTGATTTTGAGGCTATGCCGGAGCTCAACGACTTGCTCAAAGATTGGGAACAATGGTGCGCGGAACTGGTGGAAAGCCATTTGTCGTACCCAATGCTCAGCTACTACCGTTCGCAGCACGATAATCAAAGCTGGCTGGCGGGCTTAACTGCCATTCTGGATACCTGCGCCTTAGTGTTAACGGGCTTTAGCGGCGTGCGCACGTTTCAAGCGCGAGTCGCCTTCGCCACAGGAAGGCTAGCTGTTACGGAGCTTTGCCGCGTATTTCATCTGAAAATATACACGTCCGCAACGGACCGTTTGCCTCCAGATGAGTTTAAGTTGTTGGAACAACAGCTTTCCGAATCGGGATTGACGTTCAGCGACGAAGACTCGGCAGAGGACCGCTTAAGGTCTCTGCGTTCCACCTATGAGCCGTTCATGTTTGCGCTTTCCCGGCATTTTCTGCTAACCCTGCCGCCCTGGAGAAGCGAAGAAGAAGTTGTAGACAACTGGCAGCGGAGCCGGGGCGGCGCAACTGCCCGCGAAATTCTCGATACAGCGCCCGCGCTGCCGGAGTAAAACTACTCCGGCATTCTCGCGACGACGCAAGCCACGATAAGAGGTAGTGATAAAAACCGTCAGTAGTTTCGTTAGCTCTGTTTATAAGCAAATCAAGCGCATAAACGTCGAGTGCCTACAAAGTTCCCGCTAAAATTGAGGAAAAAAGTTTAGAGAGCCGCTCATTTTTTTCCTTGTTTGCCCTGTGATACCGTGACATAATCTAATCCGACGTGAGTTGCTGATGTATAGGTTCTCGCTGGTTCAGCGTAATTTCCAAGTTCGCGCAGCGTTTTCGTTTTTAGCAGCAGCATAGTTATGCCTTGGAGGGGTAGGTTCTCAATGCAAGCTTTTATGTTCCGCACTAATGTAAAACTGATTTTTCTTGTAAGGTTAATCTTTTCTACGGCTGCAAGCTGCTTTGTACTTTGTTCTTTACTTACTTTTGGTTGTGGCCTGCTTTCAGCACAGGCTTATGTTAGCGTTCAGGCTAATAATTTAACGCACCCTGATTTGGCACCAAACTTTCTCGCTGGCGACACATATCAGTATGTCGTTTCGGGTCCCCCGAACCAGCCGGTCTATATCGTGCAGAACGGCAGCGCATTGACGCCAGTGGGTCAGACCGACAGCAACGGAACTTATATAGAAACTGGAGTGGAGCAAGCTGCATGGGTTGGTAACTACACAAGAATGGTATGTAGGAAGTGTTCAAGCTACTCCATCTTTGAGTTTCACCGTGAGTTTTGCAGCTGTTATAGCCAATGATTTAACCCATCCAAATCTGTCTCCCAATTTCCTAGCTGGTGATACTTACCAATACACTGTTTACGGTCCTCCTAATCAGCCCGTCTACAACGTCCAGAACTCCGGGCCGTTGACGCAAGTTGGCCAGACAGATGGTAATGGAACCTTTGTGACCACTGGAGTCGAGCAAACGGCTTGGGTCGGGAGCTACACGCAAGTTTGGTCAGTTGGTAATAATCAAGCTTCTCCGGCTCTTTCCTTTCTCGTCGGTCAAATCAATGGTGGAGGAACTTTGACAGCTACTTCGGCAGGACAGACGAGTGATGGGTCAGTGGTAGGAATATCTTCTGTATCTGTGGCGAATGGCGTGGCAACAACGTACTCAGTCACAGAAATGTCATACAACGCCAGCTTGTACTACGATGTTCGAACTGACGGAACTCTTTATGAAAATGGCAACCAAGTCAATAGAGGATCTGACTACAAGAACGGAGCCGCCGGAGGTTCACTAAATTATCCGGCTTCCTCTTGGAATGATTACTCATTGCAAACAGACCACTATGCAGTTGCTTACCTTATATCAGGCGGATATTACGAAAATCCCTTTTACTTTCAAGATGGTTCCTGTGACGAGGGGAATAGCGATTGTTCTTATTGGCCTAGCGGCGGAGATTTCTATGTAACCGTCGCTGCGATCTATCTCGGTTCAACCATTATCGACCAAACTGCTGTACCTCAAGATGGTTCGATAGCATTTAGCGACAACATTGACGGTGTAGGATCTATACTGCCAGGGAGAACTCCACCCCCTGGTGGGTGGGGATCAGTTGTAGACAAATGGAAGGAGGCTCTTGCTGCTGCATGGGCAATTACGCTCGCCAAGCAGTCGCAGGACAACACTGCGGT
>CAXTWT010000357.1:0-4378 GCA_964247955.1 uncultured Bryobacteraceae bacterium
TCGGAGCCGATGATGCCGTACAAAGAGGCGGCGCTGGTATTGAGGGGATCGGCGGTGGTCCGGTCGTAAACTTTATCCGTGGCAAGCACGCCCTGGATCAGCAGCGGCGCTTGGGCAATTGTGCCCAGGCCGGTGGCAGTTCCCGGCAAAAGATAGTTGGAAAGACTGGTGCCGGAATTCGGCACGAAGTTCGTTGGGCTGAAGAGCGCGGTAATCGTGCGGGAACCCGCATTGGCCGCATCATAAGCGACCGAACTCGGTTGATTCACGGTCGCTCCTTCACCTGGGGCAAAGCCGGTCAACGAGTAGTTCGAGGCGCTCAACGTCGCTGTGGTGGTGGCGTTATAGGTCTTCGTGGGATCACCCGTAATGCTGGCCGTCACCGTCGCTGGTTGGATTTGTCCGATGTTGGCGCTGACCGACGGCGTTGTTCCGCTATAGCCGTACACCGGAAGACCGTTATGCGTGACCGCGATGCCCGATGCTGTTACAGCTAAGTTGTTTCCGACGTTTTTGCTGCTGTAGAATCCCGAAACGGCAGCGGTATCGCTGTTGATCAAACCGGACACTGCTGCATTGGTATTGGTGAACGGCGCATCGGTTGACCCATCATAGGATTTCGTTACACTACCGGACAAGGCAACCGAAAGATTCGGAGACACACTATACAGAAGACCGTTCCCGGTTCCCGTCGGGGGTGCCCCGTTTGCTGCGCCATACTGCAGGAAATTCGGCGTCAATCCTCCGGTGGTGTCCGTGGCAGGATTTGTCGAGTACACGAGCCACTTACCCGAACTGCTGGAAAGGGCGCCTGCGCCTGCTTGATTGAGGAAGTTCGCAGATGTTTGCAGGGTCACGCCGTTGGTTCCGGCAATCGTCACGCCCGAACCAAGGCTCAGGTTTCCTCCCGACGCATTCAGTTGAACGTTGGAAGCAGTTAAGGGAGCGTTGACCGCCACACTTCCTCCTGCCGTGCCGCTGAACCCGCCTGTTCCGGAAACAGCGGCATTCAGATTGAGATCGTGATAGGCAGACAGGGTCAGGTTTCCCGATCCCGTCCAGTTGATCGGAGCGGCCACATTGATATCGCCCGGCCCCGCTGTAGGCACACCGTAACCGGAAGTGGACGTAGCAGTGGTTAGCTCCGTCACATTGGTTCCGGATCCTAACGCAGTAGCGATGGAAGAAGCAGCCGAAGCATCAATGGTCAGATTGTAGGGGTCGATCAGCCATTGACCGCCTGGGCCTGCCGTAACTGTTACTTTGCCGATGGAGACAGCATGCCCGGATGTTTCAACCGTTCCGCCGCCCTGCGGCCCTCCGGCGAGAAGGATGGCTCCGTCCGCAACGGTGGTTGATTGGGCAAGACCCGTGCCTCCCGGCGCGGAGGTTCCGATCAGAACGGCGCCGCCCGTAGTTCCTTCAGCAGTAATCCGCGCGCCGCCGGCGACGTTGACATTGGCCCCGTTTGCAACCACTCGGCCTCCGGTTCCGTCTGCCTGGCGGGCCGAGATCACGCCGTCAGCGATGATGGTTCCATTAGGCGCGGAAAGATAGACTTCTCCATTGACTGTTTGAGTGCCCGTCGCAGAAAGCAGGCCTTTGCGGTTTCCGGCAAGTGCGTAAATGTCGCCGCCTGCCGCCTTGAGAGCTACCGCAGCCGCTTCCATCTGTCCGGTTTGGGTCAGACTGCCGGTACTTTGAACATCGGGAGCCACATATAGCCCAGCCGGACCCCGCAGGGTTGTCAACAGTAAGTTGTTACCTGTCGCAAGGGTAGCGGTTCCTTTGGGCGCACGAATGGAACCCGAATTATCGACCGTGCGGCCAATCAGCAGGACATCACCGTCTCGCGCGAGAATCGTACCCTGATTGCTGAGGCGTCCGCTGGAGTTTCCAGAGATAGCCATAGCGCCCCCGGCCATAAAGGATTCGGTCGCGATATTGCGGGTAGAAGCAAGAAATGTTCCCCCTGTCGAAATGCAGGCACTGGAGCCGATGATGACTCCGTTTGGATTGATGAGATAAAACGAACCGGTTGCCTTCAGCAGTCCATCGATATGAGAAAGGTCCCCGCCCGTTACACGGCTGAGGGTGGCCCCCATTCCATTGTTGATGAAAATGCGGTTACCCGCTCCGAGCGAAAAGCTGTTCCAATCGATGACGCCTCGAAGGCTGTTCTGAACAATCGTTAGACCCGTACCCGAAACTGGGCCAATCGTGCCGGAACCGGCGCTAAAAGAACCACCTTGCGGCAGTGCGGGCCTTGTCTGAGCTTGGGTGCTAACCGGAAGCGCGGCAAGGAGGAGTCCGAAAGCGACGGCTAGGCTCGGTGCGCGTAGACGAAATCGTTTGTTCCAACAACGATCACCCTGAATTTTGAAACTGAACCCCGGCCCATTCTCGGCCTTCGACGTATGAACGAGCATGGCACCCCCAAGTTTTTCGTAGGACGCCTGTTCCACCCGGAAAGCAAGGTATGTGTCAGAGCGTCAACTTATACGTCAGAAACCCGGCGCACTTTTATCAAGGAATCTTCACATGGTTGGAATTTTGCGCTTGCCCTTCCCTCGTTTAAAAACAGCAAGCTCCCGGCACAAAAATCTTTGATCTGGCTGGTAGCTGGATAAGCTTCAGCGGGACCCGGAATTTAGTGAATCGATCAGCGCCCGATGAAGCTTTGCGAGCTTTTCTGCATCGAGCTTCAGTACTTTGCGGTCGTACGTCATGAGTCCATTCACTTCGCCTTCAACATCGGTTGTTTGTGTATAGACTGCTGCGGCCAAACCTGACTTCACCAAGGGAGAGAGTTTCTGCATGAGATCCTCATAAGAGGCTTGAAGCTCTGCTTGCGTTTTGTAAGTCCGGTATCCCCAATTGCGTTTGTCGGTCCACCAGAGATGGCCTTCGATTGGGTAGCCCAACCCGCCAAATTCGCCCAACACGGAAGCGCGTTCCGGCATGGTGGGAAACATGTTCGGACCTGGATAGTTGTGCATGTCCTTCATGTCCCCGTAATCACGGTCTTCCCATCCGCTCGGCCCGTTTACCAGCCGTGAGGGGTCCAGGGATTTGACCATTTTGAGGATTTCATTCGTATCGTGTTCTCCCCAGCCTTCATTGAACGGCACCCAGGCAACGATGCTGGGAGTATTCTTCAAGTTGTCGATTAATGCCTTCAACTCGCGTTGAAAGTCGGCAGCATCTTCGGCGGGAAAAGTCACATCCGTGGGACCACCGCGCCGCACTCCAGTGGCCCGATCCGCTGTCATCGCGCTCGGCATATCCTGCCAAATCAGCATGCCCAGTTTGTCGCACCAATAATAATAACGCGCCGATTCTACCTTGACATGCTTTCGCAACATGTTGAATCCGAGTTTTTTGAGCGTCTGAATGTCGAACTGAATGGCCTCGTCCGTCGGCGGCGTATACAATCCGTCGGGCCACCAGCCCTGGTCCAACGGCCCGATTTGAAAGACTGGTTTACCGTTGAGGACCATCCTGTTCAAACCGTTATTATCTTTGGCGATTTCGATTTTGCGCATGCCGAAATAACTTTGGATCGAGTCACCCGACTTGAGCGCGATTTTCAGATCATACAGTACGGGCGAGTCCGGCGACCACGGTTCCATCCGTCGCAGCGGAATAACGATCTGCTGTCCAGTCTGTCCCGAAACCTTGCCCACCTTTTTGCCGTTCAGCTTGGCGATTGCGGTGAAAGCGCCTGAGCCTGAGGCGCTTACTGACAAGCGAAGCTGCTTGGCGTCCAGATCCGGTATCAATGACACGTTTCTGATGTAAGCATTAGGTACAGGTTCAAGCCAAACCGTTTGCCAGATGCCGGACACGGCGGTGTACCAGATTCCTTCCGGCTTCAGCGACTGCTTGCCGCGCGGATGGAGCAGCGTATCGGTTGCGTCCCAGACCGAAATGACCAATTCCTGTTCGGAGCTGTTCTTTAAGTCTGCCGTAATATCGAACGTAAATGGATCGTAGCCGCCTTCATGTTCTCCTGCTTTTACGCCGTTGAGATAAACTTCCGTACGCCAATCCACCGCGCCAAAATGCAGGAGCAGCCGCTTGTTCTGCAAATGTGGAGCGGCAAAGGTTCGGCGATACCAAAGGCGCTGATCGGGAGTGAGCGGCCGTTTCACTCCCGAAAGGCTGGACTCCAGGGCGAACGGCACGAGAATCTGACCATCAAACTTTTCGGGACGACCACGGTCTTTCGGCACGATGGCGTAATCCCAAAGACCGTTCAAATTGATCCATTGCTTACGGACCATTTGGGGCCGGGGATATTCGGGAAGGGCATTGTCAGGGCGAACCTTCGCCGTCCAGGGCGTCGTGAGTGTAGAAGGAGCCGCTTTCCACTCCG
>CAXTWT010000358.1:0-4364 GCA_964247955.1 uncultured Bryobacteraceae bacterium
TTTCCCTGCCAAGGCAAGAGCCATGCCCAAGTCATAAGCGATTTGCCCGGACTCAGGCCACGCTTTGTGAAGGCGTTGCAGAACCGGAATCGCTTGCGTGTACTGGCGATGCATCATCAGCGACTGGGCCAGCGCCTGATCGGCGTAGCTCTTGAGGTCGTTTGTGCTCAGCCGCGTGCCAACCGTTTGCAGTTCAGCACTGCCCTTTTCGTAGTCTTTTCCGCGCGCCACGAGACTCGCGGCAGCGGCGGTAATCAGGTCGGTGTCCTTGTCGGACGGAGAAGCCCAGAGATGAACGAAAGCCGGACCGGACATGGGATCAGACGAGTGCGATTCCGGGATTTCCTCCTTCGCCCAGTCGAGCCAGTGCTTTGCGCCCGCTCGGTCATTCGCCTCGGCGCGGGAAAATGCTTCGCCCCCCGGCACGGCCCAGTCTGAACCGAGGCCCAGGACCAACCACTTGTTGTTGCGCTTTGCTGCAAATGCTACGGTTTTGGTCCGGCTATTATCGGAAGGGTCGGCAAAACGCACTCGGCAGTTAGAGTCGTCGTAACAATCCTGCGTCAGATTGGCCGTGCTCACGATGTAGTCCGCTGCGACGGCAAAGGGCAGCGACTGACCCCCTACCGAACGGAAACCGGCGAAGGAGCGAAACAGGCCGCTGCGGAAGTGATCTTTCCCCAAGCTTCGCCATTCGGGCGCGACCAGAGTTTGCCATTGATCGGATTGGCCGGCGACATTCGGCAGCAAAGCGAGAATGAAATGTTGGACAAGAGCAACCGCCGGTTGCGAAGAATAATCACCCTCTTTGAAATGCTTGATATCTCCCACCGTTTGCAGGTCAATGTCAGTCGATCCGGCGTTTGCGTTTTTCCCTTTGGCTAGGAGAACGGCAGCGGCTTTGTATTCCCCCAGAACCAGAAGAAGGCGGCCTGCTTCGGCTTCGCGCACGGCGCGCGCATCTTCGGAGGGAAACAGGCGTTCCGTTTCGGAAAGGGCGGCCTCCGGTCCCGACGAGGCGGCAAGGGCAGCCAGCCGCCATGCGGGTGAGGCGTGCCCTGCTTCGGGCTTCTCATAAAACTGCTTGACCGCATCAAAGCGTCGGGCGTACAGCAACGTCTCCGGAAGCTCATTGATGCGGTTCGTGGCGGCAAGGACGGCAACCCCTGCCTGTTCGAAGCGTGCAATCGCGTCACTCAAGGGCGCATCCGGCTCAAACTGACTGCCGAATTTATCAAACTCGTACAAAACACCGAGGTCAACCAGGTATTTTTTTTCTTCCGGCTTCAGCTCCACGGCTTTTTTGAAAGCCGTTTCGGCTGCGGTCCAGTCCATCCCCGGATGAAACGGTCGGCCAAACTCGTCATGCGTATAAATCCAGCCCAGGCGATTGTAGGCGAGCGCGGACTTCGGATCGCGTGCAATGACTTCCCGGCACAGGCGAACGGCTTCGGGTCGCGCACCGGCTTCCAGATAGGCGGAAGCCATCCGCAGCTTCGCGCCGTTCCCCAACGGGTTAGCGTCGGCTTGCTGCTTGAGAAGCGCAATTCCTTCTTTCACCTTTCCCTCAGCGATCATTCCCTGCGCGACATTGGGGAAAACAACCTGCGTCGGCGGCACGGAGAGCACTTTCTTGAAATCCGCAATCATGGCGCTGCCTTCGGCGGCGGTGTACTGCGCCTTGGGACTAGTGAACTGATACATGACTTCCAATGAGCCGTCACCGAGGAGCTTAGCGGTTCGCATCACGGTCAGGGGGCCAATGGCAACAGGGCTAAGGGCGGGCGCCTGCCCCAAACGGAAGCCTACAGGCGGTACAACATGATAATGCTCTTCTTCGGTGAAGCCCGGCGCGACAAAATAATCTTCCGTGCGCGGTTTGTCGTCTGCTGTCGATTTCGAGTCCGGCAGGGACGGCCTGCGCGCTTCCGTCAGAAGCAGAGCCAGCGAACGGAAGTTCATCGTCCCTACGGAGGGCAGAACCCAAGTGGCGGCGCGGTCGTTTGTCTGCGCCAGCGCATAGCCCTCAGCGGACAGTTGCATGCGCGCGGGCCGCAGCAAATCCCGGGGCTGACCGGCATCGAGCTTCGTGACGTGTTCCACGTGAATATTCTTCGCGAGCGCGTCCAGAAACTTTTGCCGTTGCGGTTCCGGCGTGGAAGCAGCAAAGTTGAATGCTGGCCGCATCGCATCTGCCAAGACGCCCCGTGCTTCTATCGTTCTTGTTACTTTGGCTAGCCCTTCTTCCTGCAGGAATACTTCAGTAGATTCCGTGCTGTAATTGTCGGCGGCGTCCGAGGCCGGTGTGCGCACGGGCGCTTGCGTTGCAGGGTCAGCAATCAGCGCCCAACGGTTCGCGTCGCTGACAGGAAGGCGGGAAGCGGGAGTAAACTCGGCGGTAGGGTCGATCCAAAGCGGATGTTTTCCCGGCACATAGACAATCACATGATTAAACGCTTCGAGGCCGGGCATGTCGGGCCGCACGTCGGAAAATGGCGCGGGCCGAAGCAAGGCGGCAAAAGCGGGAATCCCGGCTTCCGCGAGTTTATTGATGAGCAGGGCAACCTTGTCTTTGCAGTCGCCGTAGCCTCGCGCCAATGTTTCGGAGGGCGTGCGCGGCGTGTAGGCTCCCATTCCAAGTTCAATGCCGGTATAGCGGACCTTTTTGTCGATCTCTTCCAAAATGGGCTCAATCTTTGTCATCCGGTCCGTGTCGTTTTCCGAAGATGCTGCTATCGGCTTAGGAGCGGCAACTTTGCCCATGATCCCGGCATACCAGCGCGCTACTTCCCCCCAGGAGGAAACCGTGGAAAAAACAACGGTCGGCGTCGGGAGCATATCCGGCGGGAGTAGTCTTTGGGGCAATTGCTTGGGCAGGACGGAAGTTTCAATCGTGATCTGCTGTTTGTCGCCGGTTTTCGTTTCCTTTCGTTTCGCGTTCGGAAGGACGTAGGCAGCAACCGACAACTTGCTGCTTGCCGGTGCTTCGATCCGCAGCGAGTAGTGTTCAAAAGGAATGGACTGCGGAATGGGAAACTGGCCGGAACGCCCGAAACCCGTAATGGCTTCCCGATCGTTTTCGATGTATTCGACTTCCACGACGCTGCCCGCCGCTACTGCCGGCAGCGGCGCCGTTAGGAACTTGGCATCCGTGAAAATGCCGGGAACCAGCGCAGGCACCCCGGCTTCAGTGATAGTTGAGCTTTCCAGAAGGTGGGCCTGACCGTCGGGCGTAATCACGCGAGCGCGCATCTGCGGCCGGTCCTGACGCCATGCCAACCAGGGCACGACCACTTGTGTGTCGGCGCGAGCGCCCGCTTCCGTCAGAATGCGCTGCACGCTTCTGGTCGTCTGACTCAATTTGCCGTCAGCTCCAATCTGAACCGATACGGCGTGGTCCAGAATAAAAACGTTCGCGTCGGCTGGAGGCGTGTGCTGCGCAGCGGCGGCCAAAACATCTTTCGGATCGCTGGAAAAAAGCGGAAGAGTCCAGGTATCCGCCTCCGCAGAGACAGCGAAAACAAAAAGGGCCAGGCAGCAAACAGTCTTCATATCGGACTTAGTAAACAGAAGAGCAAATTAAGCGGTGGGCGATGAACCGACGAGCGATGTTTCTTGCTGGATGTACTCGTTCAATTGACGGTCGAAGTTAGGCATAAGGCGATCAAGCCGCTCCATGTGGTCATAAGCCACAAGCTGCTGGTCCTCATCTTCGATATTTGGAACGTGCGTAGTGAGATGTTGCTGATAGTGTTGAAGGGCGGCCATAACCGTGCGCCACTCTGCTAGGGTTGCTTTAAAAGCTGGATTAACGGGCATTGAAAATCTCCTGCGGTGATAGTTTGACGCAAACACGCGGGTTGTTGCCATCTCCTCCAGAAGCCCTAAAAACTTCTTGAGGGGCATGTCATTGGCTGGCGCTAACATGTAATGACCTGGGTCGGTCAAGTCCTTGATTAACCTTATATCGGCTGGAATCGGACTACCCTTATTGATCCTCCATACGTTCTTACCCCTGACTTTCATAGGCGCAATGATCCGGTTGAAAGCAGAAAATCCGTTACCGTTCGCTATCACTATCTTAATCCCGTCACGGTCTACGATAAGGCAATCAATAAGAACACGAGCCTCGGAAAAGTTAGGCGACGACGAACTGCCCATGCGGTACAAATCTTCATGCAGGGCGTTCAAACCCATCACATACAAGTCTTCTGGACTGAGCATGATTCAGCCTAGCGGAACCTTGGCTGATCTGTTAAATAGAAGGATTCTATCGCCGCTTTAACCGGCAGTAATTTATAGGTTGACAACTTACCCGAGCGAGTGCATACTCAGGTAAGATGCCAACCCAAGATGAAAAGAAC
>CAXTWT010000359.1:0-4306 GCA_964247955.1 uncultured Bryobacteraceae bacterium
CGTCAGCGCGCTCCACCTGTGATGCGGTGGGTCGGCCTTCATAGGAGTTTACGTCGCCGTAGAGCCCGGTAATGTACTCACGGAGCCGCTCCTCACCCGTGATCGCGCCGCCCTCCTTGGTGGCGACCACTTCGGTTCGGATGGTGTCGGCAGAGTGGGCCAATTCCGTTAAGCGGTTCTTGAGGGCATTGTCATTCACATGGGCAGCGCGGGCGGTGGCCTGATCGCGCAGACCGACAACGGCGTCCACCGCCCAGCTCATTCTGTTCAGGAGCGCCGCAATGCGTATGGAAAGCTCAAACTGCGCTTTCCGATCCTCCAGGGTGTAGGGGGCGCGCGGGTCCAGCATGATGTCGAGCTTGGTGGTGTACGCCTTGTCGCCTTTGGTCATCTTTACTGTGTAAGTTCCGGGAAGCACGCGTGGTCCGGTCGCAGCGGCAAAGGCCGCTGTAGCGGCTGGAGGCACTTTAGGCGGTTTGAGATGCATGGACCAGCGCGCCTGGTTCAAGCCGCGCCGCTTGCTGCCCGGTACCGTGTCGACAAGATTACCGACGCTGTCAAAGATCTCGATCTTGAGATCCCCGTAGATGTGGCGCGTTCGCTGGTAGTAAGCGACCAATGCGGCTGTGGGCCGCGACGCGCCTCGAAAGGCGGCGTCGCCCTCGTTCCAACCACCGAACGTCTCCATGTATTGCACGACGGGGCGCGAAGGAATGAACTGTGCATCGGTAGTCATCAAGTCCGGGCGAAGAGCGCGCAGGGGTGAAATGTCGTCCACGATCCAGATGCCGCGTCCGTGGGTGGCAAGCACGAGATCGGACGTGCGCGGATGGACAACGATATCGCGCACGGCAACGGATGCCGGAAAGTCGGTGCCGCGATAAGCGGCCCACTGACCCCCGCCATCGACGCTGATCCAGAGTCCAAATTCAGTGCCCAGAAAGAGCAGTTGCGGGTTGACGGTATCTTCCTTGATGACGTGAGCGTAGCCGCGCACCCCGGAGCTTTCAGGCGTCAGCGGGGTCCAGGTCCGCCCGTAATCGGTGGTGCGGTAAAGATACGGTTTCATGTCGCCATACATATGGCGGTCGAAGGTGGCGTAGGCAGTCCCTGCATCGTGCCGGCTGGCTTCGACCCACGAGACCCAGGGAGCATCTCCAACGCCGGGAACGTTCTTTGCCACGTTGCTCCAGGTCTTGCCCGCATCGCGCGTGAGCTGCACATTGCCATCGTCAGTGCCGACCCAGATCAGTTGGGGGTCCTTGGGCGATTCAGAGATCGAGTAGATAGTCGTGTGCATCTCGGCTGCGGAGTTATCGACCGTGATGCCGCCCGACTCCTCCTGCTTTTGTTTCTCGGGATTGTCGGTAGTCAGGTCGGGCGAGATACGGTCCCAGGACTGGCCATGGTCGCGAGAGCGGAAAAGATATTGAGCACCGATGTAGATGGTCCCCTTTTCGTTGGGGCTGATCTGGACGGGAGTGTTCCAGTTGAAGCGAAGCTTTTTCTCGCCATAGCGGGCGTAAGGCTTAATGGAGCGGGTTTCATGAGTGACGCGATTAACGCGCACCAACTCACCGCCCTGGGCTTCAGCGTAGAGGTAGGCGGAATCCGCAGGGTCTTCCCACATCCAGAAGCCGTCGCCGCCGTACATGTTCTCCCAGCGGGAATTTGTGACGCCGCCCGGATACGAAGAGTCGCCCACCCAGGAACTGTTGTCCTGCAGTCCGCCGTAGACGTGATACGGGTCGGCGTTGTCGAGGCTCACATGGTAGAACTGCGATACCGGCAGGTTGAGCGAATGCGCCCAGCGGAGACCGCCGTCATTGCTTCGCCACAGGCCGCCGTCGTCGCCGGTAAAAACGAGCTTAGGGTTTGCGGGGTCGATCCAGACATCGTGATGGTCGCTGTGGGTATTCGCGACTTCGCTGAAAGTGCGGCCGCCATCGACGCTCAGGAGTAGCGGACCGTCCACCTTGAAAACCTTGTTGGGGTCCTGGGGATCTACAATCAGGTTCGAAAAATAGAAGGGCCGCCAAACGAGGAACTGGCTGGCGTCGAGCCGGGTCCAGTTCCCGCCCGCATCATCGGAGCGATACAGCGCGCCGCTTTTGGATTCGATCACTGCATAAACAACGTTCGGTTTGGACGGAGCGACCGCAAGCGCAATGCGGCCATACGGCTTGTCGGGAAGGCCCTTAGCGTTAGCAGTCGTCAGCTCAGTCCAATGCTCGCCGCCATCAGTGGATTTAAACAAACCGCTGCCGGGACCGCCGGAACGGAACGTCCATGCTTGGCGGCGGAAATCCCACAGGGAGGCGTATAGCGTTCGCGGCTCTTTGGGGCTCATGGCAAGCATGCCGCAACCGGTGGAACCGTTGGCTCCGGCGAGGGTCTTGCGCCAGGACTTGCCGCCGTCGGTGGTTTTGTAGACGCCGCGCTCGTCACTATCGCTCCAAAGCGGGCCGGTGGCGCAGGCGTAAACGGTATTGCCGTCGCTGGGATCGATGAGAATTTTCGCGATGTGTTCGGAGCGGGGAAGTCCGGCTTTGGACCAGTTCTCGCCGCCGTCAACGGATTTGTAGAGACCGGTTCCAATCGATACACTGTTGCGAACCCAGCTTTCGCCGGTGCCGACCCAGATCGTTTTGGCGTTAGTGGGATCGATAGCGATAGCGCCGATTGACAGCGCGTCGGTGTTGTCGAAGATGGGCCGAAAGGTCGTGCCGCCGTCGAGCGACTTCCACACTCCGCCGCTGGCGGAGCCGACGAACATAGTCAGTTGCCCGCCGGCGCCGGTGGCCGCTATCGCAGCAATGCGGCCGCTCATGGCAGCCGAACCGATATTACGCGCAGGCAGCCCGGAAATCGTTCCTGAGTCGAATCGCGGAGCCGTGGCCCCGGCGGCCATCGCCGCAGTCAAAGCGAGTAGGAGGAGCGTTCTCATCTTTTTATTCCTTTCGAGGATTCTAGCGGGGCGGCTTCACTGGTGCTGTCGTCGATGCAGGCGGTTTGCCAGCTTCAGGAGGCATGTGAAAGCGGCCTGGATCAATCGGTACATTGGCTGTCATGCTTTCCACGGTCATCTGCATCCGGTAGGGGCTGCCTTTAGCGCCGGTTTCCATCGAGAAAGGGAAATAAACGCCAGCTACTTGCTTGTAAGAGCCGAGATCAGTAACGGTCTGGCGCATGGCGCCGCGTATGAAGACGGTCTTTTCGGTCCGAATTTCCAGGTACGTGTCAGGGTCGAGATAGTAATTGATGATGTCGCCGTTTTTTAGGGTGACTTTCAGTTGGAGGGCGTCGTCGCCGTCGACAGTGGTATGCCCAAGATACTCGACGGTGTTGCCTTTTTCCTTGTAGTTTACGAGCGGACCGTAGAAGTCGGCTTCTTCAATCAGGCTGCGCCGATCGTCCTCGCCAAGCTGCTGCGGGTCCTTTTTGCCTTCGAAGGGCGAGATCTGCCAGGCAATGCCGCCGTCGTAGGCGGCAATGGCGGTCATGCCCTGAATGGTGAAGTTTTGGCGCAAAAGGTTCGGCGCGGCGGTTTCGAGCGTCACCGCAGCGGTCATGCCGCCCTGCTGCATACGTCCGGCAGCTTTGAGGGAGCGAATGGCGAGGATGTGGTCCATGCCTCCGCGAGCGGCTATATTCTTGGCTACGAGTTCGTCGGCGGTTTGGGCGTGCGCGGGGAGCGCCAGCGCGACCGCGCAGAGGGAGGCTAGGAGAATTTCGGGGCGCATGTGGATATTGTAGTGTTTGGCTATGAAGATTTTTGGCCGCACTTACAACGCCAGTACAGCCTCGCCGATTTATGCTTCCCCGGTCAGGGCCGCTCTTGCATCAGACACCCACAAGTTCATTCTCTTGCACGGTTACGGACGAGATAGCGGTTTCCATCACCATCACAACAACAGCAATCCAAAGCGCATCCGCCATAAACAGATGAAATAACTGCATCGGCATCGGAGCCATGAGCGAGAGATTCACCGCACCGGCCAAGATTTGGAGAACAATCAGTGCAATGACTCCCATTCCGGCCCGGCGTGTTGCCGGATGGTCTGCCTGTTTAAACGCATTCCATGCTGCCCAAAGCAGGTACGCTGCGCCGAGAATCGCCAGAACCGGATGGAATACCCGCAATCGCAGCAGCAAACTAGACCCGCTCGAAAGATCCTGCTGCACGCCTTGCGCTAATGAAGCAGACGGAAACAGCGTGTCGCCTAACGCCGCGATGGCGCCGGTAACGCTCACGACTACCGTCACCAGCAAAGAAAGCGCAAACACCCGCGACACATTTCCCCAA
>CAXTWT010000360.1:0-1692 GCA_964247955.1 uncultured Bryobacteraceae bacterium
CCTTAACTGGCTTCGACTGGATTAAAAATGTTCCCCTGAATGCGCATTAGTATCAAGCCGGGCGGAATCTTCTTCTGTCGTCTCGCCTCCTCCATTGGTACGGAACAGCAAATCCAGCGCCTGACAGGACGTCGGTTTCTGCTGCCGGACGGCTCGGAGCGCTATTTGGTGGATGAAGCACAACTGGTCAGGCTCGCTGCGGAACTTGGTGGAGAGATGATCGATCCGATCAAAACGACGGTCGTACAAAGTCAACGCAGCATGACTACGTGGGTTCTGCGGAAGAATCTCTGATCCAGGTTTGCTCTCGATGGTGGTTGGGCAACGGACCCGTCAGCGTCCAGAGAATCGTGCAGCAGAGCAGCGGCATCAATCCGAAGCCAACAAAAACGGGAGTGTAAGAAACGTGTTGAATTACCCAGCCCGCAATCAGGGTGAAGAGCATGCCTCCGAATCCTGCGCCCATGCTGGCCAAGCCCCACACGGAAGCCACCGATTCTTTCGGGAAAGCATCGGCTGTAAAGGCCAGCATAGTGACGTTCGCTCCCGTGTACCCGGCCATGGCAAGCGCGATGCAAGCCATTGCCACCCACGGTGAAGGGGACAGGACCGCCGGAATGGAGGAAAGCATCAACGCCGCGCAGAGGGTAACCCCTGTTTTGCGCGCGCGGGCGGTAGGAATCCCGCGACGCAGGAGCGCCACGGACAGCCAACCGCCGAGAACATTGCCCAGGGCTGCGACGAAGAACGGAATCCAGGCGTACTGCCCGATGGCGGCCAAGTTGAACCGGTGCGCCTGTTTGAGATACTCGGGAAACCAAAAGACGTAGAAGTACCACGCCGGATCGAGGAAGACCTTGGACAAAGTAAAGCTCCAAACAAAGCGCATGCGCAGAAGCTGGAAGGCGGGTTGCCGGGCGTGGGCCTGCCGCATGGCCTCAGGCGGCGTGCGATAGATTGAGAGCCAAGCAGCCAGCCAAACAAAGCCCAGACCGCCGATGAGCACAAAGGCCGCCTGCCAGCCGAATTGCAGAACGATAAAGGCGACCAGCGGCGGAGCGAGAATGGCGCCAATGGCCGAACCGCTGTTGAAGAGGCCCGAAGCCAACGCGCGCTCGCGTTCGGGGAACCACTCAGCCACAACTTTCACGCCCGCCGGCCAATTCCCGGCCTCACCGATGCCCAGCAGAAAACGGAACACGCCCAAACTCAAAGCTCCCCGCGAGAAGATATGCAGGACGGAACTGAAAGACCACCATGCCATGCAGAGGGCGTACCCGGCGCGCGTTCCCAGACGGTCAATCAAGGGACCGGACAAACCGTTCGATATCGTGTAGGCGAGCAGAAAGGCCGAGACCACGCGGGAGTAGTCGATGCTGCTCATATGAAACTGATCGAGCAGTACCGGCGCGACGACCGAAAGCGTTTGGCGATCCAGATAATTGATGACGGTGGCCAGAAAGGCCAAGCTGATCATGAGCCAGCGCCGTGACGAAGGGGAAGGAGTCATCGGGCGGCTCGGCGTTCCAGGCGATGAACAGTCCATTACAGGCTCCCCTCATCATACGCGCCGCTTATCCCTTCCGGCACTGATATGCAGTTTTGTTAGAGTTCCTTCATGATGGGAATCACCTCCGATAGCCTCGCACGGAAACGCTCCTGCCAATGGTCATTGCTCGTATTTACCCTGTG
>CAXTWT010000360.1:1792-4278 GCA_964247955.1 uncultured Bryobacteraceae bacterium
GTCACGTTCCCGGACCCGAACGGCTACAACGACCGCAAGGCGCTGCTGATCATTCGCCAGAGTCTCGACGATGACGCAAAAGAAGCCATGGTCGCCGAACACGGCACGGGCATGATCCACTTGGCGCAGCGTCCGAGCCGGGGCGCCCTTATCACCGACCTGCAATACCGCTTCGGCGGCTCTCTGGCGAAGGTCATGGCGAAACGCATCGGCCTGGAAAAGCAGGGCGATTCCATTGCCATTTTCATTAGCCTGGAGGGCGAACCGATGCACCAGTTCGGGCCGCCGATCACCCTGCACTTCGACGCGCCGTTCTATGTCGGCATCGGCTTCTGCTCGCACCTGCCGGATAAGTCGGACACGGCGGTGCTTTCTCATGTGGTTCTCGAAAACTCGGCGGGTCAGGTGCATTAGATCACTATGGAGTTGGAACTAGCGGGACATGTCGCGGTTGTCACGGGCGGAGCCAGCGGCATCGGCTGGGCTTGTGCCCAATTATTGGCGCAGGAAGGATGTCGCCTTTCCCTATGGGACGTCTCGGGCCAAGTGAAAGAGAAAGCAGCGGCACTGTCCGATGCAACTCGTGTTCCCTCACATGGCAGCGTGGTTGACGTGAGTGATCCTGTCGCCGTGGAAAATGCTTTGCGTGAAACCGAAACCGCCTTGGGTTCGGTCTCACATCTCGTGAATGCGGCGGCGGTGGGGTCCGGCAAGTTCGGTTTTCCGTTCACCCATCTTCAACCGAGCGACTGGACGCGGGTGCTGGAGGTCAATGTGATGGGGATGGTGCATGTGGCTCATGCCCTCGCCCCGCGTATGGTCGCGCAAAGGGCCGGAACAATGGTGTTTGTGGCCTCCGTAGCCGGTCAGATTGGTTCCCAAACGGACCCGCCCTACAGCGCCAGCAAAGCAGCTAACATCAACTTCGCGCAGTGCTTGGCTAAGGATTTGGCTCCGCATAACGTCCGTGTGAATGTTGTCAATCCCGGCATGGTGCGGACGCCGCTCAATCGCCAGGTGTGGCAGGCATGGCACGACCAACAAGCTCCGGAGCAGCGCCGCTCCTACGAGGACTGGGCGGGCGAAAAGGTGCGCACGGTCGTGCCGCTCGGCCGCTGGCAGGAGCCGGAGGATGTCGCCAACATGGTCGTGTTTCTGTCTTCCACACGAGCAAAGCAAATCACCGGGCAGACAATCAATATCGACGGCGGTCAGGTGATGCACTGGTAGCTTGGCTCTCAGGTGTTCACCGAGGCGAGGTCGTCGTCCTTCGTTTCCCGAATTAAAAGCAGTCCCAACAACGTCAGAACCGCCGAGAGCAGGAGATAGTAACCGACATAAGGAAGCCCGTAGGTTTTCGCCAGCCAAGTGGCGATGTACGGCGCGAGGGATGCGCCCAGAATACCGGCGCAGTTGAAGGCCAGCGAACTCCCCGTGTACCGCACGGGAGTCGGGAAAAGCTCAGAGATGACCGTGCCGAGCGGTCCGTAGGTGAGGCCCATCAAGGATAAGCCTAGGGCCATCATGACCAATGCTCCGGTAGCGCCAGCGACAAATAATGGCGCCAGGATCAGGCCGAAAAAGCCGATCCCTACAGTGACCCAGACCAGGACGCGGCGGCGCCCCTTCTCTGCCAGAAGCGCGGAGATCGGAATCGTCAGGGCAAAAAAGGCAATGTCGAACAACTGCATCAGCAGAAACTTCTCGCGGCTGTAGCCGAGCGCGCCTGTGCCCCAGGACAACGCAAAAACGGTCATCAGATAAAACAGAACAAATGTCGCCAGGCACACCAAAATACCGGCAAACAGCGTCTTTGTATGGTCACGCAGGACTACCGCCATTGGCCATCTCACTGATTCGCCTCGATGAAGGGCTGCCCGAAAGACGGGGGTTTCCTTAATTTTCAGCCGCACGTAGAAGCCCAGCAGCACCAATACGGCACTGGCCAGGAACGGAAGCCGCCAGCCGAAAGCAAAGAACTGCTGGTTCGTGAGCCAATGGGAAAGCAACAGAAAAACGCCGCCGGAAAGAAAGAAGCCGATTGGGGCCCCAAGCTGCGGGAACATGCCGTACCAGACGCGCTTGCGCGGAGGCGCATTCTCGATAGCCAGGAGTACTGCGCCGCCCCACTCGCCCCCCAAGCCAAGCCCTTGACCAAAGCGGCACAAAGCGAGAAGCAGCGGCGCAACGAAGCCGATAGCGCTGTAAGTGGGCAAAGCTCCAATCGCGACGGTAGAAATTCCCATTGTCGATAAGGCCAGAACCAGCGTCTTCTTGCGCCCTAAACGGTCGCCAAAGTGGCCAAAGAGCGCGGAACCGATCGGTCGCGCCAGAAACGCAATAGCGAATGTCGCCAAGGAGGCGAGCGTGGCGGCTACCGGGTCGGACACCGGAAAGAAAAGGCGGGGAAAGACCAGCACTGCCGCCGTAGCGTAGATGTAGAAGTCGAAGAACTCAATCGTAGTGCCGATCAGGCTGGCAAACAG
>CAXTWT010000361.1:0-4242 GCA_964247955.1 uncultured Bryobacteraceae bacterium
AACTGATGCTTTCCGCGCTGTACCGGGCAATTAGTCCGGTGCGCACGGCGTGCTTATAAACGCGGGTGAAGAACCAGCTTGCCAGCAGCACATCCCCGATGGTGAGAAGCGTACCGATCAGCAGGTGGAAACCCGAAACGGAGCCGCCCCGCACAACCGTCCGCATTCCTTCAAACACATAAGAGGGAGGCAAAACGTGTGCGACCGCCTGCATCCAGCGCGGCAAAGTGGCGAGCGGGTAGAAAACAGCGACAAAAGGCGAAAGCAGCGCGGGAAGGGGCCAGACCAGCCATTCCGCCGCAGGACCGAGCCGGAGCATGACCGCAACGCCGAAGATGCCGACGGCAATCCCAAACAAAAACAGCACGAGAAGAAAGGGAATCAACAGCACGCCGTAGATCAAGAATGATAAGCCGAAAACTCCGGCAGCGAGGAGCAGCATCACCAGAAGACCAACAAAGCTGGTGGCAATGCTGGACAACACCAAGCCCGTGAGGTAATCCGAGATGGAGAGCGGCGTCGCGAAGACATTCAGAAAATTACGGGACCATACGTCTTCGAGAAACACTGTGATGACGCCCAGCATGACGCGACCGAAAAAGTCCCAAAGAAGAACGGCTCCGAGGAGCGCAGGCACGAAGTTAAAGCCGGATGCGGCAACAGTGTTCAAATACTTCGTGATGAATCCCCATACCACAATGTCAACGCCGACCCAGACGAACAGCGGTAAGATGCGCGCCGGACTTCCGCGCAACAGATAAAAGACGCGCAGGATAATCGCGGCAATCGGGCTGAAATGCACGCTAACGGGTCTCCAGCGCTAAAGGTTCGCGCGCAACGGTGATGAAAAGATCCTCCAGCGTTTCGCGGCCATGTTCACCGGGCAGTGTTTTCGGATCTCCTTCCAGGAGAACTTTTCCACGAGAAAGAAACAGCACGCGGTCGCACACCTCTTCCACTTCATACATGTTGTGCGAGGTCCACAGCACGCCGCCCGTGCCGTTGGTAGCAAGGCTGCGAATTTTAGCGCGGATATCGCGAGCCGTGGCGGGATCAAGCGACGCTGTCGGTTCATCCAGCAGCAGCAATTGCGGACGGTTCAGCATCGCTTTGGCAAGGCATACGCGGGTTTGCTCGCCGGAAGAAAGCACGCCGCACTTCACGTTTCGAAACTTTTGCAGGTCGAACTCAGTAATGAGTACCTCAATGCGTTCCGAAAGTTTTTTCACTCCGTAGATCATGCCGAAGATCCGCAGGTTTTGGTAAACGGTCAAGTTGCCGGGCAGCGGCGCGTAGACGGCGGCGAAGTTGGTGCGTTCAAGGGCTTGCGAGCGACGGCGTGCAAGATCGATGCCTTCAATGCTGATGCTGCCGGAGGTCGGCTGCAGGATGCCCAGCAGCATGTTGATGGTGGTCGTCTTCCCTGCCCCGTTCGGACCGAGCAGCCCGACAATTTCGTTTCTGGCGACCGTAAAGGAAATGTTCTGGACGGCTGCAGTGTCGCCGTAATTCTTTCCCAGATCAATGACGGACAGCACGTTGTGAGGCATCGTCACGTCAGCTTAGCTGTCTTACTTTGTGGCCTTCCAAGGGCTTGGCGAGCAGGTTTTGTGTTGTCTGCTTCATGCGTAAGAAGTGGGGAGTTTGCCGATGAGCATCCAGAGCTTCCTCGCTTTCCCATAATTCATGAAAGAAGAAGCGCCCCGGTGTTGCCGATTCATATAAACGGTAGAACTCACAACCAGGCTCGGCGTGCGTCGGCGCAAGCATCCCTTGCAGTTCCACACTCAACTCATCCGCTTTCCCTTCCGTTGCTGTGACTACGACGATCAACTCGACTTTTGGCATGAAATGGTCTTCTACGATCATCTCAGCAGCAGTTTGCCGTCACTTGTCTCCTTGACATCCTACATATGTATTGCTATATGTAGAACAACATAGAGAAAACAATGCCAACGGACAAATCGGATCTCTTGCAGGGCACCCTGGACATGCTCATCTTGAAAATCGTGGCGCTTGGCCCGGTGCATGGATACGGCATTTCCTTGCGAATCCGGCAGATTTCAAAGGAAGTGCTACAAGTGCAGCAAGGATCGCTGTACCCGGCTCTGCATCGGCTGGAAAAGCGCGGCTGGTTACAGGCGGAGTGGGGCGAGTCCGACAACGGAAGACAGGCGAAGTTTTACAAACTCTCCGCCAAAGGGCGTAAGCAGCTTGTCGAAGAAGAATCGAATTGGAACCGGCTGGCGGAAGCCGTAGGTCTGATTTTAAAAGCAGCGCAGGAATAGGAGCGGTTTATGAACTGGTGGAAATCTTTGACCCGAAAAAGCGCTTACGATAAGCAGCTCCATTCCGAGATTGAGTTTCATGTTGAGAAACTGACAGAAGAAAAGATCGCGGCAGGCGTAGCGCCGAACGAAGCGCGCCGCCAAGCCCTTCTGGAGTTCGGCGGAAGGGAACAGTTGAAAGAAGAATTGCGCGATGTGTACCGCATTGTCACCGTAGAGAACACCCTGGCCAATCTGAAGTCGGCTTTCCGTTTTATGCGGAAGTCGCCCGCGTTTTCGGTAACAGTTATTCTGACGCTTGCACTCGGGATTGGAGGAAACAGCGCGGTCTTCTCGGCCATTGACGCCATCATATTAAAGCCTTTGCCGTTTCCGAAGGGCGATCAGTTAGTAAGAATCGAACAGCACAATACCAAGCTGAAAAGCTCGAACCCGTTTGTTGCGCCCGTTCGTTTGGAGGACTGGAACCGGTTGAACTCGACGTTTGGAGCCATTACCGGTTATTACCCGGATGACGCCAACGAGACTTCCGGCCCCATTCCGGAAAAAGAAACAGTAGCGTACGTCGCTCCCCGGTTTTTGCAGGTATGGGGCGTTTCTCCCGCGATAGGCAGGGACTTTTTGCCGGAAGAGCAAAAGTTCGGCGGCCCGAGCGCAGTCTTAATCAGTGATCGCTTCTGGCGTCGCCACTTCGGGGCCAACCCCAATATGACGGGCAAAGTTGTTCGTCTCGGCAAAACTAGTTATCGAGTTGCCGGGGTAATGCCTGCTTCGTTTTTGTTTCCTGTTCATGATGTGGATTTCTGGAGTTCGGTTCCCCTGGATGCTCCGTATGCCCAATCTCGTGAAAACACCTGGTACACCGTTGTGGGACGTTTGAAAGATGGCCTTACCCTGGCGAAAGCGCAAGCAAATCTCGCCACGGTTCAAGCGCAGCTCGGCAAACAGTTCCCGAAGCCTGACGGTCAAATATCAGTATCTATAGAGCCGTTGAAAGAACAAACCATTGGCGGAGTGCGCCGTTCCTTATGGATTTTGTTTGGCTCCGTTTCTTTGCTGCTGCTGATTGCCTGCACAAACATTGCGTCATTACTGCTGGCCCGTACGGCTGACCGCGAACATGAAATTGCGATTCGTTACTCGCTGGGCGCCTCCCGCGCTTCGGTAATCCTGCAATTGTTGACGGAAACTTTTGTCCTCGCCCTGATAGGATCAGCAGCTGGCCTCTTTGTGGGATGGGGAGCCGCGCACGTTTTCCGCGCTCTTGCCAAAAGCCTGCCGCGCGTGGAAGAAATTACGCTTGACGGGCGTTTGGTGTTCTACACGCTGGCCTGCACGCTCCTTGCTACTCTGCTCTGCGGCTTGTTCCCTGCCCTTCATGGGACGCGTCGGAGTCTTGCACGCTCCATAGCGCAGGGAGGACGGACACAAGTTTCGGCGCGTAATCCCCTTCAATGGTTGTTAGTCGGCGTGCAGGTTGCCCTTGCCGTGACACTGCTGGTCGGCGCAGGGCTGTTGCTGCGCAGTTTTCAGGAGCTTGGGCGAGTTAACCCCGGCTTTGACGCCAGTCACGTCCTGACATTTCGTGTCACCGCTTCTTATGCCGAAACCACTAATTGGAAGGCATTGTCACGCAAGATCGAGCACGTTCTGGATGAGTTGCGCACGGTGCCCGGAGTGGAGGCGGCTGCTACCACAGGTTATATCCTGCCCGGAACGCCCGGCCAGCAGCAAACAGAGCTGCAAATTAGAGATATGCCCTCACAAGGAGATCGGAAAATCCTTGCGAATCAGAATTGGGTCTCTCAAGATTACTTCGCCGCTATGCGCATTCCGGTTCTTTCCGGAGAAACCTGCCGTGAAGGATCACCCATCAGCGCAGCCGTGGTTAATCGTAGCTTTGTAAACACTTACATGCCTAACTTGCCGGCCATCGGCCATCATCTTGGAGGCG
>CAXTWT010000362.1:0-4240 GCA_964247955.1 uncultured Bryobacteraceae bacterium
CTTATAGAAAAAGCGTTTCGCTGTTGCCTTGTCGTGCTTGGCGGCGAGCAGAAAATCGATGGTCTGCCCGGTGGAGTCCACCGCCCGATACAGATACTTCATGGCGCCTTTGACCTTGCCGTACGTTTCATCGACACGGTAGCTCTTGTTGGTCAGTTTCAGATGGGGCCGATAGCGTTTGTTTAACTCCGGCCCCTACACCTGTACCCAGCGCCATACACAGCTGTGGTCGGTAACCAACCCTCTCTCCGCCAGCAACTCCGCCACATGCTCGTACGCGAGTGGATAATGCAGGTACCAACGTACCGCCATGAGGATCACGTCGCCCGGATACTGACGACCTTTAAACGGATTCTCGGGCGTAACTAGCATTGCGTCTTACGATAACAATTTCCCGTTTCTTAACTTCGCAACAAAATCCTTCTGAGACACGGCCAAATTTAGCGGGAAAGATTAGGACAGGTCTGCCGATAAGGATCGTTGCCCAGGTACTGCCTCCACTCCTCATAGGTAAGATTGCGATCCAGGCGAGTACAGAGATCCTCGATCAAGTCTGCCGTTCGCCAAGGCTCCAGGGTGAGGAAGGAACCGTGGGCCACGAGCAGGCCACCGTTCTTCGTGAAGGTGACCGCTTCCAAGCCTTCCTTGAACTGTAGATATGAATATTCACGTTTGGCATGGATGTCCCATAAGCGCGCCACGTTGTCAAAGCTGACGGTAGCGAGCCACCGGTCATCGGGGCTGATGGCTACGGCCCGAACGCCATCTGGAAGTTCCAGACGCGCCTGTTCCCCTCCCGTCTGGGCATTCCACAGGCGAGCGGTTTTATCATTGCCGGCACTGGCCAGCCATGTGCCGTCGTGGCTAATCGCGACCGCTCGGACCCAGTCCTGATGGTGCAGGCGCGCACGCTCCTGCCCTGTCCGGGCATCCCACAGATGTACGATTTTGTCATTACCGCCTGTTGCCAGCCAAGCGCCGTCAGGGCTAACGGCAAGTGCCCGGACCCAGTCCTGATGATGCAGACGCGCACGCTCGCGTCCTGTTCGAACGTCCCAAAGATGGGCCGTTTTGTCATTGCCGGCAGCTGCCAGCCAGGCGCCGTCCGGACTGATAGCGACAGCATTAACGGCGCCCTGGCATTTCCAGCGAAACCGCTCCCGTCCGGTCCCGATATCCCAGAGGCGTGTGACGCCGTCGTCGCTGCCGGTGGCGAGCCCAGTACTATCCGGGCTGATCGCCACACTCCAGACGCGAGCCTGGTGCTCCAGGCGGAGCCGTTCCCTCCCGGTCTGAGCGTCCCAGAGGCGTGCGGTTTTATCATGGCCGCCTGTTACAAGCCACCTTCCATCGCGACTCAGATCCAGCGCAAGGATCGGGTCCGAGAGTTCCAAGCGGGCTCGCTCTCGCCCGCGAGGAACCTTCCCGCGATGCGCCAGCCATCGGCCCTCGGGACTGATGGTAACCAACCAGCTTGAACGCGGGTGTGCCGCCGGGTTGTAAGGACGTTCCCCAAAGGCGAGGGCGGAGGCCAGAAAGCTGCGGTTCTCGGTGAGCGGAACACGGCGCACCGACTCCAGGCCGAGCAAAGCCCCTAAGGTGAACCGGTAGGGCCGCATGTACAGGTATTCCGCCTGGGCTGCTAACTGCCGAGCTCGCGCCTCGGCTGCCTGCTGTACGGCCGAGTCCTGCGCTCTTTTTGCACTCAGGTATAACTCCACCGTTGTCACCAGGGCGCCCAACAGGAAAAGAAGAAATGTGACGGCAGCTATGACCGGAAACTTATGGCGCAACAAAAACTTCTCGGCTCGGTACAGGGCGGTGTCCTTGCCGGCAACCACCGGCAGTCCCTCCAAGTGACGGCGAAGATCCGCTTCCAATTGCTCCACCGAAGGGTAACGGCGAGTAGGCTCCTTCCGCAAGGCCATCAGCACGATATTGTCAAGGTCACCGGCCAAGCGCCGTTTCAGCTTCGCTCTGGTTCCTTCCCGCAACGCGCTGAGTTCGTCAGCAGTCCGGGAAGGTGAGGAGGTCTGCTCCTCACGTCCTGCTACGGTGCTGGGCCGGGTCGGTGATTCCTCACAAACGACGCGCTCGATCTCGTGCAGCAGCCCGCTTTTGAGCTGATACGGCCAGCGGCCTGTAAGCAATTCGTAAAGGATCACGCCCAGTGCATAAACATCGGTTGCCGTCGTGATCGGTTCCCCTTTGATTTGTTCGGGACTGGCATACTCAGGCGTCATCAGGCGCATCCCTGTTTGGGTTGGAGCAAGGATCGTTTCCTGCTGATGCTCATCGAGAAACTTGGCAATCCCAAAGTCCAGCAGCTTTACCGTTCCTTCGCTGGTGACCAAAATGTTAGAGGGCTTCAGATCCCGATGCACGATCAGGTTCTGGTGCGCATACTGGACAGCTTGGCAGACGGCGCGGAACAGCTGAATCCGCTGCGTCGTATTGAGGCGATGCTCGTCACAGTACTTGTCGATCGGCTTTCCTCCGATGTATTCCATGACGTAATAGGGCAGCTCATCATCCATGACACCTGCATCGATCAGCCGTGCAATATGCAGATGGTCCAGGGAGCCGAGAATTTCGCGTTCGCGGCGAAACCGTACGACCAGCTCTTTGCTCACCAGACTGGATTGCACAATTTTCAAGGCGAACTGCTTATGAAATGCTCCATCCGCCCGGGAAGCCAGGTAGACGATACCCATGCCTCCGCGTCCAATCTCGTGCCCGATCCGATACGGTCCCAACTGACGCCCTTCCATAGTGCCGGACAAGGGAAGTAAACCTGCCATTGCGGTTGGGGGCAGAGCAAATTGGTCCAGCAATCCGCCGGTCTGTGCATGCGCCTGAAGGAGTTGTTGCACTGCACCCAGCAACTCCAGATCGCCGGAACAGGCCTGTTCCAGAAAGCGGAACCGCGTTGCGGGATCGCACTCCAGTGCGGCTTCAAACAGTTTCTGAATTTGAGACAGATCACGTTCTGTCATTCCAAGCGTTTCCAGGAAATTACGGGATATCTGTTTCGCATCGTGCCAGGCAGTCCGCTCCCAACCAAATGGGATATTCAGAATTTTACCTATTGCCCACTACTACAACTGTGCGGACAGCAAGCCGGATCTGTCAGGACTGAGTTCTGGGTTTCGGGTTCTATGGAAGCTTTGCTACGGTGAGTCAGACCGATGAATTGCCCGCATTACCAGTTGCCCCAAACCAAAGTGTTTACGAAGACGACGGATCTTAGTTATGCGATCTACCATTGTCCGAGTTGCCGCCGAACGGGTCGCTTTTACATTTCGCAACACAACCATACGTCCCTGACCCCACGGAATCGAATATTCTCCGCACGCTGCTGCGCCGGTATTACCACAGCGTTTCAATACCATACTTCTGGATTGTCTGGTCTCGTGTTACTAATGTGAGCCGTTCCATTTTCGCTTGGGCAATCAAGAGCCGGTCGAAAGGGTCTTTATGTAGCCCCTCCAGCTCAAATGCCTGATACAGGTGCTGTGCGGAAACGGGAACGGGGATGAGGCGCAGCCGCTTACAATATTCCTGCAGTTTCGTCGCCGGATCTCCGCCCAGATCGATTTTCTTCTTGCGCGCTTTAATCAGTAATTCCCAAACGGTGGCCGAACTCAGGTGCAGCTTGCTGGTTTCATTCTCGAGGAGACCCCGGAGTTTCGGTGCCAGCTGCTCCGGTTCGCTAGCAGCCCAGAGGAATGCGTGGCTGTCGAGCAGCAAACCCTTACTCACCCCAGAATTCCTCGAATGTGACGGGCTCATCCCAGCCTGGCCGCAGTTTGATTTCTCCACGGGCGAACCCGAGTTGCCTTGCCCCACTCTCCCCCCGATCCGGAACCACTCTTGCCACTCGCTTGCCCCGGCGGGTTAGCACGATCTCCTCGCCGGTCTCCTCAACATGCTCCAAGATCTCGGACAAGTGAGTTTTGGCATCACCGACGTTGTAGCTGTTCTTCTTGAGATCATTCTTCTGGTGTCGTCGTTTCTTCAGCTGGTTTATGGACGGGGAGGGGGTCGGCAGCTTATCTTTGGCGGCGGGCATAAAATCCATTGTGACCAAGATAGTTGGTCAAATCAAGTAATAGAAGCGATAATCCTCCTTATCGTGCGTTTAAGAGAATGGCATTCTGCGCTGGTGCGCATTAACGTAGGAATTCTGTATACATGTGAGAAGCTTTACCCTGCCGGGCCAACCCAAGTAAGTTCACAA
>CAXTWT010000363.1:0-4239 GCA_964247955.1 uncultured Bryobacteraceae bacterium
TTCGGCGTAAAGTATGCGCCGCACACGCTGGGATTTTTAGAACAAACCGCGCGGCAGTATGGACCGATCTCTTACTTCAGGCTCATTCGCCAGCATACGTATCTGATTAACGATGCCGATTTGATTAAGGAGGTGCTGGTCAATCAACAGCACTTATTCGGGCGGGATTTCGGCGCAACAATCTTAAAAGAGCTGCTGGGCGACGGCTTGCTGACGCGCGAAGAGCCGTTGCACCGCGAACGCCGCCGAGTGCTGCAACCGGCGTTTCACCGTGAGCAGGTCGCCTCTTACGTTGACATTATTTCCAAGGAGTCTGAGCGGGCGTTAAGCGCCTGGAATGGCCGTTCCACCGTGGACACCCGCGATGAGATGCGCGCCTTAACGCTTTCGATTATCGGCAGCTCGTTGTTTGGATCTGAGTTTCGCGAAAGCGCAGGCGCGATTTCCGAGGTAATTGGGCGCGTGCTGAAGCGCACAAGAAGCATCGCGGTCATGGCCAGCATCTTCAAACCTTTCATACGCGGCTATCGCCGCAAGTTTCCCGATGCCCGCAGTTTGTTTTTCTCCAAGGAGCGGGCCGATCTGCATCGCATTCTGCAACCGCTGATTGCCCGGAAACAACAGTCGGGGGCCAAGGATGTTCTCTCACTGCTGCTGGCGCAACAGGGCAAGTCGGAAGACTCCTTAAACGATGAGGCTATTCGCAATGAGATGGTAACGTTTGTGCTGGCCGGACACGAAACCACCGCCACGGCTTTAACATGGGCCTGCCACATGCTCGCCACCCATCCGGAGGCACAGGAAAAACTGGCCGAGGAAGCCCAAGCTGTATTGGGTGACCGTAAGCCGGTGATGGAAAACATACCGCAACTCATATATGCTGCCAATGTTTTCAACGAGACGCTCCGGCTGTTCCCCCCGGCGGGTTTGTTTGGAAGGCGGGCTTTGGAGAAAACGACTCTGGGCGGGTATGAAATCCCCCAAGGCGCGACGGTACTTCTCAGCCCTTACATTACGCAACGCGACAGCCGCTACTTCGAGAGTCCGGATAAGTTCCTGCCGGAACGATGGGAGACGAGCGGCAGCCTGCCGAAGTTCAGCTTCTTTCCGTTCGGCGGCGGCGCGAAGATGTGCATTGGCGAGCCGCTGGCGCGAACGGAAGGAGTTTTGATTCTGGCTGAGATCCTCAGGCGTTTTCAGATTCTTCCCGCCGACAGTCGCAAGATCGGCATTAATCCACGCGTCACCATCGTGCCGGATGGGCCGGTTATTCTTGCGCTTCAGCCGAGAAGAAGAGCGATGGCAGACTTACGGCAAATGGGGTCAGAGTTCGCCGTGCCTCGTGGATGACTAATGGAGGAGTTCAAGGGTACGACCGGTACTGTTATCATCATGCGGCCTTTTAGTACCGCACGTTTGCGGCTTGCTTCTTAGAACCCTTACGCCGCCATAGTTTATTGTTCTGCTGCCAATAGCCGCATAGGCTGATGAGTGAAAGAGTTGCTTCAGTTGCTTCGCATCTCGCTTATCTGTCCGGCATTCCTCGGTGGTCCCGGACAGGGAGTTTGTTTCACACCCATACTGCAGAATAAATGCGGCGGTTTACCCGCCGCCGCGCCCCTTTATACAGATGCTGCTAAATTTTGAAGGTAATGAATCGTCGTGAGTTTATTGCCTCTGCCATGGCTGCTCCCTTGACAGCCGCCTCCCCAAACCCGAACGTGAAGCTGGGAATTGATCTGTTCAGCTTGCGCGCCCAGAACTGGACGCCGCTGCAATATTTAGACTATTGCGCGGAGCGGAAAGTGCAGGTGGTGCATTTCTCCGAGATACGATTCATCCGCAGCCTCCAGCCTGAAAATTTACGCAGTGTGCGGGAACATGCCGCCAAGCTCGGCCTTGAGATAGAGATCGGGATGAAGTCAATTTGCCCGACCTCCAAAATGTTCGACAAGTCCCAAGGCACAGCCGAGGAGCAACTAGGGCGCATGATTGAGGCAGCCAACATCGTCGGCTCCCAAATCGTGCGGGCAGTTCTCGGAAGCGCGGACGACCGCAAGCCGGGACCGATTGAAGTGCGCATTGCCGACACAGCGCAAGTGCTGCGCAATGTTCGTTCGCAGGCAACCGACCGGAACATCAAAATTGCGATTGAGAACCATGCCGGTGATATGCAGGCGCGTGAACTCAAAACTCTGGTGGAAGAGGGAGGACGCGACTTTGTGGGCGTGTGCCTGGATTCCGGGAACCCCCTGTGGACGCTCGAAGACCCGCATCTGACACTGGAAACTTTGCATCCGTATGTGCTTACCAGTCACCTGCGCGACAGCGCGGTTTGGAACGTGCCGCAGGGAGCCGCCGTGACGTGGGTGCAGATGGGGCGCGGCAACGTTGACATTGATTCGTACGTACGCAAGTACATCCAGTTGTGTCCGGGCAAGGCGCTTTCGCTGGAGTCGATTGTGTTTGGCCCTAAACTTCTGCCGTACCGGGATCAAAACTTCTGGGCGGCTTACCGCAATATGCCTGCCTGGGAGTTGGTGCGCTATCAGGCAATCGCGGAGCGCGGGAAGCCGTATGCGCATGAGCCGTGGGAAGGGAAGGACGAAGCCCAGCGCGAACGGGAGGCGCTGGACGAAAGCCTTCAATACCTGAAAAAGCTGGTGAACGCAGCGTAAGCAGTTTATAAACTCAGAGTGGTTGCCAGCGCAACCTGCTTACCGGCGGATCGGTCCTCAATCACAATTCGGCCGTTCTCGATTCGCACGTCATCCACTTTCGTGAAACCGTCAGGCACGCGCGCATAGAACAATAGAAACTTCGTTTTGATTTTCGACTTTGCCGGAAGCCAGCGAAACAGCGGCGTGCCGAACATGGAACCGGTGCTGATGACCTCGCGCCGGGGGACATCGAACGGTTGAGTACTAAATTCCAGACCTCTTGCCATCTTCTGGGTCGGCGGATAGTTGCCCCAGTACTGCAGCCAAGGGTACTCCGCGCGCCTGAACACATAGCCGAGAATCAGCCGCTTTTTCGGCTGAAGCGCCGTTACCCACTCCAACTCGCGTGTCGGATCGAGCAGGGTGGTGGCGTGGTCCAGATAATGCGGGTTTTCAGGCGTTTGCCGAAGGTTGATCGGCTTGCCGTCGAGACCGGGAGCCATCGGCCATGTGAAATCTTCGCCGGAACGAAGACGGCGTTGAACCGGGCCGTTATCGACCTTGTCGTAGGGCCGCGTGCGCGAACGCGAGCCGGAAACGTCCACCACGGTGACTCCCGGCTCCAGGAACGGCGAGCCGATTGTTGCATGTTCGGCCCAGTTTACGGGACGGTCAAACCCGAGCAGACTTTCCAGTTCGGTTTCAATAGAAACAACATTCTCGCTATCTACCATGCGGAACGTGCGCGTGAAAATCTCCTGCACAATGGGCAGCTTGGCGGTCAACGTAACAGCGGTGGTTGCGCCTTCACGTCCGGAAGTGACGGCATATGTTTGCGCGTGCGCTTCGCCATGAAACGGCAGCCCGGCAGCGCGCTCTTCGTCAGACATGGCGCCAAACCCGTCAACGCAGACAAAGTGTCCCGCCCCGCCGTCAAACTTCGGGGTTTGCCCTAACTCACGCGCCATCCGCATCGGATTCCAGAGCGGACTGAGCTTGTCCGGGTCATCCGAAAGGATCACGCTGGCAAGGGTGCTGCCCTTTTGCATGATGACCAGCTCCAGTTTTCCATTCGAGAAAGTAACTGAAGGATAGGTTTCAAAGGTACTGTTATGAACCGACGGCTGGCCAAGAGCAACGCAAACGCAACAGGCAATCGAAAAGGCAGAGCAAATCGTGATTTTAGGGAAAGGCACCTACAAATCATACGCTGAGGCACGTCACCGAATTACGCGCGGCCCCGGAGCCGAGAGAGTTGGCGGCGGTCGCGTTTCGAAGGTTTGCCTTCGTGCAATGACTCAAGAAACGGCATCGTTTTGCGCTCTTCCGCCGCTTTACGCCGCAGTTCCCGGCTTTCTTCGGTTTCCCAGTAAAGCGTTTGCGCTACTACCGCCGGACCGCGCATGTCGCTGAGAAGCAGGACTTCCACCTGGAAATCACCGGAGCCATTTTTGATCTGCAGAGTATCGCCGACACGGACCTCGCGCGAAGCCTTGACGTTTTGTCCATGGCACGCAATCCGGCCCAGTTCACAAGCCTTTGCCGCCAGCGAACGTGTTTTGAAAAAGCGGGCGGCCCA
>CAXTWT010000364.1:0-4219 GCA_964247955.1 uncultured Bryobacteraceae bacterium
GGGCTGTAGGCTTTCCAGTAATTGGCGATAGTGCGGATGCGGGCGGAATCCATGCGGGCGCGCGCCGCCAGAATTTCGCCGGTGCGCGGGTCAGCGAAGCTGCCGCCGACCGAAAATCCACGGTCGTCGCGATTGACCCAGAAGACGAAGTTGTAGCGGATGTCCATGGGGTCCATGTCGGGTGTGGGATCTTTCACAACGATGGCGTTGCGATAACCGGCGGCTTCAAAAGCCGCGTTCCACCAGAGAATGCCGTCGCGCATGGCGCTGCGGATCGGCTCCGGGATACCGGCATCCAGATAATAGACAAGCGGCTGCTTGGGCTCGCTGATTCTGGCGGTTGGGTCTTTTTTCTCCAGGCGGAAGCGATGTACCCAATGGGTATCGGTGCTGGCGGTATAGGGCGCGGCATAGTTTTTGAAGTTCATGCCTAAACCGCCCACTCTGGGGTCACCGACACGGGGCTGGTAACCGTTGTCGGGCGGCTGCACGAAGGAGTGGTGCAGGCGAACCGTTAAGGCGCGTCCGTCCGGGGCAACCGAATTGACGAGAAGGCCGGGAGCGTCGGAAGCGTAGGTCAGCGTCATCTCCACTTCCGTGTTTTTCGGAAAAGCTTTGGTTCTCGGAAGGTAAACGGAGCTGCGGGTGGGGTCAAGCTTGAAGCTGCCCTGATTTTGCCGTCGCAGCGCACCTTCCAGGTTTACGGCGTCGCGCAGGAGAAACGGCGTCGCATCCACGATCAGCTTGCCGTCAGCCTCCGATTCAATCGGCAAGGCGGCAAGAACGCTGCCCGCGAACGATTCTTCCATGCCTTCTTGCAGCGCTTCGTTGCCTCCCAAAGCCCGGAACTTTAAATTGCGCTGGACAACATTCACGCGGGAACCTGCGTGCTCAAAATAAATCACGGTTGAAACGTAGTTTGCGCCCCGATCCACGCCCAATTCGACCGAACCGATTCCTTTTCCGACGCCGACGAAGTAAAGGAGGTCTTCGTTGAGTTTCGGGATCTCGAAGAGAATACGCCCACGCGGGGCGTCCCAGTAGAAGGGCAGATAACCTTCGTGGCGTTGCAATGAGCTAACGTCCACCGGCGCAGGGGCGCGCTGCGCCGGGAGCGCCGGAGCAAATACGGTCAGAACAACGGATGCAGCGAATAAGATTCGTGTTTTCAAGAAGAGGAAGTCTCCTATTTTCGGACTACAGCAAGTTGCAAACAATTATAGGAGGCTGCTGTGAATTTACCTATTCGTCTGCCGTTTGGCAAACTGCTTTCTCTCGCGCTATGCCTGATCCACGATGGTGTTTGACAGCTTTATGCTAGATCTCCACCAAGGCAACGGGCATAAATACCTACCATTGAAAGTCCAGTTTCCGCTGCAGTCCCGGATCAACGATCGTAAGGACAGCAACGGCCACGACGATACTCGTCCTTCCTCTTCCGAACAAAGGAGGCGGGGAAGCTCAAATTTCTGTTTGCCAATAGGGGGGAATTCAAGCCGCTGAACAAAACATGAACTGCTGGCCAGATGCCAATTTACCGGGAACCCCACATCACTTGCACAGTATGGAATTCAAGTCTCCGATCAGCGTGTTACATGATCGAGTGAATGTCGCTAGGCGGATTACCAGACCGAAGACTTCACGATACTAATCCGTGATGTGGTCGAAGGTCTCTCTTGACTAAATCATAGCCAAATGGTTATGATTGTAGCGTGAAGGCAGCTTACGCCAATCCCGTATTCCGGGCTCTCGCTGATCCAACCCGTCGGGCGATCTTCGAGGAACTCACGCGAGAAGGTGAGCAGACCGTACACGCGTTGACTCGCTCCGCAGGTGTATCGCAGCCAGCGGTCTCCAAGCACCTGTCGGTACTCAAACGGGCAAAGCTGGTGCGGCATCGACGTGACGGGCGAGAGACGCACTATCGGGCTCAGCCCGCAGCGTTGGAACCCATCGTGAGTTGGCTGCAGAACTACGGCACTTTCTGGAGAGATCGCTTTAACCAACTGGAAGCAGTACTGGAAAGGATGGAGACATGAGCAAAATCCCAGAACACACGCGCAGCGTTGTCATCGAGAAAACATTCCCGCACTCGCCCGAAAAGCTGTGGCGTGCGCTTACGGACCGATCGATACTCGCGCGATGGCTGCTCAATAATGACTTCGAGCCGGAGGTCGGGCGGGAGTTTCAGTTTCGAAATGAGCCCGTAGCGAACTGGGACGGCGTGATCGGCTGCAAAGTACTTGTTCTCAATTACCCCAAACATCTCTCCTACTCATGGCGCGCGTTCGGACACGAGAGCGTCGTGCAGTTCACCCTGACTCAAACTGAGGGCGGTACGCACCTGCGCATGGAGCATTCCGGCTTCCGTGCCGATCAGGAAGCTGCCTACCAAGGCGCCCACTACGGCTGGCAGAGATTCCTCGGCAATCTTGAACGGCTCTTCAGCGGGGACATACAATGAAACCGTCAAGAGGACTGATCGTCGGGTTCTGGATCGTCACTGCGCTCTTTTGCTTGGAGATGAGCTTTACTGCATACTATGAGCTTCGGGTCCTGCCACAGGCGGCTCAGGCGTTTACCCGTCTCGGTTTTCCAGCCGACTTTTTCCGGGCGGAGCTTTCATGGGCCAAGATGGCGGGTGTACTTGCGCTACTCATCCCTATCGTGCCCGCGCGCCTCAAGGAGTGGGCGTACGCCGGCTTCGCTATGAATCTCATCTCGGCGTTGATTGCACACTTCTCAATCCATGATCGCCCTGCCGCATTCGCACCCTCGACGATCACTTGTGTGCTCTGGACGTGTTCTTACGTGTTCTGGAGGCGTTTGGAGGCCGCGCGGAGACCAGTTGTCCAAGCAACTTAGATGCTCCTGCTACCTGTCTTTAGTAGTTGCTGAAAGCTGCTTCATCACGGTCTGGCGGACTCAACACCAACTTCGCTGAACAACCCACCAGTCATAAGTCCTATGAAACGTGAGAACCTTATCAGGAATGACCCGGCAGAAAGAGTAGAGAGCCAGACAGAGCTGGGCCAGGTCATTCCTGATAAGGTCGTTTGAAGGGAGCCGCTCGTTGTGGCGGCAGATGCGGCCCGCTATGGAAATAGTATCGGAGTTTGGTACTCGGAAGCGTTCCCACCCGCCGGGAAAAAGACCACCACTGCCCAGTTAACGAGGCAAAGGCAGAGGGCAGAAAGGCTCCAGGAACTGGAAACAGAAGCGGTGCCCGAGCGGACGGAGAGAAAACGGCACACTTCGATTGTCTGTTTCGCCCTGCTTCCCCGATTGGTCCCGATGAGCTGTACTTTACGAAGTATCAAGGAAACTCTGCCGACCGGCGTACCGGACAGCGACCTGTTGCGCGGTAAGGCGTTCGAGGATCTCCAGCGCTCCGGCACAGAGCGGACAAACCCGGCGCACCGACACAGGCCGGACTTCTGCGGGAGCCGAAGCGGTTGACAGATTCCGGCTCATCAACAGTTGGCGGCACCGGGCGATGTGTTCTCCGCGTTGACGGTTGGCGAGAAACCCGAAGTGCCGGATGCGCATCAAGCCACGGGGCAGCACAGGCAGCAGAAAGCGGCGCAAGAACTCATCGGTCGTGAGTGTCATTTTGCGCTGCTTACTGCCGTGCGCGTCATCTTTCCAACGGAAGGCGACTTGCCCTTCGGCAAACGACAGCAAGCGGTGATGGGAGAGGGCTACCCGATGCGTGTAGCGGGCCAGATACTGCAACACGTGTTCCGGTCCGCCAAAGGGCTTCTTGGCATAAACCACCCAGTCGGACTGGAACAGAGAGCGCAGAAAAAGGCGAAAGAGTTTCGCCTCGGACCAGTGACGTAGTGCGCCGTGGAACTGCAGTTGCCGCCGACGGAACAGCCGTTTCAAGCCGGCCACGAACTTGCCGCGAAACACCCGGCTCAACACGCGGACGGGGCGGAAGAAGCCGCGACGGGGCGGATTCTTCCATGCTCCTTCCTGTAACGCTATCCCGCCGCCCGGCACCACGCAGTGGATATGGGGATGATGGTCGAGGCGCTGCCCCCAAGTGTGCAGGACGCTGAGAAAGCCGATCTGTGCTCCCAGGTGCTTCGGGTCTGCCGCCACCTTTAACAACGTTTCGGCACTGGTAGGAAAGAGCAGGTTGTAGAGCAGCCGTTTATTCTGCAGCACGAGCGCGGAGAGCGCCCCCGGCAGAGTAAAGACGACATGATAATAA
>CAXTWT010000365.1:0-4217 GCA_964247955.1 uncultured Bryobacteraceae bacterium
TTTAAGTGACAAAGCTTTTCGTGGGGAATTTGCCCTACAAGGCTACAGAAGCAGATATACAGGCTTTTTTTGCGGAAGCTGGCTTCCAGGCGGATAGTGTAAACCTTCTTCGGGATCGTTTCAGCGGAGAAGCAAGAGGGTTCGGGTTCGTCGAATTCAACGATGATTCCATCGCAACGCAAGCTGTGCAGGTTTGTAACGGGCGCGCGCTGATGGGCCGCGCCCTGGTTGTGAATGAAGCGCGTCCGCCGGAGCGGCGTGAACGCTCGGGCGGCGGCGGCAATGCGGGTGGCGGTGGTGGCCGTCAACGGGACTTCGGCGGCAGCAAGAATCGTTGGTAGCCGTTTATCTCCGATCCGGGCAAGTTTCCGTAAGGGATTTGCCCGTTCCGCAACGGCCTCCGGGCTTTGCGCTGATTCGCACCCGCATGGCGGGTATTTGCAATACCGACCTTGAACTGCAACGCGGTTATTACGGTTTCGAAGGCGTTCCCGGCCACGAGTTTGTCGGGGAAGTCGTTGAATCGGATCAGGCGGAGTTAGTCGGCCGCCGAGTGGCCGGTGAAATCAATCTGTCCTGCGGTCGTTGTGATTACTGCATTCTGGGAATGCCGCGCCATTGCTCGAACCGTTCCGTTCTCGGCATCGTAAAGCATCCGGGTGCATTTGCCGAGTTCCTCACGCTTCCTGATAAGAATCTGCATCTCGTTCCTTCTGAGATCCCGGACGAAGAAGCGGTAATGATCGAACCGTTAGCCGCTGCTCGCGGCATTCTGGATCAAATTATCATTAACATGGGTCAAAGCGTAGCGGTGCTTGGCGACGGAAAGCTGGGACTGCTCGTTGCTCAGGCTTTGCATGCCGACGGCGCGCGTGTTACGGTATTCGGCCATCATTCCAAAAAGCTGGCGATTGTTGCCGCTCGCGGTATGGAGGTGTCGGCATGGGGCCCTTATTCATGGCATCGCTTTCCCATGGTGGTTGAGTGTACCGGCTCTGCCGCCGGCCTCAGCACAGCCATAGAAATGGTCGAGCCGCGCGGCACGGTCATTATGAAATCAACTGTTCATGAGAAGGTCACTATGGACATGGCGCCCGTTATCGTAAATGAGATTGCGCTCATTGGCTCCCGCTGCGGGCGTTTTGACCCGGCCATTCAACTGTTGAAAGAAAAGAAAGTGGATGTCCGTTCCATGCTCTCGGCTGAGTTTCCTTTAAACGAAGCGCCCGTTGCCTTTGCCGAAGCTGCGCGTAAGGGCATTCTCAAAGTGCTTCTGCGAAACACTCAGTGAAGCCGCGCATCCTGCACGCGGCCCTTCCACCTTCCGCCGGCGCCGTGCCAGTATTGCCATGCCGAGTGGATCGTTGCGCTTACATAGAATAGGGCAACAGCGGGCAGGCTGACGCACCAGAGTGCTGATTGCCTGTAATGCCGTATCATCGGCAGATAACTTAAACTCATCAAGGACCAAGCCGCGCCGCCGAGCAGCACCGGAACCGGCTTCCCCGTCAGTAGCAGCAATGGTCCCAGCAGGTATGTTGCGAATAATCCCGTCACCGTCAGCACCAACAGCAGCGCGGAGTGCCGAAGCTGATTAAACGCGGAACGCGAGATCATGCGGCCCACCCCGGCAAACCCGCCGTAAGACCGCAAGCTTTCCGCCGTATCTGTCAAGCCCAGCCATAACTTTCCGCCGCTCTGCTTGATGGCTTTGGCCAGCGCGCAATCATCGATCACTTCCCGGCGGATGGCCGAGATTCCGCCCATTCGTTGTAATGCCTCCGGGCGAACCAGCATGCACCCGCCCGCAGCTCCTGCCGTTCGCATGCGCCCGCTGCCGACCCACTGCGGCGGGTAAAGCTGGAAAAAGAAGTACACAAACGCGGGAATCAGTATCTTCTCCGCAGCCGTATCCGTCGCCAGCTTGACCATGTACGATGCCAGATCGCAGCGCCGTTCTTCCGCTACCGCCAGTAAGTCCCGAATGCTGTGGGGGGCATGCCGGATGTCCGCATCGGTCAGCAGCAGATAGTCCGGTTGAAAGGTTTCAGCAAGGGCGACCCCTTGCGAGACTGCCCATAATTTGCCGGTCCAACCCGGCGGGAGCGGCCGGCCTGCTAGGACCGTCAAACGATGAGCAGCGTTCAACTCGCGCGCTGCCGCCTTGGCCGCTTGACACGTATCGTCACGACTACCATCGTCGACAACAACGATGTGGAGCGGGCAGGGCAGATCCTGACACAGCAGCGTGCGAACGGTTTCACCGATCACTTCTGCTTCATCACGCGCCGGAATCACTGCCGCAATCTTGCGTTCAGGCGATGGAGGCAAATGGCGCGGCGCGAACTGCTTCCGCACTCGCCAGAACCCGCCTCGCGCCAGGAGCAAGTAGATCCAGATCAGAAGCGGAAAGAAAGCAACCGTTGTTAGGAACACAGCGAACTCACGCAGGCTGCTGCTGCGTCATGCAGTGCAGCGTGCCCAAGCCCAGCACCAGATCCGTGCAGGCGATGCTAACCACTTTATGTCGAGGAAACAGGTCGGCCAGTTGATTCAAAGCATGACGGTCGTTCGCGTCATTGAAGGTTGGGACCAGCACCAACCCATTTGCGATATAAAAGTTGGCGTAACTTGCCGGTAAGCGTTGATTGTGAAAATACACAGGCTCCGGCATCGGCAGCGTCTCCACCCGCAACGGCTCGCCATCCTGGTCCTTCATTTCGCGCAATAACGCCAGGTTCTCGCGCAGCGGCTCATAATTTGCTTCTGTTGGATCATCTTCGCTCGCAATCACTACCATGCGCGGGTCCGTAAAGCGGGCCAAGTCGTCTACATGGCCGTGCGTGTCATCGCCTGCAATGCCGTTCCGCAGCCATAGAGTGTGACAAGCTCCCAAGTATTCGCAGAATACCTGTTCAATGGCTTCTCGGGACATCTGAGGATTGCGGGCCTGCACGCTGCTCAACAAGCATTCTTCCGTGGTCAGAATCGAGCCTGCTCCGTTTACGTCGATGCTGCCGCCCTCCAGCACGATGCGCTCCCCATTCCAGACCGGAGTGTCCATCGGCCATGCAAACTTCTGCGCCAAAACTGAGGTTACGGCATCGTCGTGCTGCGCGTTGGAGTACTTTGCCCACCCGTTGAAGCGCCAGTTTAAAGGGCAAAGCCCGCCCCCATCGTTGCATACAAAAATGGGACAAAAGTCACGGGTCCAACTCCGGTCCGTCCGCAGATGGAAGAACTCCACTGCTTCCATTTGCGCGCTGCAGCGTTTCAGCACGCGCTTTGCTTTCTCTTCCGCATCCCGATGATTTACCAGTATGCGGACCTTCTCGACGCGGGATAGATGCCGCACGATCTCGCCGTAGATCCACGGAATGGGAGCGAACTTGCCGGGCCAATCGGTGGTTTCGTGAGGCCATGCCAGCCAGGTTGCTTCGTGCGGCTCCCACTCGGCGGGCAGGCGGTATTTTGCCGTCATGCGCTCAGGCAAGCCAACGCTGCGTAATGGGCGCATAAGCGTCAATGCGTCGGTCACGGAGAAACGGCCAGTTTCGGCGCACTTCATCCATGTTTTTCGGGTCGCACTCCCGCACTAATACGGTTTCCTCACTATCGTTAGCTTGAGCGATCACCCGGCCAAACGGATCGGATAAAAACGTGTTTCCCCAAAACTCCAGGCCATTATCAGGCGGGCCTTCAAATCCCGTCCGGTTGACTGCCGCCACAAACACACCGTTCGCAATCGCATGCGCCCGCTGCATTGTGCGCCACGCATCCAGTTGCGCCGCGCCGAACTCCTCTTTCTCATACGGATGCCATCCAATGGCGGTTGGATAAAACAGAATGTTCGCGCCTTGCAGACTGGTGATGCGGGCGCTTTCCGGATACCACTGATCCCAGCACACCAGCACGCCGATTCTGGAATAACGCGTTTCAAAGTTTTGAAATCCGAGGTCGCCGGGGGTAAAGTAATACTTCTCGTAATAGAGCGGATCATCAGGAATATGCATTTTGCGATATAGCCCGATTAACTCGCCGTCTGCGTCAAGAACCGCCGCTGTATTGTGATACAGCCCATGTGTCCGCTTTTCAAACAGCGAGGCCACAATGGCAACCTGCAGCTCCTTTGCTACAGAGCTTAACGCTTCCGTTGACGGGCCGGGAATCGGTTCCGCCAAGTTGAACAATTCAGGATTCTCTTCGCGGCAGAAATA
>CAXTWT010000366.1:0-4209 GCA_964247955.1 uncultured Bryobacteraceae bacterium
GCAGATTTACTCTACACCTGTAAGCGGGTGCGATTCCTTTCTAACCCGAAACTGGGGTTGGACTAACTCGGCAGTCACATTCCACAACGCTTCCGGCAAGCGCGAGCCTACCGGGTGGGTACTATGAAAAGCAACAAAACGCTGGCGTGCTATTTCCAAATCCTCCGGCACACTGTTTTCGGCTAAGGTCATGCCACGCCCCTCCTGGCGTGGCCCCAAACTAACAAAAAACACGGCTCAGTTGTAAGCAGTTTTGCCGGAAACTCATAGTTGCCGTAGGGAGGTATTCTTCCCAGTACTTATTCACAGTCGTCGGGCCCGCCCAACTGTGGAAAGCAGTTGCTCGGGCGTTTTGTCATTCCCAGTGACCCATGTTTTCTGGCACGGTAGAAGGACGAGCAGGCATCCCGCTGCTACGAATCGCCGGAAATGACACACGATGTCTCTCGTGCGTGTGTTGCGAAATTTCTAGGTGGTCTGTCCGGTAGAATGAGAACTTGTGCCAATTACCCCGGAGGACCACTTTCGCTGGCGACATGGCGAAGCAGAAATCATTCTGACCTGCGTCCGTTGGTATCTGGATCTGCCGTTAAGCTACCGCAACGTGTCTAAATTGATCTAGGAACGCGGACTGGGAATCCACCATACCTACGTGTTTCACTGTGTACAGGTATATTCCCCAGAACTCAACAAGCGTTGCTGCCCTTATCTGCGGCGGACCAACAAATCCTATCGGGTGGATGAAACGTACGTGAAGGTGAAGGGTGAAATGAAGTATTTGTATCGAGCAATGGACTCAACCGGCCAGACGATCGACTTCCTGCTGACGGCCCAGCGCGCCGCAGCCGCAGCGAAATGTTTCTTCCGCCAAGTCTTTCAAACTCCGGGCAACCTCACGCCACGGGTGATTAACGTCGATCAGAACGCCGCCTATCCAGCCGCTGTCAGAGAGTTGAAAGTGGAAGGAGTGCTGCCCAAACGAACACAATTACGACAATGCCAATACTTAAACAATCGAGTGGCCAATCGGCAGCCTCCCTGTGCTCTTTCGAAACTTCGCAACACAACCACCAAGAAAGCTCCCATTTTGCCCTTATAAGGAATTTATGCACCAGCGCCGATAATGTGCTTACGGCTGATCCGAGGAGATCCATGAAAGCTTAATTGAACGAAACTATCGAATGTTGCATCAAGAAAGTTCTAGTACTTGCAGCGAATTAGATGCGTGATTCCAGTTTGAGAAGCCGTGGTAAACATGTTATCAACTAAGAATAACGAGCAAGTCTGCTCCAGCAATTAGTCCCTTGTAAACAGCCTTCGCAGTGACGAAAAGGGCGGTAGCTTATCTGGTTGACATGCATCAGTTTTCCAGTAAATTCAACTTTCTTTTTAGAAATTTTGAAAAATGTTTGGAAAACAGACATCCTCACTGCAGCGGCTCGGTTCTAAGTGACACTCATTTGTGACCGCGACAAAGCCCAGGAGCAGGAGTGAGTGTTTCCCGCCATTTAACTTAGACACGCTATGGAACAAGTTACTCAATCCTATAATTCTTATACAGTTCTCGCCAGCCGTGTTCATGGTCTTAATTGTCAGGATATTGACGATCAAGTTCTTGCATGGGCGCAACGCTCTGAATCTAGAGCGATCGGACTTGCAGCAGTCAATCAAATCATGCTCGCGATTGATTCAAGTGATTACCGGGCGCGGATTAATGCGCTCGATCTCAATGTGCCTGACGGCGTACCTCTGGTTTGGATTCTACGCGCGCTTGGGAAGCGCGGACAAACCAGGGTATATGGCCCTGATCTGATGCTTCGCCTGTGCGAGCGAGCTGCCCAACAGGGTGTTCCGATCGGATTATATGGCGGCCACTCGGATGTATTGGAGCAGTTACACGCAAACCTCGAAAGGCGTTTTCCGGGCATTCGCATTGTTTACGCTTATTCACCTCCGTTTCGAAAGTTGACCGCCGAAGAAGATTCGAAAGTTGTAGAAGATATTAATCAATCCGGCGCCAAAATTCTGTTTGTGGGCTTGGGTGCTCCCAAGCACGATTATTGGACAGTTGACCACAGACATAAAATCAACGCCGTCATGCTCGGAGTAGGCGCCGCTTTTAACTTCCACGCCGGACGCCTTCCGCAGGCACCCTCCTTCCTGCAAAAAATCGGCATGGAGTGGTTTTTTCGCCTTTGCAGCGAGCCACGGAGGCTTTGGCGGCGCTATCTGATCGGTAACATAAGATTTCTCGGCTTGCTGTTCCTCCAAACGCTTGGGCTCCGCAAGTTTTAAATAGTTTTTCCTCTTTATAGAACATGTCAACAACAGTTTTGGTCACTGGCGCGGCTGGCTATGTCGGCTCCATTCTTTGCGAACACTTACTAAGCGCAGGTTATTCGGTCGTCGGCGTTGATTCACTGATTCACTCGGATCACTGCCTCTTTCATCTTTGCGCGAATCCAAACTTCACATTCATTCGTGGCGACGTGCGGGATGAGAAATTGATGTCGTCAGTCATACCGCAAGCTGATGTATTGATTCCTCTGGCTGCGCTCGTGGGCGCGCCAGCATGCGACAAAGATCCTCTGCTGGCAAAAGCAGTCAATCTGGAAGCGATCTGCGCGCTCAGGCGGCTGCTAAGCAAAGATCAGCTCGTTCTTTATCCGACCACCAACAGCGGCTACGGAACTCAGACCGGCGAGATGTACTGCACGGAAGAAACGCCGCTGCAGCCCATCTCGCTTTACGGGACCACCAAGATGCAAGCTGAAGCAGAACTTCTAGGTTCAGCACGCGCGATCTCGTTCCGTTTAGCCACTGTGTTCGGTGCGTCACCCCGAATGCGCCTTGACCTCCTGGTCAATCACTTTGTACGAGTGGCGGTAACGGACGGCTATATCGTGGTGTTTGAGAAACATTTTAAAAGGAATTACGTTCACATCCGTGACGTGGCGGACTGCTTCCTGCATGGCATCGCGAACGCGGGCAAGATGGTGGGACAGGCCTACAACCTCGGCCTGGACGCCGCCAATCTGTCGAAAGAGGAACTCGCCTTGGAAGTGAAACGGCATGTGCCTCGCTTTTATATCGCGGAGGCGGAGATCGGTGCGGATCCGGATAAACGCAACTACATCGTTTCTAACGCAAAGTTAAAGGCCGCCGGGTTTGAAGCCCAGCGATCCCTTGATTTCGGCATTCAGGAATTGCTGAAGGCATATAAAACGATGCCTCTCGGCGCTTATCGGAACGCCTGATCAAGATTCGTCCATCATTTCGGGAGCAACAATATGATGCTTGAATTAGCTGCTGGACCGGCTATGGCTACTCGTGATCGGCACGTGGTAAACACGGACACGATCATCCGAGCCCGATCACCCTTGCGCATTAGCTTCGGCGGGGGCGGAACAGATCTTCCCCATTATTATTCCGTCCACGGCGGGGCAGTTCTTTCAAGCACCATCAATCGATATGCCTGCGTAAGCTTGAAGCGCCGGAGCGACACCGCGATTGAGATCGCGGATTCGGGCGGGAGCACCTCGTACCATCTGGGCCAGGAGCCAGCGAGCGACGGCATCACGGATCTGGTCAGAGCCGCAATTCGACGGATGGGGCCTAAGCTGGGCTTCTCGGTGTATCTAACTTCAGACGCACCTCGCGGCAGCGGGTTGGGCGGCTCGTCCGCCCTGACATCGGCTCTCATCGGCGCAATAGCGGAGTATACCGGCATCGTCCTGGAACGCGACGAGCTGGCCGAGTTAAATTTCATCATAGAGCGCCTGGATCTCGGAATCGCGGGTGGCAAACAGGATCAGTATGCAACTGCTTACGGAGGATTCAATCTTATTGAGTTCTCCCGCGACCGTGTTCTGGTTAACCCCTTGCGCCTCTCACCCGACACGATGAATGACTTAGAGTGTCACTTGCTGCTTTGTTATACGGGCAAGGTGCGACCCAGCCTCGGCATTGTTGAGCAGCGGATTAAAGGATACAACGAAGGGCAAGAAGCCGTTCATGAATACATGCGTCGTCTTTACGCCATGGCTTTCGAGATGAAAGACACCTTACTTCGACGGCGAGTTAAGGATTTCGGCGCTCTCCTGCACGAAAGCATGATCGAGAAGCGCCGGATTAATCCGGCTGTCAGTGATCCCAAAATCGACGAGCTTTATGAGCTGGCCCGGCGACATGGTGCGCTTGGGGGGAAAC
>CAXTWT010000367.1:0-1815 GCA_964247955.1 uncultured Bryobacteraceae bacterium
ACCCTGACATCAATAAAGGCGCCGTCTTTGCGGACGCGCCGGATTTCGACGTCTCTTAATACATCGCCGCGCAGGTCGCGCTCCCGCATGGCGCGATGTTCAGCCCGTTTCTCCTCAGGAATAAAGGGCAGCGGCCCTCCGAGCACTTCTTCGGCTTTCCACCCGAAAAGGCGCTCGGCTGCGGGGTTCCAAAGCGTGATCTCTCCGTGCCGGGTGAGAACCACAATCGGTAAGGGCGAGGATTGGACCAGCATCTGGAATTGCTTGTCTGTGTCATCTGTAACAATCGGCGCTTCGTTGTGGTTATTGACGGAGGTAACGCCCCGCTCGTTCTTCCCCACTAACTTTTCCTCTAATTCCCGAACGCGGCGGCGCAGGAATTGAAGCTCTCCTTGTGAGTTCGCTTCCATAGACGCTCCATCAGGGGGCCGAAGGGGCGCGGTAAAGCCTTTCCAGTTGTTGTTCGAGATGCGCCAAGGCAGCAGTGAGTTGTTCGCGATGCCTGGGGTGCTTGGCGACTTCTAAATCTCTGAGAACCCGGATTCGAGAAAGTTCAATGCTTTCCCGCTCGCGTTGCAGATTCAGTTCTGCCTGGCTTTGTTGGATCTGTTGCGCTGCTATCTGCCTTCTTTCAGCGGCGTCTATTTGCGATTCGACAGACTTGCTTTCCCAACCTCGGGCCATATCTTCATATTATGTAACTCTTATATAACCTCCTGTGCTTTGTCCCAGGTCACCGACGAGGACAGGAGGGTATCCAATCGTGGTATGAGTGGAAACCGAAGTGCTGGACGTGATTTCGCGGTCCTCCTGGGAGGAATCGCCGCTGGAGTTGTGGGGAGCAGGCTTTTGCCGCCTCTTCTTGCCGCCGCGAACGGGTCAGGGCGGGCTCGCCGTGGGCATGATCCTTTTGAGCTTTTGATCGAGGATCACCGAATGCTGCTTTCGACTCTGGATCAGATGCTGGCGGAACCGGCGGATTCAACTGTCAAGCGCGCCGCTTTATTTTTAGCGTTTAAACGAAAGCTCGGCAAGCATGCTTTAGCCGAGGAGGATGTTGTCTATCCTTTGCTGCACAACCAGGGCCAGGACACAGAAGGGAGCAAGGAACTCTACGACGAACACGCGGACATGAAGATTCTGCTGTTTGAGATGGAAGAACTGCTGAAAACCAGAGCGGATTGGAGCACGCAGGTGCGCTCGCTGCGGGATCTGATCCAGGAGCACATCAACGAAGAGGAGCAGGTAGTGTTTCCAAAACTGCGGCAGATCTTCGATGGAAACCACGCTGCGAAAGTCTCAGGTCAGATCAGCCGCGAAGAAGCTCTGATTTTGTAAAGATTCCGACAGCTCCGTTGACCGGTTTAGCCGGTTCGTTGTATTCATCAGAAAAGCGCACGCCTATTGCTTCCCGGATGTGGATGGGCGATGATTTCTTTGAGTTATCGTGCTTGCACAAATCCAAAAAGTTTCGGTAGCGGCGCTGTGTTGCGCCCTGGTGGCTTGGGGAGCGACAGATACTGCTGGTGTTGAGGGGTACAAAACCGATCTTGCCTCGTTCGAGCTGGTCTGGAAAACGTTGCGAGACCAGTACTGGGATCAGTCTATGGCCGGGCTGGACTGGAGGGCGATTCACGATCAATACCTGCGCGAGGCGCAAGAGTCCCGTTCCACAGCGGAAGCGCGGAGCGTAATTGCCCGCATGATTCACCGGTTGCCTGGATCGCATTTGGCTATGATTCCCGGTGAAATGTACCGGAGTTCGAATACGAAGCGCGATTCTTCGGTTCCAAGTCAAAACACGAAAGCGGGCGC
>CAXTWT010000367.1:1915-4192 GCA_964247955.1 uncultured Bryobacteraceae bacterium
GGGCTGACGCCCGAAATCATCAATGGCCGTGTGATTGTCAGAGCGGTGGAGGCCGGTTCTCCCGGCGCTAAAGCAAACGTGCATCCGGGTTGGACCATTGACGCCGTAGATGGCCAATCGACAAAGAGCCTGTTCACTGGGTTTGGCGACGCGCAACCAGCCGCAAAGGCGCTGCTGATCCAGGAAGTTGTCGAAACTTGGCTCAACGGGCCGCCGAACTCGTCCGTGAATGTGTCGTTTGTTGCCGCAGATGGAAAGAGCATGGCGCGCACTCTCATGCGCGAAACAGTTTCAGGAGAAGCGGTCCGGTTTGGCAATCTTCCCCCGGAACACGTCCGGGTAGAACACCGCCAACTGGAAAACGGAGTCGGTTATATTCGGCTTAACCTGTTTTTGGACCCGGTGAACGTGATGCCCCAAATCGAAAAGGCTGTCGGTGAGTTCAAAAACGCGCCGGGCATCGTGCTGGATTTGCGGGATAACCCGGGCGGTTTAGCGATCATGGCGATGGGCATTGCCGGGTGGTTTGTTTCGGAAGGCGGCATGCGCCTGGGCGACATGACGAGCCGGGATTCTACGCTTCACTTTGTCATCAATCCTCGGTTGAATCCATATGAGGGCCGATTGGCCGTACTCGTGAATGGTGGTTCCGCATCAACGGCGGAAATACTGGCGCAGGGGCTACAAGACTTGGGACGCGCGCGAATTTTTGGCACGCGCAGCGCCGGGGCCGCCCTGCCGTCTAACATCATTCAACTTCCGAATGGAGACCGGTTTCAATACCCGTCGGCCAACTATGTTTCGGCAAAAGGCCGGATACTGGAAGGCAACGGAGTAGAGCCGGACATGGTGGTTGCGCCGACGATTCCGGCGTTGCTGGCGGGAAAAGATCTGCCTTTGGAAGCGGCGAAGGAATGGAGCAAGGGAAAATGACCAAATGCGGGTGGAGCTTAGCAGTAGCGTCCCTGTGGCTCGGGACAATAACGTTGGCGGCGCAAACGGGTGGAAGCAGGCCGGGAAAGCTGCCGGAAGCGGCGGCGGTTCTGGACCGGTACCTGGAAGTGACCGGCGGGGCGGCTGCGCACCGTAAAGTTTCAATTGAAATCACCGAAATGACCGTTACCGCAGAAGACGGACGGAGCGCGGATGTCACCGTGTTTCACGCTCGAGATGGAAGAATGCAAACGGTTGTTGAGGCCGGACCCGCTTCCAACCAGTCGGGAGTGACGAACGGCGTGGCGTGGAAGTTTTCCGAAAAGTCGGGTGCGCGTCTTCTTACCGGAAAAGCAGCCAAACATCAAGTGACGTTGAGCCGCGCCTTTGAAGAAGATACGTGGCGTGAACAGTTTCCTCACGCGGTTGTGAAAGGCGAAGAGGTTCTTAATGGGAAAAATTGCTACCACCTGACTCTGACGCGGACAGACGGCAGCGTTGTCCAGCGATACTACGAAGCCGAGAGCGGCCTGCTGCTGCGCGAGATTTCCCCGGAGATCGATGAGGGAGGAGCGGAGTACCAAAGCACTGTCGATATAGAAGGATACGACGTTTCGAAGGGCTTGAAACATCCCTCATCGATGCGGATGAGTTCACAGGGCCATTCTGCGGAGGTGCGGGTGGAAAGTGTGTTGTACAGCGATAAGGCACCGCCGGATGCGTTTGTCGTTCCGCCGCAAGTGATCCAGGCCATGGCGGAAGGGAAGAATGGAAGCTCATTGCCGAGCGCCGCCAGTCTCATGGAACGGTTTATACAACTGACTGGAGGCAAGAGCGCATACGAGGGAATAAAGACCCAGTCGATGAAAGCAGATATCACCTTTCAGGGAGCCGGGCTGAAAGGACAAACCGTGACGTACACGGCGAAAGGCGGCAAGCAATACACCTCCTTTGATCTTCCCGGAGCAGGCAAGTTTGAGTCGGGCAGCGACGGCGCAACGGCATGGGAGCGATCTGTAATCCTTGGGCCACGGCTGGTGCCGAGATCGCAGGTAGGCGGAGGCATGTCCGGTGTTGACCCCAATCAGATTTTGAGTTGGCTAGGCGCGCGAGGAGGCATGCAGACCGTTTCGAAGGAGGAGGTAAACGGCTCTTCCTGTTATCTGGTGAAGTTGACGGCGAAGCAGGAGGGAGCAGGGGGAACCGCCATGTGCTTCGACGCTGGGACTGGTTACCTGGTCAAGCTGACGACAACCGTAAAAACTCAAATGGGTGAAGTGCCGTTCGATTGCATTCTCAGCGATTACCGCCAGGACGGACCCTTAAAGGCTCCTCACCATATGG
>CAXTWT010000368.1:0-3033 GCA_964247955.1 uncultured Bryobacteraceae bacterium
CCAAGCGGCTGCCTGCTGTAAGCCTTCAATGATCCTTTCGCCGACTGTGCCCTCTTCTTTTTGCCTGTTTATCTTGGGCAAGGGCTTTTCCCCTGAAACTCTATTGGATTTTTTGCTGCCTGTCATTTCTTCCTCCTCGAAGCCAGCAGATACTCCGTAGCTAGCCGTGGGACAATTTCGGCCATAATATTCCGCTCCGCTTTACTAAGATTCGCTTTCTCATTCTTACCGTAGGCTGTCAGCATAAATATCGGCAGTTGCTCATTGTGAAAGTAATAAATAACTCTGGCTCCGCCGCTTTTGCCTCTGCCCGGCAGCGCCCAGCGTAGTTTTCTGACTCCTCCAGTGCCCGGAATCAAGTCGCCCGATTCCGGGTTCATCGCAACAAAAGCGATAAGTTCCATACGCTCCCCCTCCGGCATGAGCTGACCTGCGTCTTTCAGGAAGCGGTCAGTCTCAACGACCGTCATAGGCGGAAGCTTCACTCTTATCAGTGTACGCAAATTGCGTATGTCGTTGCAAAGTTAGCGGCTTCAAAAGGCAAAAGGGAAGATACAATGCTGGAGGCGTGTAGCGTTCGGAGTTGTTCTTTGTACGCTATGAAAACAATGCGGGAAACCAAAGTGGCTGTTCCCTTCAGCCAAGAAGCAGCGGCGCGTTGGCTTCCGCTGATCCTTCTTCACATCACGATATTTGTACTGTTCTTTCTGCGTCGCCCGGATTGCCTTCTGAATCCGCAGTTCTGGGCCGAAGATGCGCTGGTCTTTTTCATGGACGACATGCGCCTGGGTTTCCGGCATGCCCTGGTCACTCCTTACGCCGGTTATCTGCATGCGGCTCCACGACTCACCGCCGGGTTCATGGATCTGTTCCCCGCCAGATTCATCCCGCTCGGATACAACTTGGCCGCGTTGCTCCTGCAAACGTTTTCCTGCGGAACGCTGGCGTGGACTTGCTGCCGACGCTTCTTATCTTCGGACAGCTTGCGCATGGCTGTCTGTCTCGTGCTGACGTGCGGCCTGGCAGCCGGAGCGGAACTGGTCGGCTCGATCACCAATGCGCAGTGGTTTCTATCAATACCGGCGCTCGTTATACTGTTTTGTTTCGAACGTCACGATAACCGTTTCCTAACGTGCTTGTGCTCGCTGACAATTCTGCTGATTGCTCTGAGCGCGCCGCTGCTGTTCATCGTTACGCCCTTTGCCCTGTACACAATCCGGCAGAAACGAGGCCGAGCAGCATTGCCGGCTTGGGGTCTTCTCGTCGGCCTGGGAATACAAGCGGCATACATACTTTCAAGCTCCACTGCCAAACACCATTTGCGGTTCGATGCGGTTGTGGTCGCTTCGGCCGCCGCAGGATTATCGCGGCCAGTGCTTGCAACCATTTTGGGCGAGCGCATCTTGCTGTTGGGTTCCGACCTGAATCTGATTGCAAAACTCATCGGCGCTTTCTTACTGGTTGCGGCGGGTTTGCCGTTGTTGTACGTACAACTACCCTCGCGACGCAAGCCCGTCCTGTTGACGGCTGTTTATCTCGGCGTTGTCTCGGTCGTGCTTGCAATAACGGGGAGGGATTTCGTTCATAGCTTCACAAATCTTCCCGACATCCGGCACTTTCAAACCGAGCGTTATTTCGTTTTACCGGCAGCAGTTGTTGTATTCATCACAGCCCTGGCTGTTGATCATCTGTGTAACGACAAAGGCTCCCGCGTCAAGATGCTTATATTCTTTCTCGTTTTTGGCTACGGTGTGATCCAGAACTTCCGCGTTCCTCCGCTGGTTGACCTGAAGTGGCCCACCTACGCAAGCAGAGTCGATGGGTGGAGAAAAGCGCGAAAGACCGGAGCCTCCTTCCCTCGCGTGGATGTGCCGGTTAACCCTGTTCCGTGGAGCATACCATTAGAGAATTGACTTTTCGCTAACAAAAGTACCTTCGGTACCACAATGGCAAGCGGAGCCGAGCATGGATTCGCTATAAAAGGAAGCATGCTCCTACAAAAACAAAGTAGACGCCTGCATGGGAATTTGCTGACAGTCGTCTTGCTGACAGCGCTCACGATTCCGGTCCGGGCGCAAGCGGCTTCCCTGAGTTCGATTGTGGTTTATGGGGACAGTCTTTCAGATAACGGTAATCTTTTTGCCGCAACAGGCCAGCCTGGAGCGCCGTATTCTGCCGGTCGCTTCTCAAATGGGCCGGTGGCGGTGGAACAGATGGCAACCAGCCTGGGAGCGCCGCTCGTTGATTTTGCCTGGGGCGGTGCGACGACGGGGATCGGAAATCAGATAGACGGGGGTTCGCCAACAGGTTTCGGGACGTACCAGTTGCCGGGGATGCTGACCGAGTTTAACTCCACCAAACAGTCGATTACTCCTTATCTCGGCGGATTGTTCATTGTTTGGGGAGGCCCAAACGATTTTCTTTCTCCGTCTCCGCTTGACGCCACTCCGCAGCAGGTCGTTGCCCGAGGAGTCGGCGATATTGTGTCGATAGTCAGCGGCCTCAAAAGTCTCGGAGCGACGGACATCCTGGTGCCGGGCATGCCGGATCTCGGGTTAACTCCCTATGTTCGCTCGCAAGGACCGTTAGCTATTGTTGCAGCGACGGCGCTTACGGATGCTTTTAATGCATCGCTCGTTTCCCAATTGCCGGCGGGCGTGAAGTATGTTGATACTGATGCCCTGCTTCGATCTGTGGTGGCTAACCCAACGGCGTATGGTTTTACGAACGTAACGGATGCCTGCTTTAATGGAACATCTTTGTGCGCAGACCCAAGCAAGTATTTATTTTTCGACGATGCCCATCCAACAACGCAAACCAGCGCCCTCGTTGCACAGGAGTTTATAGCAGCAACTGCTGTGCCTGAACCGGGAGCGGTTGCTTCCGTAGCCGGTGCGCTGTTCCTTATGGCTGCGTTCCGGTTCCGCCGCGCATTGAAATCCCGCCGCCAAACAACGGTCAATTAGGCGATGCAAACGGGGAGAGACTTTAAAGCCCGCAGGAAGTACACGGGCTGATACTCGACAGTGGGGC
>CAXTWT010000368.1:3043-4190 GCA_964247955.1 uncultured Bryobacteraceae bacterium
GCCTTGGCCGAAGGCGAGGGAGTGCGGCCTGGAGCGTTCCCACTGCAACTGGTCCGGATTTTCGAATTGGGTGGGATCGTGATTAGCCGCGCCGATCATGAGGTTGACGCGGTCTCCCTTTTGCATAACGGTCCCGTGGCATTCAAATTCTTCTGTGAGAGTACGGCTCACGGTTAAGACCGGGCTGATAAAACGGAGCAACTCTTCCACGACATTGCCTGGGAGTTCGGGCAAATCTCTTAACTCAACCCAAAGCTTGCGGTTCTGCAGCAAGTGAAGGAGCGAACCGCCAAGGAGGTTTGCGGTAGTTTCATGTCCGGCGAAGAGCAGAAAATTACAAAGGACGACCAGTTCGCCATCCGTCAGCACGGCTGATCCCTCTGCGGCATGGGCGAGAGACGAAAGCAAGTCGTTGCACGGGCGGGCGCGGCGTTCGGCAATCAAGCGTCCCAAAAGCTGTTCCGTGTTGGTCAGATTGGCGGCAATCTGTTCGACCATTTGAAGATCACGCGTGTGAACAGCAGGAGGAAAGTGGGCAAAAGCGGCGGCAGAAGTTCGGAGCGCTTCATAATGTTCTTCCGGGATGCCCAGCAGGTCAAAGATGACGAGGGACGGAAGTGGATAAGCGAACTGTGAAACGAAATCGCCCTGCTTCGCTTCTTCCATGCGATCAATCAAGCGGTCCACGCGGAGTTGAATGGATTCGCGCATCTTCTCCATGACGCGAGACGTGAATGCTTTGGCGATCAGCGCTCGTTGGCCGGTATGCGCGGGTGGATCAAACGCCTGTATTTGCCGGTAAAAGAAACGGTAACCGATATCAAAATTAGCTCTTGCCGGTTCGGGCCAATCGGCTGCCTTTTGCAGCAGCGGTTCTCCGCCGTGGGAAGAAAAGCGGGTAAAATCGCTGAAAGCGGAGCGCACGTCGTCGAAGCGCGTCAGGAGCCAGCTTCTTATCGAATTGTTCCAATGGACGGGACTGTTGCTGCGCAGCCAGTCATAAAGCGGGAAAGGATTCTGAAGATTTGCCGGGTTCATCAGGTTGTCGAAATCCGGATTCTTGGCGAGTAGGGCTAATGTCATAATGCTTCCTTTTCCTGTGTCAATTGATCGTCAGTGTACCAACGGTTTTGAGGGGTGCAGGAGC
>CAXTWT010000369.1:0-4181 GCA_964247955.1 uncultured Bryobacteraceae bacterium
GCCTTACGGCTCCCCTTGCAAAGCACGTATGCTGGAGCGTGGATCGCGGATCAGCTACACCGGCTCGACGCTATGAGTATCGGCGTACTCTCATTCAGCCTTGGGTCAACCATTTTCTTCTATCTATTTTGGAAATCGCGATACATCCCCAGAGCGATGTCCTTATGGGGCCTTTTTGCTTCCGTTGTCGTGGTGGCCGATTGTCTTAACCATCTTCTGCGGCCCCAATACCCGGTGATGACCCCAGGCTATCTATGGATACCAATGTTGATCGCCGAAGTCTCAACGGGTTTCTGGCTTCTGATCAAAACGGTCGATGTTCAACCGATTCGCCGCAGGAATCTTGATTCTGCTATCGCAGTTTAGAATCCGTTCGGCGCTGTTTCGCGGGTAGATCGCCTCCAGTTTACAGATAAAACTGGAGACAGCCCATCTGCCACGGCGAAGGTTCGCCCACCATTGCTGATGTCTGGGTAGTTCGCGAACTCGTCACCGCAACATACCAAGCTTATCAGGGCCGGTGAACAAAGAACAGTATAGGAATGTTTTGATCGACGTGTAATGCTTGAGCGACAAGCATCTGCCCTCGCTGAAGCCCTACTTGTGCAGCAACTGAAGAATCTTCTCCTGATTTTTCACAATCTCGTCCAGGCTTTGCTGATTCTTCTTGATGATCTCCTGATTATCCAAAATGGTTTTCTGATTGTTGATGATCGTTTGCTGGTTTTGTAGAATCTGCTTCTGATTCGAAAGAACGTCGGTGTCTGCCATAAAGGCTCCTCAAGGGTATGAAACTGCTTTGCAACAGAATAATTCTACCGTGGCCTCGTTTGCCTCTGCCCAGTTTCAAGTGCGAATTTGAATACTGATGCCGTTGGTTTCAGTGTTGTTACTGATTCAAAGACTACCGCTGGCCGGACAACAGGGGAGCAGCACCTGTTGTTTTAAAAATAGCTTTGGGGCAAATTGCATGGACGCCCTTTTTGCCGTCCACCAGTTGCGTAATGTCCAGGTCCACCGCAATGCTGGTCAGCATATAAGCATCGTCACGGCTCAAGTGCTTCTCCGTCATGAGAAAGTCAATCATCTCGTGCGCTGCCAAGTCCGTTGCTTTATTTAAATCCTCATTGAATCCCATGGTGATGTAGCTGTCCGGCGTTTCCGCCCGAGGCCAGCGCAGCGTCACTCCTTTATGCACCACAAAAGTGAACGTGCCGGTCAGCGAAGTTTCCATAGCTGTTACGTCAATCTCGCCATTGCCCATACCCGCGTGTCCGTCTCCCACTTCAAAGAGCGCGCCCTTCTGATGAACCGGGATGTACAGCTTGGTGCCTGCCGTTAGCTCCTTAAGGTCCATATTGCCCGCATGAATCCATGGCGGAGCGCTGTTCAGTTTCCCCTCGCCGGGAGGCGCAATTCCCATACTGCCGAAAAACGGCTTTAAAGGAATCTCAATGCCGGGAGCAAACTCGCCCACCATGCGCTGGCGATCAAGCGGAATCACTTTCGTTCGCGGATACGGATACTCATCCTGAAAGATTCCGGTAGTCGGACCAAACCCGTTATACGCATACGGCACATCGAGCGTGATCGCCTCAATCCGTACCTCCAGCACATCTCCCGGCTCGGCCTCCTCGATGTATACGGGACCAGTCAGCAAATGTCCGCCTGGGCCTTTCTCACTAGCAGGCACTTTTTCGAAGATTTCCTTTAAGTGCGGCTGAATGTCTTCCGGTTTCAAGCCGGAAGCCAGCAGCCGGTTCGGGTTGCCGGAAACAGTTTGAATCTGCACGCTGTCGCCGGAATGAATCTTCAAAGCAGGCTGGGCATGCGCCCAATAATAACCCCAACAAATCGTTTGCGGAGTAGCGGGAAGAACATGCTTTTCCGCGCCTTGCATAAGGCCGCAGGCAAGCAGGAAGGGCAACAGAAGAGAACGCATTCCCTATCATACTGATGCGCCATAGGCGGAAAAAGCAATTCCGCTGCATAAGGAGGAGATCCTTCAAACTTTAACGGTCACATCCCGGACAGAACTTCAGAAATGAGTGGTGTGCTTTAGCATCCCATTTACTGTGGGAGCATCTGGGGACATTCCCTGATTGGGTGGATGGGCAAAGCGGGATTGTTGCGCAACCACGAGGACCAGTAGTCCGCATCGGTCGCAGGATCAGCTCCCGACCAAGTAAGCCCGTCCTTCGAAGGCGTTTTACGAGTAAGAGATACCAAGGCATGAGCCGCAGCTTGGCGCACCCGCAAGGACGAGTCGGTTAATCCTTGCACCAGCAGGGTAAGCACCTCGGGCCGTTCTGTCGCTGCAAGGGCGTTGGCCCCTTCTTCACGATCCTTCTCTTTTGATGACTGTAGGAACGATTGAATAATCGGCATGGCTATTGTCGGGTCAAGCCGGGCTGCCGTTACGAGCAGTTTTGCTTTTCGCTCCGTATTGCGGTTGTCCCTCCAAAGAGCCAACAACGGAGGCCCGTAAGCAGCATCATTCATTTCCCCAAGAGCCTGCAACGCGAGTTGCTGATTGGTCGTAAAAGAATCGTCTTTTCGGATGAAATCAAAAAGAGCCGTCCGAGCTCCTTTGGTATTGAGACGCTGAAGCCCGCGAATGGCATCCGCCTGCAAATCCGGTATCGAGAGCATCTGGAGTAGAGATGGTTCCAGAAATGGCGCCGGTAAAGTGGCGATCGCAATCGCTGCTTCGTGCCGCCGCTCATAAGAGCTTGTGCGAAGGTCTTCCACATAAGGGGAAAAAGCAGCCTTCAGATCGTCGGAGGAATGCGGCGCAATAATATTTATTGTGAAAGTTCCAGAGACTTGGCCGGTTGGCTGATTTTGCTTGCCCCAACTCTTGAAGTCGCTAAGGTGCTTTGTCGCTGTAATTGTATAAGTGCCCGGCTGAGTAAAACTCTGGAATCGATTCAGCAGTATCCTCTGTTCCACATCCCGTCCCGGCACCAGATTGAGTCCACCGGTAAGGCAATGGAATTCTTCAATGGTAAATAAAGGCGCACAGGGTGGCCCGGACTCCGGTTCGCGGCTCGGCTCCTTCGGATCAATAGCAATCTGGTAACCACTGCATCTGCCATAGGGATCAGAGTCGGGCAGCGAAATCGGGGCCGTTCCGGTGTCACGCACGCGGAACATCAGCATGATGGGCTCTCCGATGAGATATTGCTGTTTTTCCATCACCAGAGATGCCTGAATGCCAGGAAGAACTTCCGTACCGCCTTTGACAAAAGCAACCGAAGCGATGAGGGGAACTAGCCAGAAGAATATAGGCTCCATTATGTGAACTCTGATGCGTGAAGCCTTAACACGGTTCCTACCTGCTTGCGCTTGGCAGCAACAATAAATTCCCGGCTGACCGCATTGCTTAATCAAGGTCTCAAGGGTACTGCAAAGCGGAAGTCCGGCGTGAAAGCCACTCCGCTGCCCCAGGGAGATGGAACATTGGCTACTTTACCGCCCAGTATCAATTGAGTTGATGATCCGGTGTTGTTCGGAACGTGATGATCGAGTACGAGCTGGTATTGATAATTTAGCCAGTTCTTTTCGGCCTGCTCCAGCGCTTGCCTGCTTTCCAGCACCTCACGATGAAGGGCTTGCCCTTGGTGCTGTTCGTCCGCCGTTAACGCCACTGCAGAGATCGCCTGAGAACGAGAATCCTGTAAAACGAACGCCAGCCGAAAGTCAGAGGTGAAGCGAAGAGAGGGCAGCTCCGGGTGCGCTGCCTGATAGTTTTGGCGGAAAGTTACCCACGCGAGTTCCGCCTTAGTACTCCGATCTCGAGCCTTGTTAAGATCTTGTATACCCTGTCGTGCCTGCGCCGACTCCTCGGCCGACAACTGGATGATGGGAACCAGTTCTTGGGCCAAACCAGCCCAAAACGAAGACAAGCTAAACGCTGCCCAGACGAGGAGGGTCGTTCGGATCATAATCAGGATAGTATCGTAGCGGATACGAACAGCTTGGTATTAACTGCCCATTAAGCCGCCGCTACCGGCATGCTCTTCTCAATCGCATCCGCGATGAGCTTGCCGTGAAAGCGCCCGTTCTCGATGAAGATCTCGTTGGTGTGCGTTCCCGCGACAATCACACCTGCCAAGTAAACTCCCTTGCGCTCGCTTTCGAGCGTGTGCGGATCAGTGATCGGCTTTGACGTCACAGGG
>CAXTWT010000370.1:0-4158 GCA_964247955.1 uncultured Bryobacteraceae bacterium
AACGGTATAATTACGAAGGAGTTCCCTTCATTGAATTTGCGTCGATTTGTGCGTTTTTTGGCGCACATGCAGCTGCTTCCCGTTTTAAAAAACGGCGAGGAGACTACCCTGATCGGTGGTCAGGCCGTGATGGAAGGCGTGATGATGCGGTCGCCGCACAGCTACTGCGTGGCGGTGCGGAAGCCTTCGGGCGAGATTGTTACGCAGGAGAGTCCGCTGCCTCGTTTGTCCGATAAGCACCCGGTTTTCAAGTGGCCGGTCGTGCGCGGCTTGGTGACGTTGGGGGGCGCGATGAGCCTGGGCATGAAGGCGCTGAAGTTTTCGGCTGATTGCGCGCTTGAAGGAGTCACGGGCAAGAGCAGGCAAACCAAAAAGGATGCGGGGCCGGGGGCGATGGCTACCCAGATTGGTCTTTCCCTGCTGTTCATGATTTTTTTGTATAAGTTTGTTCCGTTGTACCTGGCGACGCAACTGGGGAATCACTTCCATCAGGTGGGCAGCCGCGTGGCGGTGAATCTGGTGGACGGAACGATACGGATCGCGATCTTTCTCGGCTTTATGTATTTGTTGTCGCGTACGAAAGAAATGTACCGGCTGTTTCAGTATCATGGCGCGGAGCATAAGGTGGTATTCAATTATGAGTCCGGCGAACCAGTCACAGTTCGGAATGCGCAGCGCTTTGTGACCTGGCATCCACGGTGCGGGACCAGCTTTTTGGTGGTGGTTCTGATTGTGTCGATGATCGGCTATGCTTTTCTGCCGATTGACAATTTCTGGGCGAAGCTTGCGGCGCGGATTGCGCTGCTTCCTGTGGTGGTAGGCATCAGCTATGAAGCGATTCGATTTGCGGCCCGGAAGCAAAACGGCCTTCTTGCATTGCTGACCCGGCCGGGATTATGGCTGCAGCGCGTGACCACAAAGCAGCCTTCCGACCAGCAGGTGGAAGTGGCGATTCACGCGCTCGAACGGGCGATGGAACTGGAACGGGCGCAGGGCGGCCAGCTCGTTGTTGCTTAATTTACTTACGGGCGGCACTCATGGAATATAAAGAGCGATTAGAAGAAGCCGAAGCGCGCTTCAACGAACTGACAGACCGAATGGCTGATCCGGCGGTGATTAACGATTCGGAGCAGTATCGGAAAACGGCCAAGGCGCAAAGCGAATTGACGGAGCTGGTCTCCAAATATCGCGAGTGGAAACGGGCGGAGCAGGAGTTGAGCGATGCCCGCTCCATGTTGAACGAGAGCGACGGGGATTTGCGGCAGATGGCCGAAATGGAAGTGTTGCGGCTGGAGCCGGCTTTGGCAGCTTTGGAGCAGGATCTGGAAATTCTGCTGCTGCCGAAAGACCCGAATGACGAGAAGAACGTAATTCTCGAAATCCGCAAGGGCGCGGGCGGCGATGAAGCGTCCTTGTTTGCGGCGGAAATGTTCCGCATGTACGGGCGCTATGCGGAAGAACAGGGCTGGAAGGTGGAAGTCACTTCCTTGAGCGAGTCATCGGTGGGCGGCTTGAGCGAAGTGATTGCCATGATCAGCGGGCGCAAAGTTTACAGCCGCATGAAATATGAAAGCGGCGTGCATCGCGTACAGCGCGTGCCCGCCACGGAAACGCAGGGGCGCGTGCATACTTCCACCATCACTGTGGTGGTGATGCCGGAGGCGGATGAAGTGGATGTGCAGATTGACGCTAAAGACCTTCGCATCGACACGTTCTGCTCATCGGGTCCGGGCGGGCAGTCGGTAAACACGACGTATTCGGCGGTGCGCATTACGCATCTGCCGACGAACACCGTTGTATCTTGCCAGGACGAAAAGTCGCAGATCAAGAACCGCTCAAAAGCCATGCAGGTTTTGCGGTCGCGCTTGTATCAGATGGAGATCGAGAAGCAGCAAGCGGCGATTGGCGCCGAGCGCAAGAGCATGGTCGGGACGGGCGACCGTTCCGAGAAGATTCGAACCTATAATTTTCCGCAAAACCGGATTACGGATCATCGGATCGGACTGACGCTTCATCAGTTGGACCTGACGATGGAAGGGCGTTTACAGCCGGTGATCGATGCGCTGACGACTTATTATCAATCGCAACGGCTGCGCCAGCAGGGTCAAGAGGGTCAGGCAGCTTAGATTTTCGATTAGGCTTTGACGGTACGAACGGCGCTCCTGCAGGGCGCACAACTTCTCGATAAAGCGGCGATTGCGGTTCCGCGCTTAACGGCGGAAGTTTTGCTTTGCCATGCGATGCGTTGCGAGCGTGCTTATCTGTATGCGCATGGCGATGACCCACTCACGCAGCATGTTTCCATTCATTATGGGCGTTATCTATATGAGCGGTTAAAAGGCAAGCCGACGCAATACATCACGTTTCGGCAGGAGTTCTATGGGCGCGATTTCTATGTTGACGAGCGAGTGCTGATTCCCCGCCCGGAAACGGAACATCTGGTAGAGGCGGCGTTGGCGGTTCTGCAAGGGCAGCCGGAGGCGTGGGTTCTAGATGTGGGAACGGGGTCGGGCGCGATTGCGATTTCCCTGGCGCTGGAGCGAAGCCGGGAGATTTTGGCTTCCGACCTATCGGTGCAGGCGCTTGAAGTAGCCGAGCGTAACCGGCGGACCCACAGCGCGGCGGTCCGGTTTTTTGCGGGAGATTTGCTCGAAGCGGTGCGGCCCCGGAGCTTGGATTTGTTGGTGTCGAATCCGCCGTATGTTCCGGGCGGAGATGCCGCGAATATGCAAAGCGAAGTGCGGGATTGGGAGCCGCACGTAGCATTGTTTGCCGGAGGCACAGGGCTGGAGATTTATCGGCGGCTGGTGGCCGGAGCGGAAACGGCGGTGCGACCCGGCGGGCGAATCCTGATGGAGCTTGGATATCGCTTGCTGGACGGCGTGCGCGAGATTCTGGCAGTAAACTGGACGGATATCGAGGTGTATTCGGACTTGGCCGGTTTGCCTCGGGTGATTGGAGCGGTGCGTCGGTAAGGAATTTCCATGCAACGGCTGATTTGTCACGTCGATATGGATGCGTTCTTCGTTTCGGTGGAAGAACTGTTTAACCCATCTCTTAAAGGCAAGCCGGTAGTAGTGGGCGGCAAGGCCGATCAGCGCGGCGTCGTGGCGGCGGCTTCATACGCGGCCCGGAAGTTCGGGGTTCATTCGGCCATGCCGCTGCGGACGGCCGCGCGATTGTGTCCGCAGGCGATCTTTGTGAGGGGGCAGCCGGAGCGGTACCGCGAATATTCAAAGAAAGTTTTTGCGATCCTCAACCGATTTTCCCCGCAAGTGGAGATGGCGTCGATTGATGAAGCTTATCTGGATTTGACCGGTACGGAACGGCTACACGGTCCCCCGCTGCGCGCCGCGCACCGTTTGCACGAGACGATCAAGGCGGAAACTCAGTTGCGCTGCTCTCTCGGGCTGGCATCGTCGCGATTGCTGGCGAAGATTTCATCCGATCAAGCAAAACCGAATGGGGTTCTGTATGTCGTTCCGGGGCAGGAATCTAGCTTTCTAGCGCCTCTGGAGGTCAAAAAGATTCCCGGCGTGGGCAAGAGAGCCGAGGAGTCGCTGCATCAGTTAGGTATCCGGCGGGTCGGCGATTTAGCGAAGTTAGACGGGAGTTTCCTGCAGGCGCGGTTCGGAAAGTGGGGTCTGGCGCTGGCGGGCAAGGCGCGCGGCGAAGATTCCGGCGCTTGGTTTAATGTTGCTGTGGGGGCGGACGAAGATCCGAAGTCGATCAGCCATGAGCATACGTTTACCGAGGACGTTATGGATCGCGAACGATTGGAGACAACGCTGCTGAAGTTGTCGGAGATGGTGGGCAAGAGATTGCGGGAACACCGGCTTTACTCGCGGACGGTGCAGTTAAAATTGCGTTACGAGGATTTCACCACGTTGACACGAGCGCGTACTTTGGATCACGGGACGCAGATTGACCGTGAAGTAGCGGGCGCGGTTATTCAACTGTTCCGGCAGGCTTGGGACGGCAAAACGGCGGTTCGGCTGCTCGGCGTGCATGCCGGAGGATTGCAGCCTGTCGAAGGGCAGATGAGCTTGCTCGAAGAAGAAAAAACAGCTCGATTGCGGGAAGCGTTCCGGTCGGTGGATCAAATTCGCGGGCGCTTCGGCGAAGGAAGCATCTCGTTTGCCAAGACGCTGCAATCCG
>CAXTWT010000371.1:0-4147 GCA_964247955.1 uncultured Bryobacteraceae bacterium
CAAGACCTCTGCCCCGGTTCTGCGGCCTCGATCCAAAAATGTCCAAACTCCAGGCTCCATCGCTTATATATAAGCGATGGAGCGCGCTTCGGACGTCCATTCACAATCCGCAATCCATCTCGACCAACTGCTTGTCGGCCACGACCCGCACGCAATTGGTCGAATACGTTTATAGGAACGTAGTCGTCATTGCTTATCAGAGCCAAGCGGGCAGGTAAAACTTAAGCTCTCCTACCCAGTTGCGATCAAACGATGACAAACTCAGCTCACTGCAAAACTTTATAGAGCTTACCGCCACCCATCACGATCTTTGGCGCGTTGCTTACTGTTCGCGGAGCATACGAGCCGGGTCTACCTGAGCGGCTCGCAAACTGGGAATGATAACGGACCCTAAGCAAAAGACTAAAACTCCTATCGTTGCTAAAGCTAACGAGACCATGTCTGTGGGCGAAACTCGATAGAGTAATGCCCGCATGAACTGCGAGCAAGCAGCCGAAATGCCGACTCCGGCCAGTAAGCCGGGCAGAACCACGATTAAGCATTCGCGGACGACTTGAGCAATGATGTCTTCTCTACGGGCGCCTATGGCAGAGCGAATGCCAAACTCACGCATCCGCCGGGAGACAGAGTAACTGAATACGCCATAAATGCCGACAACACATAGGAAAACGGCAATACCTGCAAAGGTAGCTATGAGCGAAAGAATGAACTGCTGACGCGCTAAAGACCCCGCAATATAAGCGTTCGCTGTTTTTATTGGACCGCTTGCTTCCTGTGGATTGATCCGCCGCATAGCTGCCGAAACGGAGTTCTCCAGTGTTGTGCTTTCACTTGAAGTCTTTAGCACTAGGTCCATTTCAGGTGACACATCCACGGAGTACATGGTCGGCTCGGGATCAGAAGTCAGCCCGAATTCTCTGACATCCCCGACTACACCGACGATCTCGGCCGATTCCGGGTGCGGGGTTACAACACCGAGTAATAATTGTTTCCCCACTGGATTGGAATGGGGGAAGAAACGTCGTGCGAATGCTCCGTTTATTACATAACGTCCCTGATTGTGATCTGTATCTGTAAGTAGCCGTCCGCTGACAAGCGGTATTCCGAAAACACGAAAGTAGTTCGGTGTACACCATCGCGTCTGGGTAGTCGGAAACTGGCCGGGAGCAAAATTTGTTCCCACGATTCCGAAACGCGTGGCATAGCGACTGTGCTCTGTACTTCCGAGACTCATAGGAATGGCATTGACCGCTGCCACTTCGCGGACGCCGGGAATACTTGCCAGATCAAGAGCAACGCGATTTCGCAGGAAGTTATAGGATTTTTGCCAGTCTCCTTGGGCAAGCGGGGAATGCAGCACAAGCAAATCCTTGGGCTGGAAACCGGGTTCAGTGTTCAGGGTCAGGGAAAAGCTGCGAAGGAGGACAATGGCTGCCAAGGAAACGGCAAGCGAAAGCGCAACTTCAGAACCCATAAGCACCGAACTGAGCCAAGACCGACGAACTGAGGAGCCCCGCGTGTTCCCCAAGGAGATTGCGTGGTTCAGGTCTGAACGAACAATCTGAAGATATGACGGCGCCGCAAAGAGCGCTGCCATAACGAGAGAGGCGAAGACCCCGAACAGCAAGACAGAGGAGTTGATTGCGATGCTCTCCAACCGAGGTACTTGGCCTTTTGCAAGATGCTGAATGGTTGGGAGAGCAAGATGGGCTACCAAAATGCCGAGCAGTCCACCCGCCAAGGACAGGACGAAAGTCTCCAGGAAGAATGTACGCAGAACCCACAATCTGTTTGCTCCCAAGGCCAATCGCAACGCAATTTCGTGCTGCCGGTTGAGCGCGCGGCTCATCATTAAGTGCGCTAAGTTGGCACATGCAATAAGCAATACAAGTCCTACCGCTACCCAGGCCGTCAGCAGTGCAGGTCTTACTTCGCCGATAACCGTTTCCACAAGGGGAACTACGAATGCACCAATCTTGCCGTTTGTGGCTGGGTTGGCCGCGCTAAGCTGGCCTGCGGTCTGCTCCATCTCAATCTCGGACTGGCGCAGGAAGGTTCCAGGCTTCAAGCGGCCAATCACTTCGAGCGGGTGATATTTGCGGGTAGAGTACAGCTCGGATTCGATCAGCGATAACGGCATCCATACCTCTGCCCAAACCGGAAAAGCACTCCTTTGGGGAAGTACGCCGACGATGGTAAAGGACGTTGGACCGAGCCGCAGCGGATGACCGATCACATGAGGATCAGCCGAGAACTTTCTGCGCCATAACTGTTCACTGATCAGGATTACCGGCTCCTTCTCTTGGGCGCTGTAAATGTGCCCTAAAAGCGGTTTGGTTCCTAAGACAGCAAACAAATCCGAAGAGGCATTGGCGCCCTGTACCGCTGTGGGCATGCCCTGGCCCAACAAGGTGGCCTTGTCCATCGACTGAAAGGTGTAGGCTGCCAAATCAAGGCTCTTGACGGACCTTTTCCAATCTAAGTAGTCGGGCACAGAGACCTGCAAGTTATGCAATTCTGGGTGCGTCTCCCAGACCTGAACAAGCTCCGCCGGTTGCCGAAAGGGAAGGGGCTCAAGCAAGACGGCGTGAATGATCGCGTAAACGGCAGTGTTCGCGCCAATACCCAAAGCAATCGTTAGTAACGCTGTAACGGCAAAGATCGGCTTTCGAAGGACAGAACGGACGGATTGACGTAATTCTGACATGAGATGACAACCGCAAGCTTTATTTTAGGGCGGCTAAAACGAGTAGATGGGGAGTCGTTCGAGCGGGCCACTACGCAATCGATGGCAAAGCCCGCCTAGGCATCCATTGTTGCGGTTGTCGAACATAACCTACTGGAAGTGTTCTACACGAGAAGGAGGTATGAGTACTGCATTTGGAATTGCACGCATAAACGAACAAGGCGTAAATGTTGCCGTTGTGTTTGTAGACGCCAGCGTCGCACTAATACCAATCGTGCAGAATAGATAGCTAATGCGGCTTCTTCTATTTTTCACAATCTTGCTTCCCGGCCTTTTGTTCGGCCAAGGGATGGACCCGGACTTTACAAAATCAGTAAAAGAATGGACCACCCGGCCTGAGTTCTTAAGCCCGCTGGTGGATCACCTGCCGAAGTCAACAACTGTGCCGTCTCCCAAAGAGGTGCTCGGGTATTACGTCGGCGCTCCCAAAAAACTGACTTATTACGAGGACATCGTGCGCTATTACCGGGCGCTGGAAGCGAAATCGCCGCGCGTCAAAGTTGTCGATATCGGCAAGACGGAAGAAGGGCGCGAATGCGTGGTGGTGTTCGTCGGATCAGAAGAATCCATCCGAAATCTCGAATCGAACCGCCAATCCCTCGCCCAACTAGCCGACCCGCGCCGGATCACGGAGGAACAGGCTCGTGAAATCATTACGAAAACCAAACCGATCTATCACATAATGGGCGGCCTGCATAGCGGAGAAACCGGTCCGCCGGAGATGCTGATGGAACTGGTTTACCGCTTAGTGACGGAAGATAGCCCGTTGATTCAATCGATTCGGGATCACGTCATTGTTTCGGTCACGCCTGCGGCGGACCCGGACGGACGCGACCGCTACGTGGATTGGTATTACAAGTACAAAATCAACGAAACAGGCGAGCAGGACAACCTCGGGGGACCGCCCTATTGGGGCAAGTACGTCTTCCATGACGACAATCGTGACATCAATTACTCTCAACTTCCCATGCAGCGGCTTCTGGCCTGGTATCTGCAATGGCATCCGCCCATCATGCACGAATTGCATGAATCGGAACCGTTCCTGTATACGTTCAGCGGGCAAGCGCCGCAGAACCCCACGCTCGATCCGATTCTTTACGGTGAATTGCCTTGGTTTTCCAACTTCGAAATGTCCCAAATGATTAAGTACGGCATGCCCGGAGTTTGGACGCACGCCTTTGTGGACATGTGGTCGCCGGGTTATCTCGGCTTCATGTCTTCGAATCACAACGGCATGATGCGCATGTACGAAACATTCGGCAACGGCGGAGCAAACACCATGCATCGTCACATCGAACCGCAGGCAGCGGCAGGCAGGGCTCCAAGTCCGGAACGCGGCGGCGGGATGACCGAACGGGAATGGTATCGCCCGCTGCCGCCCTATAAAGAAGTCGATTGGTC
>CAXTWT010000372.1:0-4112 GCA_964247955.1 uncultured Bryobacteraceae bacterium
AAGCAGTTTAACCTCGGCGGTGGCTTTGCTGGGCTTGGCCTGGGGCGCCACGGCGCAGCAGAACTCGGGAAAAGTCGGCGTGATCAGCGTGCAAGGTGCCATTGTCGGGACCAAGGACGGTCAGAAAGCCTCGCAGGAACTCGACGCCAAGTTTGTTCCCAGGAGAAAAGAGTTTGACAGCCGCCAGAGCGAGCTTGCCTCCTTGCAGGATCAATTGAATAAGGGCGGCACGGTGATGAACGAGGATAAGCGTAATCAGCTTGTCCGTGACATCGACGAAAAAAAGAAACGGTTGGAGCGCGACATGCAGGACGCACAAGAGGAGTTGCAAGGCGAGCAACAAAGAGTTCTGCAGGGTTTGGGCCAGCGCATGATGGCGGTGATCGAGAAGTACGCCAAGGACAATGGATATACCATGATCCTGGATGTGAGCAACCCGAACACGCCGGTTCTTTACGCTTCGAGCGGCATTGACATTACGCAGGACATTGTCTCGCTTTATGACAAAAACCCTGCACCGGCTGCCGGAGCTGCCACCACAACAACAGCGCCGGGAACCCCTCGGCCCGCTGCGCCCGGAACGCCTCGGACGACTACTCCTCCCGCGTCAACGACCAGACCTGGACCCGGCACGGACAAGTAATTAGGCCGCGTTAATTGCTGTGCAACTCGCGCCAGCGATGCACCAGATCCTGGCAGGCGCTGCGCCAGTTAGGGAAATGGAACTCGAAACCGGCATCTGTTAACCGCCGAGGCACGACGCGGCGGCTTTTTAACAGGAGTTCCGTTTCCGTGCGCAGGAAAAAAGCTCCGATGCCGAGAGTCCATTCCGGCGCAGGCATGCCGATGTAGCTGGTACACCACGCTTGGCGCAGGCACGACATAAAGCATTTGTTCGTCACCGGACAAGGCGACGCAATGTTAACCGCTCCTTCCAGTTCTTCATGGGCAATGACGAATTCAACGGCACGGATAAAATCCACGTCGTGAATCCAGGACACGTACTGGTTTCCTGATCCGGCTCTGCCGCCCAGCCCGAAGCGCACCAGCCGGAGCAGCACATCAAACACGCCGCCCTCATCAGGACTCATGGTCATGGCGCTTCGTAAAGCGACCCGCCGGGTGTGCGGCGTATCTGCTGCAAAGAACGCCTGCTCCCAGCTTTTCGCGACATCAATGCTGAAGCGCCATTTCGCGGGCGCGCCCGGTTCGTTTCCGCCCAGTTCTCCCGTAATGTCGTCCATAGCGCGGTCGAAGCTGTGGCGGTAAATGGTAGCGGTGCTGGCGTTCAGCCACAAAGCCGGCGGCTTGGCCGCTCCTCGGATCGCTTTGCCGACCAGGGCCGTAGTAGTGGTGCGGGAGTTCTTGATTGCGCGTTGATTGGCTGCATTGTAGCGGCAGTTTACGCTGCGTCCGGCAAGATTGATGACTACGTCCGATCCGTCAATCGCTTCTGCCCAGACTCCCAGATCACATCCGTTCCAGGGTAAAACCGTCCATTCGGCAGGCTTCGGATGACGAGCCAGGACCGTCACCTGATGCCCGACCTCTTGAAAGTGCCGCGCCAGAATCGTGCCGACCTGTCCTGTGCCTCCCGGTATGACAATCCGAAGCGGGCAAGAGGACAGCATGGACAGCATTGTATCCGAAAAACAAAAAGCCCTGGAAGCGGTTCCAGGGCTGAATTCAAATGAATGTACTGCTTGTTTGGTTAACGCTCTCCAAAACTCCAGCCTACAGACGCACTGTACTCGGGCACCCAGTTGCTGCCGAACTGGAAGAAATTATTGACGTAGTGAGCGTCAATTTGCGGACGGATGAAAAGATGCGGAGTCACATAGAGCCGCAAACCTGCCGCGAAGTGAACTTGAAAGTGGTTGGAACTTTCGAGGAAAGTATTGCTGTTGGAGCAACCGGCGAAAGCATCACAATACTGCTGCGGATAAAAAAACTTTAAGCTGACCGCGCCCAGCCCCCCCTGAAACTCGGGTACAACTCGCTTGAACGCGCGCACCGGAGTGTAGATAGCGTTAATGTCATAGAATGTGGGGCGGTAGTTCAAGCCTGCGTAACCAGTTTGCGAGAAGCGGAAATCTGCTTCGCCTCCGATTCCTAAATGCGGAGTCAGCATAATATCCGCGCCCGCTTTGCCGAAAGTTCCGCCCAGCCTGGGAGTGTTAAGAAAATTGCCGGTACCGAATGCATCGATAGACTGACCATTGGAACCAGCCTGGGCCGTTCCCACACCAAACAACACGTCAATACCGGACTGTGCCTGGGCGGGTTGATGAATCCAGCACAACGCAAAAAGCAAAGGCGCTGCTAAACGAATAAACTTCAAGGTAATTTCTCCTGATTTTGAGCGCGACAACTCACCGCACTTAGGAACTGATCTTATTGCTCGTAAGTGTTGAAGCGGCGGGTATGTGTCCGCGCAAGGTTTACATCAGGAAAGACGTGCATGCTCGCTGAGTAGGTTTCAGCGAGCACTACGAGGGCAACTACCAGTTTTTAAAGTACTGCCGGATCAAGGCTATCGACAGTAACGCCGAGGGCAGTTATCGCTTCCTTGGCGCGGTTGGGGTCGAACCGGCCCCACTGCGCTAATCGGGAAAGCGCCGCTGCCGCAATGCTCGCGGCGTCTACCTCGAAGAACTTCCGAAGATGCTCCCGGTTCTCGCTTCGTCCGAAGCCGTCGGTTCCCAAAGCCGTTAATCGGCCCGGCAGCCAGGGCGAGATCTGATCGGCTACGATCTTCATGTAGTCCGTAGCCGCGACAATCGGCATATCCAGATTTCCTATTGCTTCCAGCAGATACGGTTTGCGCTCCGGCTCGCCGGGGTGCAGCCGATTCCAGCGATCCACGCTCAACGCGTCGCGGCGCAGTTCGGTGTAGCTGGTTACGCTCCAAACGTTCGCGCCGATGCCGTACAGGTCCGCCAGAATTTGCTGCGCTTTGAGAGCTTCATTCAGAATCGGACCGCTGCCGAAAAGCGTGACCTGAGCCGGGCCGTTTTCCGCAGCCTTGTACAAGTAGAGCCCGCGAAGAATGCCTTCGGTCAGACCCGGCGCATCCGGCATAGGCGGCTGCGCGTAGTTTTCGTTGCACACCGTCAGGTAGTAGAAATGATCCTCGTTGTTTTCGTACATGCGGCGAATGCCGTTCTGCACAATCACGGCGATTTCATAAGCAAACGCCGGGTCGTAGCTCTTGCACGTAGGCACAACGCTAGACAGGACGTGACTGTGGCCGTCATCATGTTGCAATCCTTCGCCGAGCAACGTGGTTCTGCCGGCCGTGCCGCCGACTAAGAAGCCTTTGCCGCGAGAATCGGCGAAAGCCCAAATCAGGTCGCCGACGCGCTGGAACCCGAACATGGAGTAATAAATAAAGAACGGAATGGTCGGCACGCCGACGTTGGCGTACGCCGTACCTGCTGCGGTAAACGACGCCATACCGCCCGCTTCGGTAATGCCTTCTTCCAAAATCTGGCCGTTCTGGGCTTCCTTGTAGTACATCAGCACGTCGCTGTCAACGGGCTTATACAATTGCCCGCCGCTGGCGTAAATGCCACGTTCGCGGAACATGGACTCCATGCCGAACGTGCGTGCTTCGTCAGGAATAATCGGCACGATGTACTTGCCGATCTCAGGTAATTTCAATAAGGATTTCAGCACGGATACAAAGGCGCTGGTTGTGGATGCCTCGCGTCCGCGCGATCCGCCGATTGCTTCGTTGAATATATCCAACGGGGGCGCCTGTAAAGTGATTTCCTTCGGCGCGCGCCGGGGCAGATAGCCGCCCAAAGCCTCGCGGCGGCTCTTCAGATACTGCATCTCCGGGCTACTGTCGTCTGGACGAACAAAGGAAATGGACTGGATGTGTTCTTTAGGAAGGTTGAGGTCGAAACGGGTAGAAAGATAGAAAAGCTCTTCTTCGTTCAGCTTTTTCTGCTGGTGAGTAATGTTCTTGCCTTCGCCCGCTTCGCCCAGGCCGTAGCCTTTCACCGTTTTCGCAAGAATGACGGTCGGCTGCCCCTTCGTTTCATTGGCGCGTTTGAACGCGTTATAAACCTTGACGGGATCATGACCGCCGCGCCGCAATCGCGCCA
>CAXTWT010000373.1:0-1095 GCA_964247955.1 uncultured Bryobacteraceae bacterium
TTGACGCTTTCCAACACTGGCAGTGGCAATCTCGTGCTATCTTCCATCTCGTCTTCTTCCAGCTTTCCCCTATTAGGCGGTACTTGTTCTTCGGGCGGAATTATTTTATTAAACCCCGGGCAATCGTGTACGCTTTCGGTGGGTTACCTTCCTTCGAGCAGCACAGCGGGAACACTGACGATTACCAGCAACACCGGCAACCAGCCGAACACTATCACGGACATCGCCTTGTCGGAATCAAACGGCCTGTATTTCGTGCCGATTACTCCGTGCCGTGCGGTGGATACCCGAGTGCCTGCTGCCGGATTCGGCGGCCCTGCTTTCACAGCGGGCGAGACCCGTAGCTACAACACTCGCTATAGCAACACGGTGGGTTGCAGTTCCGTTCCAATTCCGGCAGGAGCGGATGTGCAGACGTACTCCCTGAACGTCACGGCCGTTCCGCAAAGGCCGCTCAACTTCCTGACGGTTTACCCAAGCGGAGCAGACCGCCCTCGAGTTTCCACGTTGAACTCGTATGATGGGCGCACGAAAGCAAACGCCGCCATTGTCCCCGCGAACACAAGTGGCCCGAATCGTGGGATCAGCATCTATGCCGACAGCGCCACGCATGTGGTTATAGACATCAACGGCTACTACGTGCCGGAAACCAGCGCCGCCGCAACAACAGGCGGTCAAACACCGTTAGCATTTTATCCGGTGCTGCCTTGCCGCGCCTTGGATACTCGCGGTACCAGTCCCATCCTGGGTGGGATACAAGAAACTGTCCTGTACTTATCCGGCGCATGCGGTCTCCCTTCCACTGCGGGAGCGTATGCGTTGAACTTAACAGCGATCCCGGTCAATGGTAACCCGCTAGGTTATTTAACAGCTTGGCCGACCGGCACACCCCGGCCCGTCGTTTCCACCCTGAATGCACCGACCGGCGCAGTAACAGCGAACGCGGCTATTGTTCCTGTCAATACCGGAGAATACGCTGGCAGCGTTTCCGTATACAGCTCGGCAGATACCCATCTTATCGTTGACGTGGCCGGTTATTATGCTCCGCCCGCTGCGGGCGGGCTGGCGCTGTACACCGTCGCTCCCTGCCGCGCC
>CAXTWT010000373.1:1195-4087 GCA_964247955.1 uncultured Bryobacteraceae bacterium
TTGTGCCGACAGTGAACGGCAGCATTTCCACGTACGCCAATGCTTCCACCCATTTGATTCTGGACCTTTTTGGATACTTTGCGCCGTAATCCAAGGCTGCGACACGTACTGTAGTCTGGGTGCAGTGGCTCCAACCGCCCGTATCTTACTTGTCATCTTTTCTCTCTGGTTCTGTTTCAACTGGTACGAAACGGTCAGCCATATCGTTCACTACTACACTCCGCTTCCCGTTTTCGATTATTGGAGGGTGGTCGAGGACCTTCCCCGATTTGCAAATCTGGATTTAAGCGATCTTTGGCGACAGCATAACGAGCATCGCATTGTTTTTCCCGAGGTCATTTTTGCCTTGGACCAAGTTTGTTTCGAGGGACGACAGATGCTGCCGTTGGTAGTAAGCTTTTTGTGCTACGCAGCGACTTGGTTCTTGCTGGCAAGAACCTTTTGGCTCCAACATGATTTGCCTCGTCCCGTGAGGATTGAAGGTGTTCTATTCACCGGCATCATTATGGGTTGGCCTCTCAGCGCCTTCGTGCTGGGAACTCCCTTTCTATTGCAATGGACCTTGCTGCAGTTGGTAGTTGTTCTTGCTTTGGTCTGGGTTTCACGGCTCAACCAACAATCGAGCGCCGGGCTGATCGCAGGCATCATTCTATGCGGGGCCGTAGCAACCTTTTCGTCGGCTAACGGTTTATTGCTTTGGCCGACCATCATTGTATTCGCCACTCTTTCACGGTGTTCTCGAAACCAGATATTGATCCTGGCGACGGCAGCCGTCATCTGTGTAGGTCTGTTCTTTTTCCATTACCAATCGCCACGGACTGTGCTCTTGGACTTGTTCAAACATCCTGTCTACTGTGCGGGCTTTGTGGTGTCTTACGTCAGCATGCCCTTCGGAGTGCTCAGAAGCCCACTCGTTGGTTTCAGCTTCGGAAGCATAGCCGTTTCTCTGTGGATTTTCTTTTTCATTCGAATTGTTGGCAGGCGCATGAACCTTTCCCCTTATGGGGTAGTCGCCTTCGGATACGTAACCTTCTTGCTGCTCACGGCTTTCATGACGGCCATGGGCAGATTCGATATCAGCAACAGCGGTTTTTTGGGAGCGAAAGCAGCCAGATATGTAACGCTACCCTTGGCAGGATGGGCGTTACTGCTGCAAACGGCGCTATGGTTGTACCTGAAAGAGAGATGGAAAACCTTTGCGCCTACAACCATTTTGATTCTGGCTACTCTGGTCGTTGCTTTCATGCAGGTGAGGCTCGGTCGGTGGCTGCGAACCAACGACGACTTTGTCGCTAATCAACAGTGGGCCGCTCTGAGCATTGAAAATGGATTGCTGGATTCCTCGCTGATCCAGAGTATTTTTCCAGAACCCGACTTCGTCAAACGCTATGTGCCGCTGCTTCGCGCTCGTCGAGAATCAGTTTTTGCCGACGACCGAACAAGAATGCTGGGACAAACCCTAGAGTCGCAATTCAAGGGGCCAATGATCACGCATGAGCCCGGCGGGGTCGTGCGCCTGTTTCCCGTGCAATGCGGCTTGGCAGTTGTCGGGTGGGCGGCAATCCTTGACGGTCACCGAAACGATTCCGTTTTGTTTGTGAATCAGGAGGGGATTATTGTAGGTTTCGGACGACATCTTCCCGCAGGCGTTCCGAAGAAGCTTTTGCCTCTCAACGCGCCGGAATCCCAACGTTGGCTTGGGTTTATCAATTTGCGTTATAAGAGCACAACTTTTTCAACTTATGTCGCCGACTCGCATCGAGAGAAGCTGATCCAGATCGGAGAAGCAATCAATCTTTCTCAAGGCAGGTAGCGGCTGCGCCCAAAACCGAACAGCCGAATCCAATTCGTTCTACCGGCTTCATAAGCGTAAACTGTCCACGAATAGTAGAATTCTGAAGCTGCCGATTGTCGCGCTCCCTGCATCCGGTATCGAATCGGAAATCGCGCAAAGGTCAAGCTGGCGCGCGGCAAATGGCTCCTCGAACTCACCACTTCCGCCGAGTTCCAGCCATGCGCCTTCATGATTCTCACGGAGTAGTAAGCATTCTGAATCGTGTTCCTGGATTGGGATTCCTCCAGAATGGCGGAAGCGGGAACCCCCTGCACCTCGGCAATGTTTGCCATAACTGCCGCTTCCACATACTCGTTGTGCGCCGCGCCGCCTGTCATAATCAACGTCGGCGCGGTACCCGCCCGGTATTGCCGGACGTCTTCCGAAACTCGTTCGATCTGCACAGGTGAAGGCTTTCCGCCCGGATCAGCAGGACATCCCAGCACAATAATCGTGTCAAACCGTGTTTGCGCCGTGTTGCCCAGGGGAGTCGAGCGGTAAAGAAAAGCAGCCGCACCAATGCTGGTAATCGCCAGGCAAAGAAGGGTTACAATCCATTGAAGAAATCGCACGATAACAGTTTATTTGGCAAACATAAAGATGAGAGCGACTGCTCGTTATCGTAATAGGAAACTATTCCCCTCGACTATCTATAAATGAGTGTAGTATGTAGATAGTCATAAGGAGCAGATTGTGGGTAAACCGACCGATCTCGTGCAAGGCACGCTCGACCTTTTGATTTTGAAAACCCTTTCGCTGGAGCCAATGAACGGGTGGGCCGTTGCGAAGCGCATTGTTCAGATCTCGAATGAAGTTCTACAGGTGCAACAAGGATCTTTGTATCCGGCGTTGCATCGCCTCGAACACCAAGGTTGGATTAAGGCCGAATGGAAAGAGTCCGAAAACAATCGCCGCGCTAAGTATTATTCGTTAACGGCAGCCGGACGCAAGCAGCTCAAGTCTGAACTGGCGAACTGGCGCCGCCTCTCGAACGCCGTAGGACTAGTCGCTGAGGCCGTATAGGAGACACGATGCCCTGGCTTGCACGTTTGCAAAAT
>CAXTWT010000374.1:0-4083 GCA_964247955.1 uncultured Bryobacteraceae bacterium
AGGTGATCGCTGATATTGAACGCGAGAACCTGAACAAGACTAAACTGCGTTCGGACGTGGTGTCGCTTTATCAGGGCGGCGAGTACTGGCTTTATCAATATAAGAAGTACACCGACGTTCGCTTAGTTTTTGCGCCGGAGCAGCAGATTGCTTTTTTCGGCGGCGATCCGGATAACTTCACCTATCCCCGCTACGACCTTGATATGGCGATCTTTCGGGTGTACGAGAATGGCAAACCGCTGCACACCGAAAATTGTTTGAAATGGAACGCCGCAGGCGCGGGTGAGGACGAGTTGGTTTTCGTGGCCGGACATCCCGGCTCCACGCAGCGCAATGACACGGTGGCCCAGCTCATCACCGAGCGTGACGTTACCGAGCCGAACTTGCTGCGTGTTATTAAAAATTGGATTAATGTGCTGAAGAGCTATGGGGCACAAGGGACGGAACAGGCGCGCCAAAGCGGCTCGACCATCTTTGCTTTAGAAAACGCCCAAAAAGCCAATATTGGACGGCTGGCAGGTCTGCAAGACAAAAACGTGTTTGCCAAAAAGGAAAGGGAAGAGCAGGACTTTAAAGCGCGTGTGATGTCTAATCCTCAGTGGGCCAAGGAAGCCTGGCGGCGCATGGGACGAAATTGCACAGGCAGAGGCGGCTTGGGCTCCACGCGCGAAACAGCAGTTCTTGCGTAGCCTTAACTACACGCTGGCGCAGCGCGCTTTGCAGATTGTTCGCTATGTCGCCGAGGTCAAAAAGCCGGATGGTGAGCGCCTGCGCGGCTACCATGAAGCCCAATTGGAATCTCTGCGCCAAGTGATGTTCTCGCCTGCGCCGATCTATCCCGCTATGGAGATTGCACAAATAACAGGAATTCTGGAACTTGCGCGGCAGGAATTAGGCCCCGATGATGAGTGGGTAAAACCTGTGCTCAGCGATTAGCAACCTGCCGATCTCGCGAGGGATGTCGTCTCACGCACGAAAGTAGCTGATCCCGCCTTCCGCAAGCAACTCGTAGAAGGCGGCACGGCAGCCGTGGAAGCGTCAGCTGATCCTTTGATTGCTTTGGCGCGCCGGATCGATCCTATTGATCGCTCGATGATCAAATGGCAGGAAGATCATTATGAGAGCGTAGTGACTCGGGCCGGTGAAAAGCTAGGGCGCGCGCGCTTTCTGGCATACGGAAAGTCCACATATCCTGACGCTACGTTTACCCTACGACTTTCTTATGGAAAGATGGCGGGTTATCCCATGAACGGAACCAAGGCTCCCTCCAAAACCACCTTTTATGGGCTGTATGATCGTGCCGCCAGTTTCAATTTCGCCGGTCCTTTCGACCTTCCTGCACGTTGGAAGGAGAGTCGCAGTCAGCTTAATCTCTCGACGCCGATGGATTTCGTTTCAACCAACGACATCATCGGCGGCAATTCAGGTTCTCCGGTTATTAATGGGAAGGCGGAGTTAGTCGGCTTGATCTTCGACGGCAACATTGAATCGCTGGTCGGTGACTTTGTTTACGACGGAACAGCGAATCGAGCCGTATCGGTACATAGCGGCGCGATGATCGAAGCGCTGCGGAAATTTTACAGCGCCGGAAAACTCGCGGACGAATTGCAGGGCAACGCACCAAGCAACACGCATTAGCTTTCACCGCAACCATAACTTGGGTAGATTGTCTTGTGGTAAGCTACTCAGTAACAGTATATGGCGAAGCGTGCGTCTGCTCGGCCCGGTGGTGACATTCTACAGGGAACTCTTGATCTGCTTATTTTGCAGACGCTTGCGCCCGGTCCCGCGCACGGCCATACCATCGCTCATGTCATTGAACACCGTTCGGAAGATGTTCTTCAGGTAGAACACGGGTCGCTTTATCCCGCGCTGCACCGCCTGGAAGATCGGGGCTGGATTGCTTCCTTTTGGGGAACTTCAGAAAACAATCGCAAAGCCCGGTACTACCGACTGACAGCGGCAGGACGCAAGCAATTAAGCGAAGAAACCAGCCGCTGGGATCGCATGGTGCGGGCGATCAACCAAGTTCTGCGGCCTGCCGAGGAGTAGAGATATATGGGCTGGAGCCGTTTCTTTTACAGGAAACAGTGGGACGAAGAACGCTCCCGCGAGCTTGACGCTTACCTCGAAATCGAAACCGAAGAGAACATGGCTCGCGGGATGTCGGCGGAACAGGCCCGCAAGACCGCACGCCGCAAACTCGGAAATCCTACTCTCATTCGCGAGGAGATTTATCGCATGAACAGCATAACATTTTTCGAGAGCCTCTGGCAGGATGTTCGTTACAGTCTAAGAACTTTAGCTAAGGCCCGAGCATTTACGTTCGTCGTGATCGCATCACTTGCGCTCGGGATTGGAGCCAATACCGCGATCTTCAGTTTGATCAATGCCGCTCTCTTGAAAATGCTTCCGGTGAAAGATCCGGACCAACTCGTCCAGTTGAAAAGCATCAGTCCGGCATCTAAGCTCAACGAAAGGTTTTCCTATTCCGGCTTCAAAAAGGTTCGTGACCGGAATCGGGTGTTCTCGGGTGTGTTCGCATCCTCCGAATCGGACTTTGCCGACAACGTCGAAATACACGGTCAAGGCGGTATTGCCAAGGGCCAAGTCGTTTCCGGAAATTACTTTCCTGTGCTCGGCATCAAGCCGGTTCTGGGGCGCCTGATTACGCCTGCGGACGAAACGGTCGCCGGACAAAGCCCCGTCGCCGTCATCAGTTATGACTATTGGCGTCGGCGATTTGCCCTCGATCCTGCTGTGATCGGACAAAAAATCATCCTGAACAATTCGTCCTATACGATTGTCGGAGTGACGCCGCCTGAGTTTTTCGGGCTTCGGCCGGGCGGGAAGATCGACATCTCCGTGCCGATTACGATGATTGGGCAAATGAATCCGGGGCTGGCGCAAATCGGCGCACGCGATGACATCCTCGCCGCGCCTTACAACGAGTGGCTGTACGTCATGGCCCGGCTCCAACCCGGCATCACCGTAAAAGAGGCATCCGCCAACGTTGAACCGATGTTCCGTGGAACCATGCGGGAAGCCGCAGAATACTTGAGCGGTACGCCTTACGACTCACCGGCGGCTCGACGCGGGTTTCTACAGGCGAAGCTGCAGTTGGATTCCGCAGGAGAAGGGCTGGCAGCACTCCGTCAGCAGTATTCCAAGCCGCTCTGGATTCTGATGGGAATCGTGGGCCTTTTGCTTCTGGTGACGTGCGCGAATGTGGCCAATCTTCTGCTGGCCCGTGCCCATGCCCGGCAGAAAGAAATGACGATCCGGTTCACAGTGGGAGCGGGCCGGTGGCGGATGATTCGTCAGTTGCTGACAGAGAGCCTCCTACTCGCGCTGGGCGGTGGTGCGCTTGGATTGCTGCTCGCCTTGGGGGGCAGTCACTCCATCATGGCGGTGATGGCGCATGCCAATTCGCCGCTTTCTTTGCGCGTTCAGCCGGATGCAACGGTGCTCGGATTTACGCTGCTGGTTTCGCTGTTGACCGTGCTTCTGTCTGGCTTGTTGCCAGCATGGCGTGGAACACGACTGAATCCGACCTCAGCTCTGGTTGAGAGCACCCGAAATTTCGGCGGCGCCGCGAGCCGATCAAGATTCGGAAAGGCCCTGATCGTTTCGCAAATGGCGGTTTCGTTGGTGTTGTTAGTGGGAGCCGGGTTGCTCACAAGAACCCTCACAAACTTAAAAAACTTTTATCCAGGGTTCAATAAAGAGGACGTGTTGTTGTTCACCATCCATCCGATGACAGTCGGGTATCAGGATGCGAAAGCTGCTTTGCTTTACGAACACTTGCTCGATCAAATCAATGACATTCCCGGCGTCCGGTCGGCGACCTTTTCGTTTTTCAGTCCTCTCGGAATGCTCGGCACCACATCGCCAAAAATCAAGGAGGCGACGCCACAGTCCGGGAAAGAGGTGAAACAAGTTGGCATTGATGTAGTGGGGCCTCATTATTTCAAAACACTCCAAGCGCCCTTATTATCCGGCAGAGATTTTAGCGCCGCTGATGGAGCCGGAGCGCCGAAAGTGGCCATTATCAATGCGAGGATGGCCCGTGATTACTTCAGA
>CAXTWT010000375.1:0-4076 GCA_964247955.1 uncultured Bryobacteraceae bacterium
GTCAACTCCGGCGGCGCAATTACCCAGCCCACGCGCCAGCCCGTCACCGAAAACGTTTTGCTCAAGCTGTTCACCAGCACGCACCGTTCGCGCATGCCGGGCAGCGTCATGGCCGGTACGTGCCGCTCGCCGTCAAACAAGATGTGTTCGTAGATTTCATCCGTAATGAGAAGGCAATCGAACTCCCCGCAAAGTTCCGCGAGTATCCGCAGATCGTTCTCCCGAAACACGCGGCCTGTCGGATTGTTGGGCGTATTAAGAATAACTGCCCGTGTCCGCCCGTTGAACGCAGACCGCAATTCATAGGGATCAAACGTCCAGTCCGGCGGGCGGAGGCGCACAAACCGGCACTGAGCGCCGCTCAATTGCGAATCCGGCCAGTAGTTTTCGTAGAACGGCTCAAACAGCACCACCTCATCGCCTGGATTTAACAGGGCCAGCAGGCTCGCAATCATGCCCTCCGTCGAACCACAGCACACCGTTATCTCGCGTTCGGGGTCGAGAGCAAGTTGATAAAAACGCTGATAGTAATCGCGAATGGCGTCACGAAACGGTTTTGCGCCCCACGTGATGGAATACTGGTTGATATCCGCTGCAATCGCGTCCTGCGCAGCTTGTTTCACTTCGGGCGGCGCTTCAAAATCGGGAAAGCCCTGCGCCAAGTTCACTGCGCCATGACGCAGCGCCAGCCTCGTCATCTCGCGAATTACCGATTCCTTAAATTGCGCGACACGAGCGCTTTGAAAACGGGCAGCAGCCGCCAGGGTAGTCATGTTGTCATTATCGGCGACGCGAACGCTTTTTCGTCACTTTCACCTTGGGCGCAGGCTTCGGGCGATACACCGGAATTTCCGGCACGGTTCCGGCATACAGCCGACGGTACGTATCCGCATTTCGCAGGACAACCTGGACATACTGCCGCGTCTCGTGAAACGGAATCGTCTCGATAAACTCAGGCTGTTCGCGAAACGGCCCCCAGGTTTGCCATAGTTTGGCGCGTCCCGGCCCCGCGTTGTACGAGGCCAGCACATACTCTTCCTGCCCGCCGAAGGAGTTCATCAGATTGCGCACGTACATGGTTCCGAGTTGTATATTGCGATCCGCCGTCAGCAGTTGCGATGCGCTGAAACGGCGCACGCCGGAACGTTTGGCGAGCATGCTGCCCGTGGTCGGCAATAGCTGCATCAATCCATAAGCGTTCGCATGCGAGATAACCGCCGGATTAAACTCCGATTCCTGCCGGATCAAAGCCGCTACAAAGAAACGATCCAGGCTTTGCTCCTGACTGTGCCCATCGATAGATGACCGATACGGCATCGGAAAGGCCATCTGCCAGAAATCAACCGGCGCTTGATCGAACGGCATGTATAAGTATCCCGGAGCGTAGCGTTTGATATAGTGCAGCCCTTGATCCGGGGCATTTCGGGCGGCGGCTAACTTTGCCAGTTCATAGGCATACACGTTGGCTTGGTTGCCGTCATTCGCCGCGCCGAACTTCAACTCTCCTTCCGCCATGCTGTTTAAGCCGGTAATTTGCAGCAGTTGAGCCCGCCCAATTCGAGTTTTCGCCAGATCCCCCGGCGAGAAGCTCGGAAATTCAGGGCGGGAAGGCCAATGGACAGCATCCAGGAACGCTTTGGTTTCCGCGCTCGCGGTTGCCGCCTCCATGCCGGGCTGCTTCAAACGTTGCCGCGCAATCACGGCATAGTAAGTGTTCGGAAATCGCGCAATCAATTCTTCGTAGCACGCTTTGGCGGAAGCATTATCATTCTTGCGCTCCTGCAATCGTCCGAGAAAATACAGCGCGTCATTGATATCCTCCGAAGCCGGGTACTGCTCGACATGGCTCCGCAGCAGATCATAAGCATCCGCGCCGTCTTTACGGTAGCTTTCAAACGCCACTCGCCAGTGGCACCACGCCGAACGCGGATCTTTGGAAAAAGTAGCCGCGCACGCCCCATAAAGCGGAAGATAAGCGCCCGAGTCGTTTTCCGCGCGGGCCTGATCGGCAACAAAAATCAGCGCATCCAACCGCCAGGGTGATTGAGGATGCTGTCCCTCTAATTGGTTCAGAAACGGTTTCACATCGGCATGCCGGTCCGCTTTGCGCGCGCAGCGAATCAAATAGCTCAAGCGTTCGGCATCCGCTTCGGGGTCATCCACCTTCAGGCCGGATAGATAAGCAAACGCCGCCGAAGTCTGGTTCCCCAGAAAATCGGCCACGCCTAGCCGCACCCGCGCTAGGTCACGTTCCGCGCCGCTCAGTTGCGGGATCGCTGCCGCCAGTTCAACCTTTGCGCCCCCTGGATTTTTGTCACTCAGCAGCTTCTGCGCCCGTCCGAGCATCATGGACGGCATGGCCGGCGGAAACGCATCACCCAGTTTTGCTTTCAAATCAACCAGCGCATTCGCGGCATCCGTTGCTTCCTTCGCGCTTGGATATTCGTAGTACACGCGCTGGAAATACTCAGCCGATTGCGCGAGATCGCCCGACCCTTCGAAACAGCGCGCCAGCAGCAAATCCGCTTGCGGCTGGGGAACCACATCGAAGTACTTTTTCATCAGCTCCAAAGCTTGTTTCGGGCTATTCCCATCCAGGTCGGCGCGCACCGCCAACGCCGCTACGGGACCAACAAAAGGCGACGGCGGCGCGAAATCAAAAATACGTTTGGCCGATTCCGCAACGTCGCTGTACTTGTGAAGCTCGTATTCCGCCTGCGCTCGGATGAAATGTGCATAATCAGCCAGGGTAGGCGCTTTCGGTAAGGCTGATTGAGCGTAGTCAGCAGCGGCGCTGAAATTCCTGTTATCAAGTTCGTGCTGCGCGACGGCAATCAGCCCGGCTGCGCCCACAACTTTTGGACTGGCAGGCTTCACCGCTTCCGCCGCAGGCTGCACTGCCTTCTTTTTCGTTTGGCTCTTCGCAACGGGAGCCGCGCCTGCCGGAGTTGTCAGTCCGAACAGGACCAGGCAAACCGCACAGTATCTAAACCAACTGCCCCGGATATTCCGCTCCTAGTTTCGACCCGTCGCCTTCCGCCGCTGTCCGCACCAGTTCAAGATGCAAATAGTCCACCATGTACGGAACTACCATGAACTGCTTGCGGTAAGCGTCGCGCGCCTTGTCGATTTCCTTTTTCAAGAACAAATACAAATTGCTTTGCTCGCGGCCGGCTCCGCAAACCTCAGGACGCGCCAGTTGCATCTCGGCTACCGTAACCCGCGCAAAACGTTGCGCGCGCATGTGCAGACTTCGCTGCTCTTCGCTCAGATCGGCCCAGGCAGGTAAGGTTCGGGCGGGAGGCTTGGCCTGCGGAGCTTCCGCAATTTGAGAGTGCAAGGAAACGTTTGGCTTTCGTTCCAGCACGGCGGATGCAATCCCGGCAATTAGTTCCAGGCCATTGGCATCCGCGTTTTCTCCATCAGCGGCAAACAGCACGGCAGCGACCCGGTCTCCGTTTGGAATCGGGATCACGTGTGCCCGCTCCCGAGCGCCTTCCACGCTCAACTGCTCACCAACCTCCGAAGGTGATCGCAGCGCAACCACCGGATCTTTTGTTCCGATCGCGCTGGCAAACGCGCCTGCCGAGGAAACGGGAAAGGAAAGGTCTGGCGGCAAGTTCATCTTCGACTGCCCGCGCAGGACCAACGCTTCGTTTTTCACTTCAAAGACCGCCGCTCCCGGCGCGAAACTTCCTGCGCTGTCCAGCAAAGCGGAAACCCACTCGCCCTCATGCTGATATTGACGCAACCGCCGCACGAACCGGTTCAATTCGTTCGTCATCTCCCTGCGGGCTGCATGCGCCGTTTGTTCATTGGCCGCGTCAAACTCACGCTGGAGCGCTTCCCAAGTCTGATGGAGAGGATGCATCCTGCTCTTCAATTTTAGCCGAGTTGCCGGGGGTTTACTGATTCAACGTCGATTCGGCGCAAGCAGGGCGCCTGCGAGGAGCGGGAGATTTACCCCCTACCATTGCCGAAATCAATCCTCGATGGAGCGCTTGCAGCGCATGGGGAAAATATCATGCGCCAGCCCACCGACCATGAAACACGTCTGTAAAAGCTGGAGCATCCCA
>CAXTWT010000376.1:0-4074 GCA_964247955.1 uncultured Bryobacteraceae bacterium
ACCAAAATGACCGGTTACTCCTTCGAAGAAGTGAAAGGCAAGCGGCCCGGGGATGTGCTGCAAGGCAAGCTCACCAACCCACAGATGAAGCGTGAGGTCCGCGAAGCGATTAACCAGAAGAAGCCTTTCTACTGTGAAATCCTCAACTACCCCAAACATGGGGATGCCTACTGGGTATCGTTAGCGATCAATCCCGTTTTCGGAGCCGACGGTAAGCTGGAGCGGTTCATCTCCATTCAAAGCAATGTCACGCGCACCAAAGAAAAGGCTTTGGAATCTTCCATGCAGCTTGAAGCTATCAGCCGTGCCCTTGCCCTGATCGAATTTAACATGGACGGCACGATTCTCACGGCCAACGAGAACTTCTTACAAGTCATGGGGTATCGCTTAGAGGAAGTGCAAGGCAAGCACCACAGTCTGTTTGTCGAAGACAGCTATAAGCAGAGTTCCGAGTATCGCGAGTTCTGGGCCAAGCTCGGGCGCGGCGAGTACCAAGCGGCTCAATATAAGCGTCTTGGCAAAGGTGGTAGAGAGGTCTGGATTCAGGCTTCTTATAACCCGATTTTGGACCTCAACGGTAAGCCCTTCAAGGTCGTCAAGTACGCTACGGATATCACGGAGCAAATGAAGGCGGAGCATGACCTTCGAAACAAGGTGGCCGAAATATTGAAAAATGTCAGCTCGGCTGCTGAAGGCGATTTGAAGCAGACTATTACGGTCAAGGGTCAGGACGTAATTGGCCGGATTGGCGAGGGACTCGACCTGCTTCTGGGCAACCTGCGAGCGGGTATTTCGAAGATGATGGAAAGCTCACGATCGGTCGGAGCCGCTTCCGAAGAATTGAACGCCATCAGCCAGCAAATGGCCGGAAACGCGGAAGAGACTGCCACACAAGCCGTAGTTGTCAGCGACGCCAGCAAACAGGTTTCCGAGAACGTATCGGTCGTGGCAGCGAGCAGCGAAGAGATGCTGGCCTCCATCCGGGAGATTTCGAAGAGCGCCAACGAGGCGTCCCGAGTTGCGAAAAATGCTGTCAATGTGGCGGAAACAACCAATCTGACCATCGGGAAGCTAGGTGAATCGAGCGCCGAGATCGGAAAGGTCATCAAGGTGATTACCTCCATTGCTCAACAAACAAACTTATTGGCTTTAAATGCGACGATTGAGGCGGCGCGAGCGGGCGAGGCAGGCAAGGGTTTTGCAGTGGTCGCCAATGAAGTAAAGGAATTGGCCAAAGAAACAGCCAAGGCTACCGAAGAGATCGGTCTCAAAATCGATGCCATTCAGCGGGACACGAAAGCGGCTGTGTCGGCAATCGGCGAAATCAGCTCGATCATCAACCAGATCAACGATGTTTCCAGCACCATTGCTTCGGCCGTCGAAGAACAAACCGCCACGACGAACGAGATCGGACGAAACGTAGGGGAAGCGGCCAAGGGCACAAACGACATTACCGGCAACATCTCCGGCGTGGCCACGGCCGCACAGAACACGACGCAGGGCGCTATGGACACGCAAAGAGCCGCCGTCGCGTTAAATGAAATGGCAGCTTCACTGCAAGCTCAGATCGGCCAGTTTAAGGTCTAACTTGAAGGTCGAACTGGTCTAGGAGAGTTGGATGAAAAAAGCATTAGTTGTAGATGATTCCAGGGCAATCCGCATGATCCTTGCCAAAACTTTGGGCAGCCTGGGCTACAGTGTGACTCCGGCAGCTAACGGGAAAGAGGCTCTGGAGGCTTTAACCAAAGAGCCTTCAGTCTCTCTTGCTCTGGTGGACTGGAACATGCCCGTCATGAATGGGCTGGAGTTTGTCAAGGCATTGCGCGCCGACGAAAAGTACTCTTCCACCAGGGTCATGATGGTGACCACGGAAACCGAGTTCGAGCAAATCAATGCCGCCCTGGAAGCAGGGGCTAACGACTACGTCATGAAGCCTTTCACGGAAGAACTGATCGTAGAACGGCTCCAGGCGATGGATCTGTAAGGGACAGGAAACGAAAACTTGAAGCTGAAGAAAATAGGCAAGAATGCCCGCATCCGTGTTCTTGTCGTGGACGACTCCGTTGTGATACGTCGGCTGGTGGGGCATGCTCTCGAACATAACCCTTCCTTTGAAGTGGTCGGCAACGCTGCTAATGGAGCCATTGCTTTGCGCATGATCCCGCTGACGAAGCCGGATGTTGTGACTCTTGATGTTGAAATGCCGGAAATGGATGGACTTCAAACTCTGCGCGAAATCCGCCGTCTTTATCCGGAACTGATCGTGATCATGTTCAGCACTCTTACCGAGCGCTGCGCGGCTACTACCATACAGGCGCTGACTTTGGGAGCGAACGATTATGTAGCGAAAGTAGCAAACATCGGCTCCCTGGATCGCTCCATGGCGCGCTTGAAAGAAGAGCTGGTTCCCAAACTTGAGCAGTTCTTTATTCGTGAGAGTGAGGGATCGAAAGCGGCAAAGTCTCCCGTCGCGCTGCAAGTTCCTGCGGCGAAAAAAGAGTTCGCTGGCGCGCCTTTTCAAAGCTCCTTCCGAAAACCGGGCAGCTACCGCGCTGTTGTTGTGGGCGTGTCCACAGGAGGACCCCAAGCGTTGGCTCAGGTAGTACCGATGGTTCCGGACTCGTTTCCGCTTCCGATTCTGATTGTGCAGCATATGCCTGCGCTCTTCACTCGACTTCTCGCGGACCGCCTTCAGCAGTTAACGAAACTGCGCGTGCAAGAAGGTCAGGAAGGAACGACCGTCGAGCGTGGAAATATCTATATCGCTCCTGGGAACTTTCATATGCGAGTTGCACGTAAGGAAGGAAAGGAAGTATTGGCACTCAACCAGGAAGAACCTGAAAACTCTTGCCGACCCGCCGTAGACGTTCTTTTCCGATCAGCGGCTGAGGTTTATAAAGGGGCAGTGATAGCTGTGGTTCTGACCGGCATGGGACAAGACGGGAAGCGGGGAGTCGAAACGCTTCGTCAGCAGGGCAGCTACGTGATCGCTCAGGATCAGAACTCAAGCGTTGTATGGGGGATGCCGGGCGCGGTTGTGCAGGCTGGGTTAGCCCACTCTGTAGTTGATCTGCATTGCGTTGCTCCCGAAATCGCAAAGCATGTGTAAGGAGAGATGGAAATATGACCTCAGCAAATGGAGAAACGTGTGAGATCTCGGGAGAAAATTATGCCTATCTGCAGCAGCAGATTTACCGCTCTTCTGGGATCGTGCTCGATGAGAGTAAGCGGTACCTTCTCGAAACGCGTCTTACGCCCATTATCCGCAGAGAGAATCTAAAAAGCATTAATGACTTGTGCGCGCTTCTGCGAGCAACCAGCAAGCCGAAAATCACGCAGGAAATCATGGAAGCCATGACCACGAACGAAACGTTCTTCTTTCGTGACGTGGCTCCTTTTAAAATCCTGAAGGAAAAGATTCTTCCGGCTCTGCTTGAAGAGCGGAAGTTATCGCGGCAGCTCAGCATCTGGTCCGCCGCTGCTTCTTCGGGGCAAGAGGCTTACAGCCTGGTCATGATGCTGCTCGAAATGGGCTTGAAAGACTGGAAGCTCGATATTTTAGGGACGGACATCGCAGAAAAAGTTCTCGAACGGGGGCGCGCCGGAAAGTACATCCAGATCGAGGTGAATCGCGGGTTGCCTGCGCCTTATCTGGTCAAGTACTTCACTCGTCAGGGGCTTGAATGGCAAGTCAAAGATGAACTGCGGCGGATGGTGCGTTTTCAGCAGTTTGACCTGCGGCAGTCCATGAAGGGCTTTGGCCCGTTCGACATCATTTTATGTCGGAATGTGCTGATTTACTTCGACGTTGAAACAAAGAAGAACATCCTCCGGCAAATGGAAGGAACCCTTCGCCGGGGAGGCAGTCTGCTGCTGGGAGCAGCGGAAACCACAATGAACCTTAATGTTTCCCTGGAGCGGCAAGTCGTCGATGGCGGCGCCTTCTACGTAAAGAAATAGGAATGTTCACATGCTTTGCTGAAAGTCAAATTAAGGAGAAAATGAATGGTTAAGCAAGCTGGAGCTGCGCTCAGCGTTCCTGAAGGCGCGTCCTTCAGGCATTCCGCCCGTAAT
>CAXTWT010000377.1:0-2074 GCA_964247955.1 uncultured Bryobacteraceae bacterium
TTTCGCTCCTGCATCCAAGCGCCGATTGTGGTTTCGCTCTCGCCGCCTTGGCACCCAGGAATCCAGCTCGCATAAAAGTTGGCTGTATCGAGAAACGTTCCACCCCGCTCAGCGTAAAAGTCGAACAGCTCGAACGAACTTTGACGGTTGATCTTACTTCCAATCAGGTCCGTACCTAGAGCCAGCGCGCTCACTCCGAGGTTCGACTTACCTAGCCTTACGTTCTGCAATATAATCTCCTTATTTAATGCAGGTAAAGGATTTCCTAGCGGCTGTAAGTAGCGAGGAGGACGCCCCCGATCATCACTAACGCTCCCAGCATGTTTGTCAGCGAAATGTGTTGAATCGGCGACCCCAGCCAGCCGTAGTGAGAAAGAATCATTCCGCCAAAAACCTGCCCGGCGATCAAGGTGATAAAGACGGCTCTCGCGCCCACTTGAGGAATCAGCCACGCAATAGCGAAAACCAGGCAAGCGCCGAGCGCGCCGGCGGTAAACAATACAGGATGCACGTTCTTCAGCCCGTCGAGCGCATTCGACCGCCAACCGGTCAGGCCAATGATCACTGCAGCGACAGCGCCGATGCACCAGAAAAGCGCGTTTGCCACCCTTGGATTGCTCAATGCGCTACCCACTTTCCCGTTCATAGCGAGGTGGAGAGCAAGCACCACTCCTAAAAAAATAGTGAATACGTAAAAGAGTATCTTCATTTCCGAATCTCCAACTCAATAACAGATATTCCCTTATGAACTAATTTCGGTTATCGTAGCAATTAGCTAATACACTGGGTCATCAATATTTGTCAAGGAGTTTTTGACCATGAAGTCGAGACTAGATGCCGCAACGCCTCAAGGCAATCGGAAAACAGATCCATACTGGGTTCCTGTGGTTGCAAAAACCATTGATTTATTAGATTGTTTCAGCTCTGAGGCTGAACCACTGACGCTTGAGGAAGTTATTAAAAGGACCAAGATTCCTCATACTACCGCCTATCGCATTTTGCACACGCTCGTATGCCGGAACTATCTTCAGCAGTCTGGCCGCTCATACCGCTTGAACCGGATGCGAAAAAGGCTGAAGATCGGATTTGCGAATCTGTCCATGCACATTTCACTCGCGGTGGAGATCCAAAAAAGCTTGGAAAAGGCAAGCTCGGCCGCAGGAATTGATCTGCTCGTCTGGGATAACAACCGGGACGCTGATACGGCGATCAAAAACGCCGAGGCCATGGCGGGAAGCAAGGTCGATCTCGCCATGGAGTTTCAGCTTTTCGAGCAGGTTGCGCCGGTAATCGCTGATATTTTCTCGCGATCCGGCATTCCTCTCATTTCAATTGTTAATCCCCATCACGGCACTTTGTACTTTGGCGTAGACAACTATCGGGCTGGTTTTTGCGCCGGGAAGGCTTTGGCGGAGTACGCTTCAGAGCGTTGGGGCGGTCGGCCCGACACGCTGGTGCTTCTGGAGTCGCCCCGCGCCGGAAGAACCGTACAGAGCCGACTCATCGGCGTACAAAAAGGAGTTGAAGAAAGATTCGGAGTTCTGTCATCCAAGGCTGTACACCACCTGGACGGGGGAGGTGACAGGCCAACAGCTAAGGCGGCTCTGGAGGAGTTCCTGAGCCAGCGGTCAAACCGGCGAGTTCTTGTGGCAGGAATCAATGACGAGAGCGCTATTGGCGCAGCCGAAGCTGCGGAAGCAAAACAATACCAGAACATAGCGATTGTGGGTCACGGCGGGAGTTCCGAGATAGCAGAAATCATCGCTGACCCGCAAAGCGCGTGCATAGGAACGGTTTCGTTCCGTCCAGACCTATACGGTCCAGGGTTGGTGAGTTTTGGAATGCCAATTTTGCAAGGCAGATCTACGGCACCCGTCCATTATGTTCGGCACGAGTTTATGAGCAAGAAGTCACTGGCCCGGCTCCAACAAGAGAGCAGCGCTCATTGAGTGCGCTTCGGTGTCGGCATGCTGGTGGGCGGCGCCATCGACTTCGCATCGGGCGCTACATTTCCTGTTGCACTCCACTCCGTTCCCCGTATCAGCGCATCCATAAAACCCGGCTGACTCATGGC
>CAXTWT010000377.1:2174-4065 GCA_964247955.1 uncultured Bryobacteraceae bacterium
CAAAAATCTCTTGACAGATTTTTCAAAGCTTGTATAGTTTTACTCGCCAAGTACACCTGAGACAAGTTCAGAGGGGAACTTGGAGGATGGAAATTATTCAGCTAGGGTTTTAAGTAAGTCTCGAGTTAGTCAAGTACAGTCGTCCAGTCGGCGCTTGATCGACTAAGTGCCTTTTGAGGAGTATGCTTATGCTGCATCGTTTTGTTAGCTCAGCCGTGTTCGCGGCGATTGGCCGTTTAAAAGGCTTCTGCTGTTTGTTGATTTTTTTCATGTTTGCGGCTGGGGCACGGGCACAGGGCACAGGCACGGTAACCGGCACAGTGGTCGATCCGGGCGGCGCTCTCGTTCCGGATGCGAGAATGATCCTCACCAATGAAGCGACACACGTTGCCGTAAATGCCGTTTCGACCGGCGCCGGCGCTTTTACGATACCGGAACTGCCCAATGGAATTTATGATCTCTCGGTGAAAGCGTCAGGCTTTAAGGAGTTTGTCCAGACCGGCATTACAGTGGGCGTTGGAACCACCGCAAGCGTGAACGTCGCTCTGCAACTGGGTGGAACATCAGAAGTGGTAACGATTCATGGCGATGTGCAGCAGATTCAGTCTGAAACATCGGATATCGGCACTTCGGTTGATTCGCGATTGAACTTGGATCTTCCTCTTCCTTTGAGTAATCAGGTTCGGAGTCCGCTGAATTTTGTGACCTTAACGCCCGGATTTTCCGGGACAGTAGGGAACGATCCCACAACGCATAGCCAGTTTAAGGTGAACGGCGGCCAGCAGGACGGCGCGGACGTTCTCATTGACGGAGTGAGCATCGAGTATGCCTCGCCCAATGTCCAGCAAAACTACGGCGTCAGCATGGAGGCCGTTAGCGAGTTCCGAGTCTTGACGGGAACGTTCTCCGCAGAGTACGGCCGCACATCGGGCGGTTTAGTGGACCTTGTTGTCAAATCGGGAACGAATCAGCTCCACGGCACAGCTTACGAGATTTTGCGCAATAGCGTGTTGGATTCGGCAGGATGGATCAATAACTATAACAGGGCAGGCCGTCCGATTGATCGCCAGAATGATTTTGGAGGGCAGCTTTCCGGGCCTGTAAGGATTCCCAAGCTCTACAACGGCAAGGACAGGACTTTCTTCATGTTCAACTATGAAGGATACCGGTACAGCAACAGCACGGCTACCTACAACACGCTTCCTTTGCCGGCGTTTCAGCAGGGGGATTTCTCGGCGTTGCTGCGCCCTGAGACGAGATTGGGGCAAACGTTTGTCCCCCACCAACTTTACAACCCTGCTACTGGCGCGCCATACCCGGGCAACATTATCCCGATGAGCCAAGCCGACCCGGTCACGCAGAAGATGATGAAATATCTCCCGGTTGCTCAGACCAGCGATGTGATAGCCAATTACTTCAACACGACAGTAAATACTGTGGGAGCGAATATCTACACAGCGAAGGTCGATGAGAACATCTCAGACAAGCACAAAATCTACGCCATGTACAGTCATGATGGGCGGCCGCGACTGACCACGCAAAGTTTAGGAGAAAACTTCACCAGTATCTGGGCTAGTCAATGGTCGGACTATGCACGTCTCGCTTACGATTACATGATCGCTCCCACCCTGATAAATCATGTGGACGCAGGATTCAGCCGAAGATACCGAACCGAAGATAACGGAGCAGCGACTTACGGCAAGGATTGGAAGTCCCTGCTGGGACTCAATACCGGCCAGCAAAACACCATGTTTCCCAGCTTGTCTCTCGATGCATGGGGACCTAATACGACGGTCGGACCCAATCCTACGGTCTCCAACTTTGCAGATAACAATTTTCAATACGATGAGGCCCTGAACTGGGTAAAGGGCTCTCACAGTTTCAAGTTTGG
>CAXTWT010000378.1:0-4062 GCA_964247955.1 uncultured Bryobacteraceae bacterium
TCACACGACCTGAGCGCGCCTATCACTAGTACACGGTGGCTCACGGATCTGCTCGAAACCCGCCACGGCGCTCAGCTTGACGAGGAAGGCAAAAAATGCGTCAAACAGATTTCTCAGGGCCTGGCGCGCATGGCGGATCTGGTAGAAGGAATTTTGGCCCACGCGCGCGTGGGACGGAGTGCCATCAGCAATTCTCACTGCACGGAGGCGGAGCAGGCGTTTGCAGCGGCCCTGGAAAATCTGCGCAAGGACATTCAAACCAGCGGAGCGGTGATCGAGCATGAGCCTTTGCCGGACGTGCAGGTAGAAGCGCGAGCGGTGAGTCAACTATTTCAAAATCTTCTTTCGAATGCGCTGAAGTACCAGCGGCCGAATACGCTGCCTGCCATTCAGGTCAGCGCTGTCAAGCAAGAAGAAATGTGGAAGTTTGCCCTGCGCGACAACGGCATTGGAATTGAGCCGGAGTGGCATGAGCGAATTTTTCAGCCGATGCAAAGGCGGCATGGCCTGAACGTGCCGGGAAGCGGCATTGGCTTGGCAACCTGCAAGAAGATCGTCAATCGGGCAGGCGGTCAAATCTGGGTTGAATCTACTGTCGGCTCCGGCTCTATATTCTTCTTTACTCTTCCTGCTGCCCTCTCGGCGCCGGAAAGCCGCGAGTAGCAATCAGACGATTCAGTTCCTTCCTCACTTCCTGCGCAACAGGCAGCCATTTATCGGGCGCTGTTTGGCGAAATAAACGCATGGTTGGGTACCACGGCGAATCGTTGCGATGAAGCATCCAACGCCAGTCACATGCAAACGGCAGCAAAGTCCATGTTGGCCGCCCGACAGCACCGGCCAAGTGCGCGGTCATCGTGTCAACGGTAATGATCAGATCGAGCCTATTCATCTCATGCGCCACCGGCAGAATACCTGTGGATTCGTCCGTCAGGCTTTGCACCTGACCGGCCCAGAAGCGCGATTGAGCGGACTCGGAGCCTCCTTGCACGCTGAAGAAGGATGCTCCCGGCGTGTCGAAAAGGGATGCGAGGAGTTCCAACGGAATACTACGGGCACGGTTGAAATCACTGGCGGCCCAAGCAATGCCGACACGCAAAGAGCGTGAGTCCATACAGTTTGCCGTCGGCTCTTCGTCCAAACGTAAATACGGCACTGTGTTTGGAATCGTGGAAAGCGTGCTGCGAAAGATGCGCGGCAGCTCGTTAATTTCAATTTGCTGGTTCCAGGCTGGTTCCGGGTCGCCCCAGGTAATCACCCGGTCGGCGATCCTTGCCTGTTCCAACAATGGTTTGAGCTTGGGCTGCGCTTCCACGGTAAGGGTTCGAGCTTGCGCTTTGATCAGAGGCACATAACGGATGAACTGGAGTGTGTCACCCAACCCATGCAGGCAACGCAGGATGATATCTTTTCCCGCGAGACTTTGGCCGTCCCAGAAACGGTGGGGGTCGGGACCGCCGCGCAACTCGATGCTGTCGCTTTCGCGCCATGCTGCCTCATAGTTGCCGGTCAGCATGCGGCAGGTCCAGCGTCCGGCAGCGCAAATGTCGGGGTTTTGCCCAGCGCTTTCTGCTGCGTTAAAAAGCTCCAGCGCTTCCCCAACGCGCATTTGCGAAAGGCAACCGTGAGCTTCGGCCAGGGGATCGGTTTTCTCCGTGAACATCTTTCAAATTTCGGCTTTGCATTGGCGATGGCTCCCTATCTGCGGGGAACGCCGCCGTGATGCCTTCTTCCCCCTCCGTTTGGAATGACCGGCAGAATGAGCGCCGACGGATAGCCCTGTTTGTGAAACACGGTTTGATGCGCCTTTATTGTTTTTCCTTCAGCGGCATTCGCGCCCATCGAGTTCATGTTGCGGTCAAAGCGGGGAAAGTTGCTGGACGACACTTCCAGGCGAATCCGATGGCCGGGCGCAAACACATAACTGGTTACGCCGGCATCCACGGTGATTTGATAAGCTGCGTTGCGCTGGACGAAAACGGGCTGATCCAGCGACAAACGATAGCGCAGCCGTTGAATGCCGTCTGTCACGAGCAGCGGATTCCCGTTCGGCCGCACATCGACTAGTTTCACTGTGAAATCCGTGTCATTGACGGAAGTGGCAATGTATAGCACTGCCCGCACAGTGCCGGTAACTTCCAAGTTCTCCGTGAGCGGTTCCGAAGTGTAAACCAAAACGTCGTTCCGCCGTTCCACGGCGCTCTGATCAAGCGGGCCGGGCGGCAGTATTGTCGGTTCGCAGCAAATAGCGCCGCCTGCGGTTGGCGCCGGGTCTTTTGGATCGTAGTTGAAAGAATCGTTAGACGAATTGCGTACCGGCTGCCATTGCAGCGCTCCATCACCGGCGAGCGAGTTGGCATGGCCGTTGCTGTTCAGATACACCGGCGTGTAGCGAGTTCGAGCTAAGGGCCATTCGTGTTCCTCCCGCCAGATATTCGGTCCCATGACGAAAATATGCAAGGAAGAGAAGCCGGGTTCGGCAACCGAGCCGGTAGGTTTACCTGTTATCCAGTGATCAAACCAATCCGCTTGTACGTCCCTGATGGGAATCCAAGACTGCGGCCCGAAGTCACGGGTCGGAAACTTCCAGCCTGGATTATGGGACCACGGCCCGATCCAGGTTTCTACCATTTCGTGTTGCTTCGACAGTTGCGAAAAAGCATGGAGATCGCTTTCGACGTATTCGTCAAACCATCCGCCGAACGAAAGCACAGGAACCGTAACGCGACTAATTTTCTCGCGAATGCTTAAGTTTTTCCAGTAATTATCATAGGACGGGTGCGCCAAAGCGGTTCGCCAAGCTGGAAGCACCTCTCCGGTCGCCAGAACGTCAGCGGTTTGCAAAGGCAAGTGGCTGATATAGCTTTGAAACAGCGGCTTCACATGCGAGGGCGGAGTTAAGTTTTCAGCCAGCCACAACAGCCTGTGACCGACTTGCAGAGCGCCGCCTGTGGAATAGAAGCGGTCCAGGTACTCGTCATCGCCGGAACACATGGGCGAAATCGTAACAAGATGCGGATTCCCCTGAATGGCCGCCCACCACTGCGCAACGCCCAAATAGGAGCTTCCCGCCATTCCCACGCGGCCATCTGACCAAGGCTGCGCAGCAATCCAATTCAGCGTGTCGTTGCCGTCCGGACCTTCCTGAGCCGTTGATCCGAACACGCCCTGCGAAGCGAAACGTCCGCGCACATCTTCAATGACAACAGCGTAACCGCGTTTCGCGAAAAAGCGATAACTGGCGGAAAAAACTGTTTTACGGTTATAAGGGGTTCGTACCAGGATGGTGGGAAAGCGTCCGTTCCCTCCCGGCAGGAACAAGTCGGCGGCCAGCCGAACGCCGTCCCGCATCGGCACCATAATTCCAAACTGTTCCCCTTGGGTAGCCCAATCGGGAGTACGTTTTGTTAACTGCGCAAAGGCTGCGGAAGCGGTCAGGAGCAAAACCGCCAACAGGGTTGCATGAATCTCCGCAGCGCGCATTTGAACGAATCTAAACAGGATAACTGGCCGGCTTCGGCCTTGGGCCAAATAAGGCCGTGCCCACGCGAATCATCGTTGAGCCTTCCTGAATGGCAACTTCGAAGTCGGCGGACATCCCCATTGATAAGTTTAGAAGACCGTACTGGCGGGCCAATGCCTTAAGTTGCTGAAAGTAAGGCCGCGAATCCTCCGGATTTTCCGACCAGGGCGGAATGGTCATTAACCCGAGCAAACGAAGACTCGGGCATTGGGCGGCGGTATCCAACAGGAACGGGATATCCTCGGGACCGGCTCCGCTTTTGCTTTCTTCGTTTCCCAGTTTAATTTCCAGCATGACCGGAAGGCTGATCTTTCCTTCCCGCGCAGCTCCATTTAATCGCTGCAACAATTTTGCTGAGTCAATGGTTTGCACTACCTCAAAAAGACCGCATGCCTGCCGGGCTTTATTCGATTGCAGATGCCCGATAAGATGGAAACGCGCGTCGGGCAAGTTCTCCAGAAAGGGGCGCTTGTCCGCAAACTCCTGCACATAGTTTTCGCCGAAGTCGCGCAGCCCGGCGCGGTAAGCCTCCCGAATAC
>CAXTWT010000379.1:0-3999 GCA_964247955.1 uncultured Bryobacteraceae bacterium
TGTCAACAGTTCCCTAGCGACGAGTAGCCGATCTCTCAAATACGCCAGATATGAATGCACACCCAAACGCCACGTATCCCGATAGGCTCGCACCATCTCCGGCTCACGTGTTAAATCCGCATCCTTATCCTTTACATCCCGTTTTCCAACCTCCGGCTGAAAATTGCTCCCGAACTTGATCCCATACGGCGGGTCAATATAAATCATCTGCACCTTGCCCGCCAGATCCTCGCGTTGCGCCAGCGACGACATCACCTGCAAGCTGTCGCCCAGAATCAGCCGGTTCGACCACCCGACCTCATGCCGGTAAAACTGAACCGCCTCGTGATACTCCTGCTCCGGGTCGGCAAACAGCGACCGCTCGATATCCTGCCGCCGCGCCGCCCGCAAGATCGCCTGCGCACTCACCCGCTCATGAATGTGCAGCGCCACCGGATCAACCGCAAACGATTTCGCTTCGCGCTTCCCCGCCCACTCCAGCCACGGCTCATGCACCCGCAGCGCTTCCGCCAAAATCTGCGCCTCGCCGGGCGTTAACGGCTCGCGCTGCGCCTTTTCGAGCAGTTCCGGCAGCCCATCCGCCTGCCCCGTACCGTCAAACCGCAGTTCGGGAGCGCGTCTCGGACTATATGTATATTCCGTTTTCGGCAGGATCGGGACAACGCCTTCCGCCGCAATTTTCGCCGGGGGATTATTCTTCCGTTTCGCTTGCGAATGGCGATAATCCGCCACCGCTTCCGCCGACGCCACCACCCCGGTAACTTTCTTTTTGGACATGGAAAAGAAAATCCATTGTAAGCAAACCCATATTCGCATCCGAACCTGCCAATGCGGTTTACACTGAATGTGTCGGATCTACCTTCTCCGCGCACGTGCAGCCAACCTTATGGAAGCCATTCGCTGGAATGTTAAAGTATCGAAAGAAACGGATCTCGCCCTGCGCGCCTTTCTCAGTTCTCAAGGGATGAAAAGGGGTGATCTGTCGAAATTCATTGAACAGGCGGTGCGCGCCCATATCTTCCATCGCACCATTCAGGAAATTAAGGAGCGCAACGCCGATACTCCCGGCGAAGAACTGCAAGCTGCAATAGAAGAGGCAGTGCGCGAGGTCCGCAGGGAGTCAGCGCAAAAACGCTTCGGACGCAAAGGCTGATTTCCGGCCTGAACCGATGCGCGTTGTACTTGATACTAATGTTCTCATCTCCTCGCTGCTGGTCCAAACCGGGCCTCCCGGCACAATCTACCGCGCTTGGGCTGATGGAAAATTTACACTGCTCTCCTGCCCTGACCAATTGTTGGAACTCCGCAGTACGCTGCGTAAGCCGTATTTAGCTGCTCGGATTCGCCCGTACCATGCAGGACGCCTCGTAAATGACCTCAAAACGCTAGCAGAGATCATCTATAAGTTGCCGCTTGTGGAGCGTTCACCAGATCCTGAAGATGACTTCTTGTTAGCTCTGGCGGAATCCGGCAAAGCAGATTATCTGGTAACTGGCGATAAGAGCGGTCTTCTCCACCTTACCCGTCATAAGGGCGCACGAATTATTTCTGCACATGATTTCGCTGCTGCCCTGGAATGAAAGAAGCAGCAATCCGCCACCGCTTCCGTCGGCGCCACCACCCCGGTAACTTTCTTTTTGGACATGGAAAAGAAAATCCATTGTAAGCAAACCCATATTCGCACCTGAACCAGCTTTGCCCTTGTGGTACGTACAATGGTGTCGGGTGAAGGTTCGGGACATTATCAAGCGGGTGGAAGCAGATGGCTGGAAGCAGGTTGGGCAGACCGGCAGCCATCGCCAATATACGCATCCGAAGAAACCTGGACGTGTTACGGTTCCAGGACACCTTGGCGACGATGTTGCCGTCGGCACCCTCAAAAGCATTCTCAGGCAAGCACAACTGAAGGAGTAATAATGCAGTACGCCATCATCATTGAAAATGCGGGAGCGAACTATTCCGCCTACGTGCCCGATCTACCCGGCTGTATCACGACGGGAGCCACCATTGAGGAAACTAAGCGTAATATGGCGGAGGCCATTGCTTTTCATCTCGAAGGCATGCGCGAGGACGGACTTCCCATTCCAGAACCGATCTCCATGGCAACTACTGTGGAGGTCGCAGCCTAAGTGAGAAAAACACAACGGAGCAAGAAGCTCTCTAAATTTGAATAAAGTGAATTTGGGGTCGCCCAAACCGCTCCATTTCCGCCTGCTTTACTCTCCGCTTGTAGCCTTTTCACCCTCGTTCGCCACTACCGCCAGCGATGTTCGGGGAAAGGCAAACTTGCGCCCGAACTGGTCGATCAGGTTCACCTGACAATCGTATTGACCCGCCGGGATGCCCGACATCGGCACTTGCAGCCAAACCGGCAGGGTTCCCTGCCGTTGCGCGTTCATGCGAGTGGCGCGAACCGGACGTGATTCAAACACTTTCTTGTTATCCCGATACAACGCCAAGCTCGCCTGCACGACAGCCCGCCGGAAGTTCTCCGGCAGAGACTCAGGAATTGTCGGGTCATACACCTCGACATAAGCCAGCATCGTCTGCCCCGGACGGAATACCCGCGTTATGCTCGGCACCAGTTTCTGACCGTTCTCGATCAGCGGATTGATCGCAACTAGCTTCTTGTCGTTTTTGACACCCGCTACTTGCTGCCCTACCGGATCACGCTGGTTGCTCAGCACTATGGAACTCACGCGCAAGGTGTTTCCTATCGTTAAATCCGGAATGGTGAAACCCGACTCAAACGTTCCAACCTTACCCTCGCCGTTCTCCCGCGCCACAAACCGCAACTTGTACTTGCCGGGCGTTAGCGTCACGCCCGTGTCGTATTGAATGTTCTTTCGAACCACCTGTCCGGCGATGGCTTGGTCTATTTTTAATGGGATAGTGTCCCGCACCGTGGAAGCGGGCCGATTGCGCGCGTCAAACACTTCCGCAATAAAATCCAACTCCGTCGCCTGCTTTGCGCCCTTGCTATGAAAGGCCAGCGCCGAGCCGGGGATCTTCACCGAAATCGGCACAAAGCACTTGGTCTTCTCCAAGCGGAAATAATCCACTTCCACAGCCATCGGCAAATCCGTTACGGGATTGTCCGACAGAAGCGCCTGGGAAAGCTGCGCTTCCTTGTCCGCTTCGCCCATGCGACGAAACGTCGTCGGGCCATAGTAACCCTGCCGGTAATCCAGCCTGGCCCGCAGATCAGCCAGCCGGGGCGACAACTTTACCTGAATACGCCGGTAACGCCCGTCCTGAGCCGTGTTGCTGCTGACATAGGAAAGCACGTAATAGCTCGAAAAATCCTGTTGCACCTGCCGGATGCCGCTTGTCAAGTCGTTCGAATCGAGCAGCGCCTTGCCGCCCGTGTCCATTGCGAGTGTCGCCAGTGTTTCCTGCTGATTATTAAAGTTGTCCCGCAAAGATCGCTGTCCCGCTCCGCTGTACAGATTGTTCCCGGTTGCTCCGGCCTGGGTCGCATCGCCGCCCGGCACCAACGCCGACAATCCGCGCGCGTCAATCGGATAAAAAGCCACGTTCGCCCGAATCGCCGTATTCACGGTCGCCCGTAGCTGCGATTGATTATCAACCCCGTTCTTCTGAATGCCGCTTGAAATATAAACCAGCGCCTTCTTTTCCGGGTACTGGCCCAGTTTGCGCGCTGCATCTTCCAAGGCCGCCAGTTTTAAATCCGCATTAAAAATGTTAAATTCCGTTTCGTCCGCGACGAACTGGCCGCTTTGGTCCTGCGCATCTGCTCCCGTATCGGCAACCGCCGCGTTCTCGCTGGATTCGCCCACCCGAAATTTATTGATCGTTGCCGTTAATAAATCTCGATCCGCCGTAAAATCCAGCACCGTTTTTATCTCGTTGCCGTACGTCATGATCGACACGGAATCACTGGCGGTCATCTGCGTAGACAGAAATTTAATAGCGGCATCCTTGGCGCGAATCTGTTCTGCCGCCTGCATGGAGGAGAAATCAAACAACAGCACAATC
>CAXTWT010000380.1:0-3994 GCA_964247955.1 uncultured Bryobacteraceae bacterium
TGTGCAGCAGTTTGTCCAGGCATGGAAGGAAATGGCCAAGCGAGTGCAGGACTCTCAGGGTGTATTCCAACTGCAATCGCAACCGATGCCGGTGAGTGCCCAGCCCAAGAAAATGGCCCGCGCCGGAGAACGAGCAGGTGTTCTATCCAAGCAAACTGGAGTGTGGAGCAGAGAAGATACAAGCCCCTCCACCATCCCGGCATAGTAAATTTCGTGCTTATCTAAAAATTACCGAGTTTGTGGCATCACTCCGGTTGGAACCAGCGTTGGAACGTCTGCTGCACTTCGCGCTCCGACCGGCCTGCAACTGCCTCCCTGACCTTCTCCCGCAATTCGCTGGAATCCCGATGAAGCTGGAGGGCTTCGAGTGCGCGGACTGCCTCCTGGGGTCGCCCGCTGCGAACCACTTGCAATAAAATTCGCAGCGCTTCCTCCTGCCGCGAAATGCTCAGGGCACGAAAGAGAATGTCACTATCCAGCAGCGGATGTTTTCTCTCGAAGGCGGTCCTGAGTGTCGCTACCGCACCGGGCAGGCGCGAAGCTCCCAGGGCCAGTGCCGCTTCTTCCCGTGTCTCGGTGTTCTCGGCCCGTAAGAACTCTTCGATAAACGGCACGGCGGCTTCCCCTTCAAACTGCAACAGAGACTCGAATACCTGGCCCGTTACCGTCGGATCAAGATCTCCCTGGCGAGCCTTGATGCGCAGGAGCAGGGCGGCTTCCCGGCCTCCGAGCACCTGGAGAGCCAAGGCGGCGTCTTTGCGTAACGAGGGGGAAGCTTCCGTGAGCAAGCGCATCACGGGCCATAGCTTGTCCTCTCGGGTCAGATCGGTGCAGTCGAGCAATGCCAGGGTGCAAGCGGCGCGAACGCCGGTCGCTGTATCTTCCTCGCCGCCCCAGACCGGTTCGCATTGTACGTGTTGAGCGCCTCGGAGGAAAATGCAGGATTCGGCATGGCTCAGGTCTTTCAGGGCTTGGGCAATGGCCTGTTTACCCCAGCATTGAGGATCAGTTTTCGCGGGATCGAGCAGCAGGCGCTCGAACGCCGTACAGAGATCCGGGATCAAGATTCGCATTTGCAGGTCTGCCGTCAGACGGGCGGCTTTCGCGACAATCACGTTAACCTTGTCCCCTAACGCTTGGCGCAGTGCGCGAATCTGTACGTCGGGCGAGGCGGAGCGGCATAGCTCGGCCAGGGTCTCCAACGCGTGTTCAATACGGCGGGTCGGCATGAGAGTAGTTCCACATCACGCGTCAGAGAGGCTCGGCCCCGGACTTCAGTCTTTTCGTCTTCGGAGATCTTACAGTTCGCCGTTTGGGCACTTTACCGATCCGAGGGTCGCGGGTGGCGATGAGTTCGCAGGCGCGTAAGGCTGCCCCCTCGAAATCCGGCGCATCCACCGGAAGAATCTGCCAGGCGGTCACAGCCTTCCCGAAGACCTGAATCGAGCGCATGTGCGGGAACTCGCTCCGCAAACTCTCGTGGTGTTCCTCGCTTGTAGCCAACCACACGCCATTATCAGCAGGGTGGTCAGGCTTATCACGCAGGGCGAGAACAATTTGGTCCGCTACATAAATGGCAAGACAGCCAAACATCGAGCGGGTTTCAGGCGCGAGCGGAGCCAGGGCTTCCAACACGAACGCGTGCGGAACGACTTTACGCGGCTTGGCGGCGAACAGGGCATCGCCCGGCGGGAGAAAAGAAGGTTTGGGCACCGAACGCTTCATCGTACCTGAGTTTCCTATCGACGCAGCTCCATCGTAACTAAATTCTTGTAAGGGATCGGATCAGGAAATCACCAGCCGCTCCAGACAAAGGTTTTGAGGGAAACTTTTATAAAACGAATCGCGTTGATGAAGTTTAGAATTGAATTCCACGAAACGCGAATGCAGGAGAATTGCCTGCATCTGATCGCGGGCCTTCCGGCTCAGAATCTCGATCTGCTGGTCCACCGTAGATAGCTCAGGTGGAATCATCGGAAATTTAAAATCGGCAGTAGCGATCCAAGCACGACCCTATACAACATGTTAATGTATATCCATGCAAGTCTCTAAATGGGGCAACAGTTTGGCAATTCGCCTTCCGGCGGCTGTGGTAAAAGCACTCAAGTTGAAGGAGGGCGATGATGTACAGATCACGGTAGTTGGTAAACGGGGTTTTCAGATAGACCGGGACCGTAGCCGCGAAGAGGCTGTGCAACGTCTCCGAAATTCGAAGTGGAAGCTTCCTCCTGATTTTAAATTCGACAGGGAAGAAGCGAATGAGCGGTAAGGGGCCGTTCTTCGATACAAATGTGTTGATTTATGCGTATTCGGATGATTTGCGCAAAGACAAAGCCGAGCGTCTGATGGAAGCTGGGGGCAGAATCGGGGTTCAGCAGCTAAATGAGTTTGTATCAGTCGCTCGTCGGAAACTTCGGAGATCGTGGGCGGAGGTCTCTGCGGCTCTCGGCGATCTTCGATTCTTCTGCCCAGATCCGGTGCCAATCACGTTAGCGCTACACAAAACCGCTCTCCAGATATGTGAACGGTATGAGTACAGCATCTACGACTCGCTTGTTATCGCCGCCGCGCTTGAGGTTTCTTGTGATGTTTTATATACCGAAGACATGCGAGACGGGCAATGCATAGAGTCGTTAATCATCCGGAATCCGTTTTCAACGTACAATCATTCAGCGTCTGATACAGATGAAAGGTGATATAGGCATCCATAGCGGCATAGCGGATTTGTTCTTCTGTTAATGGCCCCGACCAGTCCGATGCCTGATAGGTTTTGTCAAGCTCGGTGTTCAGATACAACCGCGCAGAAGCAGCTAAAGAAAACTCACGGCGATTGCGCGCCTTTGCCAACTGCATGGTGCAGCGCAGATCTTGCGGGTGAATCCCATTGTGCCGCAGGAATTTGCCTTCAAATTGTGCGGGATGAGCCAGCAAGGGAATTTCGAAAAGCGGCTGTAGAACTTTCGGCGAGACCCGGAACAGATCAAACACATACACAGTTGGCCCCCCATCATAAAACTGCATCAGCCGGATCTCGGCGGTTCGTGGGTCCAACGCTTTCCGTTTGCGGCTCCAACTCCGGTACTCCGGGGGAACTTGCGCCCTGGGCGTGGTTTCGATATCGAGGGCCAATAACGCGCTGTGGCGTAAGCTCTCGACCGCAGTTGCCGCCGCAGCCTCGTCGGTGATGTAAAGAACCGACGGGTGTGAAAGACCATCAATCAATTCCCTCACATTTGTCCGACGCTGTTCCGGGCTTTCCGAATCAAACTTTCGCACGAGCACGGAAACACGCTTTATTTGGGCTGACTTCCCAGAAAGGAGCGGAGCGCTTTTGTAAAAGCAGCACCGGCTTCTACCGGAGAAATGTGAGCGGCAGCTAATTCCACATACCGGGCACGGGGAATGTAAGAGGCTAGAAGTTTGCTGTCGGCCGGCGTTGCGGCTGCGTCCTGAGCGCCCGTCAACACCAAAGTTGGAATGGAAATCGAGCGAAAGCGCTCCCATTCTTCCCTGGGTAGGACGCCTTCCCGCACGACTTGGGCGCAGGCAATATAACCGGCAGGCTCGGTGGCCCGGAACACGGCTTCCAAGTGAGCCACGGTTTGGGGCTCGCGCCGGCGAAAGCCCGACGTGAACCAACGCTCCATGGTGGCAGGCGCGAGCGCCGCCATGCCGTCGCGCCGGATGGCAGCGATGCGCGCATTCCAGGTTTCCGCGTTCCCCATTTGCGGCGCGGTGTCGGCAAGCACCAAGCTGCGTAGTCTCTGAGGCGCATGCAATCCGAGCCACTGACCCACCATGCCGCCGAGCGAAAGGCCGCAGAAATGGGCACGATCAATCGAATGATGAGTGAGCAGCCGGAGTACGTCCTGCGCCAGATCAGCGAGCGTTACAGGACTAACGGGCTGCGCGGAGCGACCGTGACCACGGGCATCATAGCGCAGAATTCGATAGGAGTCGGCCAGTTCTGCTGTTTGGGCTTCCCACATGCTCA
>CAXTWT010000381.1:0-3945 GCA_964247955.1 uncultured Bryobacteraceae bacterium
GAAGAAGATCCTCCATCTCGATACCGAGATCTTCTTCGGAAAATTTGGAATACGAAATTCTCCGCATCTTTCCTCCTTAGTTCAGATTGCGGCGGCCACCGCCGCCACCGCCCCGGCGCGGGTCGTAAGCGCCGCCGCGACGCCCATACTCTTCGCGTTCTTCGCGGCCCCGCTCTTCACGAGACCCACGGTCGCCTGCCGTGAACTCAAGCTCCTCATTACGGCTGATTCGTTTATGCGCGTAAAGACCTTCAAGAATAAACTCACCGGCGGAGGCCCGCATTGCGTCGCTCTCGCTTTCCGACAGGCCCAGTTTCTTGGTGAACTGCAGAAGATCCTGGATGCGGGAAAGCTGTTCCACCATCTTCTTTGACGGCAGATCTTCATCCAGCCGCAAAGATCCGCCCAGTTCAAACCATTGGATTACGGGGCGAAGGTTCGCGCCGTCGAGGTAGGAATTATACACCTTGCCGACTGCGCTGCGGATGAGTTCACGCGCTACTGCGTCGCCGCCCTTCAACTCGCCTTCGTACTCTAGTTCCAGCTTGCCGGTAATAGAGGGAAGGGCAGCATAAAGGTCCAGGATGCGCGGAACGGCAACAGAATCTTTCGTTCTGATGGCGCGGCGCTCGGCATTTGAGACCACATTTTCCATAACGCTGATCGGCAAGCGCTGCGAAACGCCGGAGCGCTTGTCAATCCGCTTATCCTCACGCGCCAGAAACGCGATGTTCTCCACAACTTCATGGATGTAAGGCGGCACTTCGATCTCGACCGGAGAACGCCTTCGGGTCCATGCTTCCTGCCGGGTGATGTCGATGCCCTGGGAAACGGAGAGCGGGTAGTGCGTGCGAATTTCGCTGCCGATACGGTCCTTTAAGGGAGTGATAATCTTGCCGCGAGCGGTGTAATCTTCCGGATTCGCGGTGAAAACGAGCATCACATCCAAAGGGAGCCGGACCGGATAGCCCTTAATCTGGACATCGCCTTCCTGCATGATATTAAACAATCCCACCTGGACCTTTCCGGCCAGGTCCGGAAGCTCATTCACCACGAACAGCCCGCGATTGGCGCGCGGCAACAGGCCGTAGTGAATCGTCAGCTCGTTCGAGATGTCCTGACCGCTGCGAGCGGCCTTGATCGGGTCGATGTCGCCGATCATGTCGGCAATTGTCACGTCGGGCGTGGCAAGCTTCTCGACATAGCGCTCTTCCCGGTTCAGCCAAGCAATCGGCGTATCATCGCCCAACGAGGCCAGCTTGTCGCGGCACTGCTTGCATAAAGGGCTAAGCGGGTTATCCCGGATTTCGCAGCCCGCCACGTAAGGCATATGCTGGTCCAGAAGACTCGTGAGCATACGCGCCAGACGTGTTTTCGCTTGACCGCGCAATCCAAGCAAAATGAAGTTGTGACGCGACAAAATGGCGTTAACAACTTGTGGAATCACTGTGTCATCAAACCCCATCACGCCCGGAAACAGTGTTTCACCGTTATGGAGCTTGGAGATAAGATTCGATCTCAGTTCTTCTTTCAGAGTTCGGTCAGCCCGTAGCTGATCAAAGTATTGGCTGGTGCGAAGTTCGCCCAGCGTCCGTGGCAAGTCGGATTGAGGCATGAATAGACTCGCGATGATTTTCAGTCACAAGTCTAGCAATGTATCTTCGAGCGTGTTTTTTGGCTCCCGTCAGCGACTGTCAAAAAGAAGGCCGTCATTTCCGTTGCAAGTTGTGATATGTTCGCGGGGTCGTGAAAACGAGCGAATCAACTTCCCTGGACTTTCAACTGCACTGGCGCAAGCTGCAGCAAGTGGGGCTTAACGCATACGAAGCGCGTTCTTACCTAGTCTTAATGGGTCATCCCCGGTTTAAAGCCCTCGAACTGGCAGCGCGGGCCCATGTGCCGAGACAGAAAATCTACGAGGTGCTGGATAGCTTGGTGGAGAAGGGCTTTGCGCAAGTCGTTCAGGAGAAAACCAAGCTTTTCTCCGCTATCGATCCAAATCTAGCCATACCCGGCTACTTGGCGAGACGAACCAGGGTGCTGCAAAGTGAATTGAATGAACAGGCGCGGCTCGCCACAGGGCTGATGGAAGACCTGCGCACCGCTTACGAAGAAGGGCAGGGCGGGCGCGGAACCCTGGACTACCTGAGTCTGGTAAACGATCCGACGCAGACCGCCTTTCATTACCGGCGCATGCTGGCGAACGTCACGAGTGAATATTCGGAGTTTTCCCGGCCGCCGTTTGCCGTTGATCCCTTGGATGAGCAACTCGTTAAGGAGCTGGCCAGTCGCGGCGTCAGTTGTCGGCTGCTGATTGAGGCAGGCCCAATTGATCCTCAACATCAGGAGCGCTTGAATGAATACCGGGATTACGGGATTGAAATTCGCTTTCTCGACCGGCTGCCGCTGAAATTGGCTTTATTCGATTGCCGGTACGGTTTAGTGGCGCTGCTGGACCCGGTGCTGACAAAGCCCTCATGGACGGCGTTGATCTTTGAGCATGAGGGCTTTGCCGAAGCGATGTCCGGTCTCTTTGAAAGCTATTGGGCCCGGGCGGAGGACAGATCGCCGCTTATTCTTCCGCCCCTCGTGCATCACTCGGCTTCTTCAGCCAAACCTGATAATTGACGGCATCCGCAAAGGGCACGAGGATCAGCCAGTGCTTTTTGCCTTCGTACTCGCCTTCCGTCTGATAAACTTGATCTCCGTACCAAGCGTCCGGCAGGGGAGCATCGGCAACGGATAGTTTAAGCCGGGAAGACGCATCAACCAAGATTTTTGCGAGAGAAAGGTTTTGAACCTGGGGATTTAGTTTTTTGCTAAGCGCCAGTATCTGCGGTCCGCGCTGAACCGCAACTCTGCCGGATGCCTCCTCCGAACCTGGGAGAAGGCGCACGTCCATTGTTAGGGAAACCTTAACTGTGTCACCGCGCTTCCACTCACGATTGATTGTCAACAGCTCTCCCGGTTTCCCCACGAAGTGTTGCCCGGCAATATTAGCGGTAAAGGAGGACGTCCAGTCAGGCACGCGTAAGGCAAGCGCAAACGGAATGTTGTGGCTCGGCTCCACGTGCAGGAGCATTTCTCCTCCTTCAGGAAAGGCGGCCTCGGAATAGATCTGTATCAGTCCTCTTCGGCGAAGCTGAACGGTAGCTCTGCCGCCGGTGTACAGATTGATCAGAACCCCGTTTGCGTGTCGACCCAGGACAGCTTGTGGAATCAGTGTCAGCCCTTCCGCTTCGCTGAGCAACGAACGTCCGGTGCTCGATGACAGCCCCGAAGAAAAGTTTTTTCCCCCTGCAAGCGTCACTTCCGAAGCAATTCCACCGGTTTGCGCGTCCTGCGCGGCTAGTAGCTGGTTATAAATTGTGCGTTCCAATTGCTGCCCATACTGGGGTTCGCCGGTGATACGCAGCAAATTCAAAGTCAGCTTCATCCACCCCACCGTTGCGCTGTTGTCGGCAGTCGCGGGTGTGCCTGTCAAGGAGAGGCCGTTTTCCGCCAAGGCTTTCCAACAGCGGAGCGCCGGAGCAATGTAAGAGTTATCGCCGGTAACACGGTAAAGCTCCGTCAACCCGACAAGGCCCAGCAGGATGTCAGGCAAGTTTTGCGCCGGTGCGGGAACCGCGAGCGTGGAGTTAATGTCAGCGGAGCGAACAATCGACTTACAAAGATCCAGATAGCTCGGGTCAGCCGTGTGGCGGTACAGGAGCATGAGAGGCTCTACCATTTGCAAGGCTGCCAGACGGAACCGCAGGGTCTCACTGCTTCCATTTCCGATCAAGGCTTGTTTGGGTCCCTTTGCGCCGAACGTGTTGGCAAGCAGGTCGCCGATCATCTGGGCCGACGTATAAGCGTCTTCCTCGCCCGTTGCCTGCCAGTAATTGAGCAGGCCGAGCAAAGTCCAACGATGCACAAGGAGATCTTCAGCCGTCCAGCGCTCAC
>CAXTWT010000382.1:0-3904 GCA_964247955.1 uncultured Bryobacteraceae bacterium
CTGTATGTCGGCGCGGAAGTTTCTATCGGCAGCTTTCTTGTGAACTATTTTGCGCAGCCGGACATCGGAGGGATGACTGAAAAAACCGCCGCGCTTTATGTGCCTTACTATTGGGGCGGCGCGATGGTCGGACGCTTCATTGGCTCGGCGGCTTTGCAAAGGCTCCGCGCTGGAAATTTGCTCGGTATTGCTTCGGTTATTGCCGCCGTCCTCGTGGCGACATCCATGTTGAGCTTCGGTTCACTGGCGATGTGGAGCATTATCTTTGTTGGGTTCTTTAACTCCATCATGTTCCCGAGCATCTTTACGCTCGGCATTGCGGGTCTTGGATCGCTCACCAGCAAAGGCTCCGGGCTGCTGGTGATGGCGATTGTCGGCGGAGCGATCATTCCTTACATACAAGGAGTAATGGCCGATAAAATCGGCATTCATCACGCCTTTATCCTGCCCATTTTGTGTTATCTCTACATTGCCTTCTACGGCTTTCGCGGCTCCAGACCGACGCGCGCGTAAGGGCGATAAGACTCGCGCTGCCGTACCTGGGGCCAATAGATCACGCCTTTTTGACCTGGCAAACCGGCTCCTGCCATGTGACGATAGAAGAGCAACGAACATGGCAGCGAATCCCAAGTCTTTCCTCACGGAAGAAGAGTACCTTACACAAGAGCGAAAAGCTGAATACAAGAGCGAGTACCTGAACGGCGAAGTCTTTGCGATGTCAGGTGGAACTTTTCGCCATGCGTTGATTATCTTGGATTTTGCAGGGGAGTTGCGAGATCGGCTTCGAGGATCTTCCTGCGAGGTGGTGACGCAGGATATGCGTGTGCGGGTGTCCCCCGGCAGATTGTATACCTACCCTGACATTCTCGTTGTGTGCGGCACGCCTGAATTTCTCGATGGGGCGGAAGATACTTTGTTAAATCCTGTTTTCATCGCGGAAGTACTGTCGGATTCCACTCGCGACTACGATCTCGGAGGAAAGTTTGAGTTGTACCGTCAAATTCCCGTGCTGCAGGAGTACATTACGGTAGAGCAGCGCACGGCGCATCTCATCACACGGCAACGCCAGTCGGACGGCTCCTGGCTTCTGCGTGACTACAAGGATCTCACGCAGGACGTGCCTTTCTCTTCCGTAGGCGCAGACGTTCCCCTCTCCGAAATCTACCGGCGCGTTTCGTTTCCGGCCTGATTTCCCGATGAGATACGCCGCCTGCCTATGTCTCTGCATCTCCTTAGCCGCTGAACCGCCGGATATAGTCTTTAATCGAGCCGTTCAAGCGCTATCTGCCGGAGACTACGCCGTTGCCGAACAGGGGTTCCAATCAGTTCTACACCAGCAGCCGAGCAACGTCGGAGCGATCGGCAAGCTCGGCATCATCTATGCGCGAACCAATCGCGCCGACAGAGCTATCGCGGCATACCAAAGCGCGTTGCGTCTCAGCCCGAATGACAAACCACTTGAAGGCTGCCAGCCCGCCGGATGAGCAGCTTCTGTTTTTACTGGGATTCGCGTATCTGAAAAGCGGGGATTCCCAAACGGCGCAAACGATTTTTAATGGAATGTTCGACGTGGCCGGCCCGGCACGAACCCAGTTCCTTCTCGGCAAAGCTTCTTATGAAGCCGCCCTGTCTCCGCAAGCGGAAGAAAGCTTCCTCGCAGTGCTTCGGCTCGATCCTAACCTTCCCGCTCTGCACCTCGAACTAGGCAAGCTCTACATCAGCCAGCGCCGAACGGACGATGCGATCCGCGAATTGAGGCTGGCGCTGAAAGAAAACCTGAAGGATGAGGATGCCGGCTACTTTCTCGGCAGTTTGCTGGTTCGAGAATCCCGCTATGCGGAGGGAATTGCCTATCTGGAGAAGCAAGGAAACGGAAGCCTGATTCCTGGGCCGTCTGCTTGTATTTAGGCAGGGCCAAACTCCATTTGGGGCAAATCACAGAGGCGATTGCCCTACTCCGGAGAGCTGCCGAGCTAACCCCGATGACGCCAACGCTCAGTACCAACTGGGACGGGCGCTTCAGGTCGATGGACAAAAGCCGGCAGCCGCCCGCGCATTCAGCCGCGCCCGCGACCTGAAAGCCGGCGAGTTGAATGGGCTGACCATACCAGGCGTGCGTTGACAGCCCGCTGAGCAGCGCAAATGTTTTGAAGCCTTGTTATATCGTGGAGAGCGTATGTCAAGACTCAAAGGTAAGAACGTCCTGGTGACAGGCGCCTCTTCCGGCATCGGCGAAGCGATTGCTATTTTCTTTGCCGAGGAAGGCGCTCGCGTCGCCATTAACTACCACAGCGGGAAAGAACGCGCCGATGCGGTAAAAGCCAAAACGGATGAAGCCGGTAAAGCTGCCGGAGTATCGGGTGAAAGCATTGTCGTCCAGGGTGATGTCTCACAGGAAGACCAAGTGGGGAAGATGTTTGAAACGACCCTGAAAGAGTTTGGCCGACTCGACATTCTCATCAACAACTCCGGTATTCAGATGCCGTGCCCCAGCCACGAGTTGAAAATGGCCGACTTTGACCGCGTTATCGGGGTCAATCTGCGCGGCGCCTTTCTGTGCGCGCGGGAAGCGATCCGTCACTTTCTGTCGCGTCCGGGCGGCGGCGTGATTGTCAGCAACTCCAGCGTGCATGAAATTATCCCCAAGCCGAAGTACGTTCCCTACTCCATCAGCAAGGGCGGCATGGAGAACATGACCAAAACGCTCGCGCTCGAATATGCGGACCGGGGCATTCGCGTAAACGCTGTTGGCCCCGGCGCTATTGTCACTCCCATTAACAATGCCTGGATTAATGATCCGAAAGCGCGGGGAGAAGTGGAAAGTCACATTCCCATGGGACGCCCCGGCACAGCGGAAGAGATTGCCACTGTCTTTGCTTTTCTTGCCTCGGATGAAGCGTCCTACATTACGGGCCAGACGCTTTTTGCCTGCGGCGGTCTTACGCTTTATCCCGAATTTCGGGTTGCCTGGTCATCCGGCGAATAGGCAGAACCGGCCTATGGGGAAACCAATTCATAGGCCGGTTCTGCCGTCGCACACTGGAGAGCGCTTGCCAGAATATCGAGAATCCGTCCTGCGGCGTAGCCATCCCCAAAAGGGCACTGGGTGTTTGCTACGGAGCGATGGCCGCTCTTGTTTTTCAAAAATTGTTCCGCCTGATTTACAATATTGCTGCGCTCCGTCCCAATCAGGATGGCCGTGCCTGCGCTGACGGCTTCGGGGCGTTCCGTAGCGTTTCGCATCACTAAAGTCAGCTTGCCCAGAGCGGTCGCTTCTTCCTGAATGCCGCCCGAATCGGTTAAAATCAGTTCGCATCGGCACATCAGATGCACAAACTGCTCGTATCGCAGCGGCTCAATCAAATGGATGCGCGGATGTCTGCTCAGATAACGCAGGGCAGGCTCCCGGACATTGGGGTTAGGATGCACCGGATACACGAACTCCACGTCTTGATTTCTATCCGCAAGCTCCCGTAAAGCAAAGCAGATGGACTCGAAAGGCGCTCCAAAACTTTCCCGGCGGTGCGCCGTTACTAACACAACCCGCCGATCCGTAAAAGGCAAATCGGGACGGAGGTCCACGCGCCGAGCCATCGTCAGGCGGAGCGCATCGATCACTGTATTACCGGTAACAAACACCGTGTCTGGGTGAACTTGCTCCCGGCGCAAAGCCTCTGCCGCGAGTTCTGTCGGCGCAAAATGCAGATCAGCAATAGCCCCGACAACTCGGCGATTCATTTCTTCCGGAAACGGATCATGGAGATCGCGAGTGCGCAACCCAGCCTCCACATGGCCTACCGGAACACGGTTGTAAAACGCGGCCATACCGGCGATGGCGGCAGTGGTCGTGTCGCCCTGCACAAGAACCGCATCGGGACTGACTTTCTGCAGAATGCTACTTAAC
>CAXTWT010000383.1:0-3900 GCA_964247955.1 uncultured Bryobacteraceae bacterium
GACTGGTCGCCGAATGGGCAGGAGATACTTTTCGTTTCCAATCACGAGCCGAACTCGGATGAGTTTTTCAACTATGACGTGTTCGCGTTACAGGTGTCGGATAATAGCGTCCGCCGAATTACCGCGACGGAAAGCAGCGAGTATGCGCCGGCATGGTCGCCGGATGGAAAAAGCATCGCCTTTCTCGGCACCAAGCGCGGACTGACCGACCGCGAAACGACCATGGAAGATACCCACGTGTGGATGATGGATGCTCAGGGAGCGAACCGCCGCGAGATTGGCTCCCTTATTGACAATCGGCAGCACTTTTTCCAATGGTCGCCGAACGGGGACGCCATTTATTGCGTGTATCAGGAGCGCGGCCTTTCCCATCTGGCTCGTCTTCCTGTCAGCGGAGGGCAGCCGGAGGTTCTGGTGGGTGACGTCGGCGCTGTCGGCAGCTATTCAATGGGAAAGCACGGCGAGATTGCCTACGCTTTCGCAACGGCGCAGGACTTGCCGGAACTGTACTTAAGAAACGGCAAAGCATCAGCACGCCAGTTAACCAACTTGAACACCGATATATTAGCTGGCAAGCAGATCGCCCCGGTGGAAGCGTTCACCTTCACGAGCAATGACAACAAATACCAAGTGGAAGCCTTTCTGGTAAAGCCGCTAGGCATGACGGCGGAAAGCAAGCACCCGCTGATTGTCAATCTGCATGGCGGTCCGCATGGGCAGAACGGCCCGACCTTCTCATTTAACGATCAGGTGTATGCCGCGAAGGGCTGGGCGGTGCTGCATGTGAACTATCGCGGTTCGACCGGCTATGGGCAGAAGTTCGCCGACGCGGTATTCGGCGACCAGGACGGCAACGAAGGACAGGACGTGCTGTATGCAGTGAGCGCGGCAGTCCGGCGTTACCTCTGGATCGACCGCGAGCGCATGGGAGTGGAAGGCGTGAGTTACGGCGGACAACTCAGCGATTGGCTGATTACCCAGACTAACGAGTTCAAAGCGGCCGTTCCCATTGCAGGCATCGCCAATCTCATCAGTTACAACTACATGACCTACTACAACCAGTATGAAGAGATGGAGTTCGGCCAGTTCCTGCACCAAGGCAGATTGATGGATGAAGCCTGGGAGCGTTCCGCATTGAAGCATGTGGCGAGCGTTCACACCCCGACAATGCTGGTGCATGGCGAGAACGACCCGGATGTGCCGATTGCGGAAGCAGAACAGTTTTACATCGCTTTAAAGGACGTGGGCGTGGATACAATTTTGGTGCGCTATCCGAGGGAAGGACACGGCATCCATGAGCCGAAGCATGTTGTTGACTTGCTGGACCGCAGCATCAAATGGTACGAAGATCACTTCCCTCCCGCCGGCGCCGGAAAGGTTACCAATGTACAGCCCTGATCGAAAAGCTTCCATTGCCGGAATTATCTTTGCCATCACTTGTGTTGCTACGGCGCAACAGCGGCCCGCGCCCGATCCGGCCCTTGTCGAAAAGCGCAACGCGATTGAAAAGGAACTGGAACAGGTCGCCATTATTGAGCGCAAGCTGATGGTGCCGATGCGCGACGGCAAGCGCATGGCGACCGATGTTTACCGTCCGAAAGACACATCGAAGAAGTACCCGGTTATCTTTGTGCGTACTCCTTACAACTTCAATTTCTGGGATGTGCGGCTGGGTGCTCCGCGTGATTTATCGACGGAACTGGATGCCGTGAAGCGCGGGTACGCGTATGTGGAGATGAATGAGCGCGGCCACTTCTTTTCCGAAGGCAACTATGACATTCTGGGCGCTCCGCTTTCGGATGGAACGGATGCGATTACCTGGATGTCGTCGCAAGGATGGTCGAACGGCAAAGCAGGCACGATTGGCTGTTCTTCCACGGCGGAGTGGCAATTAGGGGTAGCGGCGCTGGGCAATCCGGCATTTAAAGCCATGATCCCGCAAAGCTTTGGCGCAGGCGTGGGGCGCGTCGGCCCTTATTACGAGCAGGGAAACTGGTATCGCGGCGGCGCGGTGCAAATGCTGTTCATCGCCTGGCTGTATGGCGAGCAGAACCAGGTCCGGCCAATGTTTCCGCCCAATATCTCGCAAGAGGATTTGATCCGGGTGTCAAAATCCTTTGACTTGGCGCAGCAGTTGCCGCCGGTGGATTGGGCAAAGGCTTTGCGGCATCTGCCGGAAATGGATATTATCAAAGCGGTGGACGGGCCGCGCGGTGTCTTTGCCGATAATATGCCGGTGCCGACCGAAGGCGCGATGATTCAGCGGACTCCGAACAGTCCGGCCTGGTACAGCGGCGGATTGTGGCACGATGACAAGCCGATCAACGTGCCTGGGTTCTGGTTCATGACCTGGTACGACGTTTCGATTGGACCGAATCTGGCCGCTTACAACTATGTACGCAAGACGGCCAAGCCGGAAATCGCCAATCAACAATACGCCGTGATCGCGCCCACGCTGCATTGCGGATATAAGAGGGCCACGGAAGACACAGTAGTTGGTGAACGCAGGATGGGCGATGCGCGGCTGGATTATGATGCGCTGACGTACGGGTGGTTTGATCACTTTCTGAAAGGCGAAAACAATCACGTTCTGGAAAGCATGCCCAAAGTGCGTTATTTCACGATGGGCCTGAACAAGTGGCAAATGTCGGAGACCTGGCCTCCGCAAGGCGCGCAGCCGGTAACTTTTTATTTAGCAAGCAGCGGCAAGGCAAACAGCTCCAGCGGCGATGGAGCGCTGACGGTGAATCACGCGGAAATGGATCAGCCGGATCGTTTCACTTATGATCCGACCGACCCGCTACCCTCCTATGGCGGCAATGTTTGCTGCACGGGAAACGCGGTTACGGGCGGGGCGTTCGATCAACGCAAAATGGAACTGCGTCCCGACATTCTGGTCTACACCTCCGAGCCGTTCAAGGAAGGCACGGAAGTGAGCGGCCCCATCGACGTGACCCTTTATGTGTCGTCCGATGCCAAGGATACGGATTTCACGGTAAAGGTGCTGGATGTGTATCCGAACGGCCCGGCATACAACCTGGATGAGACGATTCAAAGGGCGCGTTACCGAGAAGGTTACGATAAGCCGCCCGTGTGGATGGAACCGAGCAAGGTTTATAAAGTTGCCTTACAGCCCATGGTGACCAGCAACTACTTTGAGGCAGGCCATCGTCTTCGGATCGAAGTGTCAAGCAGCAACTTCCCGCGCTTTGACCGGAACATGAACACAGGCGGAAATAATTATGACGAGGTGAAAGGCGTCACGGCGCATAACGCCGTGCATCATTCGGCGCAATATCCTTCGCAGGTGACGATCAGCGTAGTTAAACGATAGCCGGTTTGAATAAGCACTTTCGATTTTACGCGCCCGCTGTTTCGAGCCATGACCGCATTTGGCTGCGCCCCACCGCGCCGGGCTGCTGGAAGACGGGTTGCCCGTTGCGGAGGACGACGAAATTCGGAATGCTTTGCACGCGAAAACGCGCCCCCAGTTCCGGGTGTCTCTCGGTATCGACTTTCAAGACCAGAGCGCGTCCGGCCATTTCGTGCGCCAGGGCTTTCACTTCAGGCGCGGCCATATGACACGGACGGCACCAGTCGGCCCAGAAATCGACAAGCACCGGAACGCGGGCTGCGCGGGTGATCTCGTCGAAAGCCGAGGCGTCCACGTCAATAGGCTCGGCGGATGGAGGCAGAGCCGCTTTACAGGAGCCGCAGCGTCCTGTATCCGAGAGGTGTTTCGCGTCTACACGATTTTTTGTTCCGCAAGCGGGGCAGGTTCTAATGACGGCAAAGCTCACTGCTGTATTTTAGAACTTCGTGGTCTACTCGATTCGAACCGCCGAGATTCCTTCCGATATAGAGGTTGTTCGCGCCCTGCTGCGGGAGTATGCGCGCCAC
>CAXTWT010000384.1:0-3895 GCA_964247955.1 uncultured Bryobacteraceae bacterium
GCGGGCACAAACAGCTTCCGGCGGTAAACCAGAGTCGTCAGCACCGCTTGATATTGCGCTCGGACATGGTCAAAGCCGCGCTCAAAGGCGCGCTGGAAAAGGACCAAGGGATTGCGGGTTCGGGTGAAGCCGTGTTTGACGCGCAGCAGGTACATGGCAAGGGTCGGAACCAAGGTCCGCGACAACACGTAAGAAGCAAGCATGGCGAACACAACGGCTTCGGCCAGCGGCACGAATAGATACTTGGCTACTCCCGTTAGGAAGAACATGGGGAGAAAGACGATGCAGATACAAAGGGTAGAGACAAGCGCCGGAACGGAAATCTGCGCCGCGCCTTCCAGGATGGCTTCCTGCAACGGATGACCTTCTTCGAGAAAGCGTTCAATATTTTCGATGGTGACGGTAGCGTCGTCCACCAGGATTCCAACCGCCAGGGCGAGGCCACCCAGTGTCATGATGTTGATGGTTTGCCCGAGCGCGCTCAACACCAGAATCGAGGTCAGAATGGAGAGCGGGATGGAGATGGCTATAATCAGCGTGCTGCGCCAACTGCCGAGAAAGATCAGGATCATGATCCCGGTTAGGCAGGCGGCAATAATGGCTTCCCGGACCACTCCGCTGATGGCCGCCTGCACAAAGACCGATTGATCGGCCAGGGGCTGGATTTTTAATTGCGGCGGCAAGGTGGCGGCAACTCGCGGCAGAATGTTTTTGATGCCTTGCACAACATCCAGGGTGGATGCGCTGCCCGCTTTTAGAATGCTGACCAATACGCCGCGCTCACCATCACGGCGAATGATATTAGTTTGCGGCGCAAAGCCGTTGCGAGCGTGGCCGATATCCCGGACGTAGATGGGAGTGTTGTTAACAACCTTTAGGGGAAAATCGTTAATCTCCTCGATCTTCTTGGGGCTGTAGTTCATGTCCACGTCGTACTCGAACTGGCCGATTTTGGCGGTTCCCGAAGGCAGCAGCAGGTTTTGACTGCCGACAGCAGTAACCACATCGAGCGGGGAAAGCCCTTTCGCCTGCATCTCCGCCTGGTTGAGGTCGATCATCACTTGGCGTTGCTTGCCGCCGTAAGGGTACGGCACGACCGCTCCCGGCACCGTGACTAACTGAGTGCGCAGGAAGTTCATGGCGATGTCGTTTAAATCCTGCTCCTGTAAGCCTTTGCCGGACAGGGCAAGCTGCAGAATCGGCACGCTTGAAGCGCTGTAGCTGAGAACAATCGGCGGATTAATGCCGGTGGGCATCTGCTTCAGGATGGTTTGCGAAACAGCCGACACCTGAGCTACGCCGGTCGTTGCATTCGCGTAAGGCTGCAGGAAAACCTTAACCACAGCGGTTCCGTTCAACGTGGTCGATTCGATGTGTTCGATGTCGTTAACGGTAGTCGTTAGGACGCGCTCGTAAACGGAGGTGATGCGGCCTTCAAACTCCTCCGGGTTCAGCCCGGTATAAGTCCAAATAATGGAGATAACCGGAATGTTGATGTTGGGGAAGATGTCGGTCGGCGTGCGCAGAATGACAATCGGGCTGACAAGAAGAATCAGCAGGGCCAAAACGATAAAGGTATACGGGCGGTTAAGCGCTACTCGGACAATCCACATCCTAAGAAACTCTGATAATTTACGGTACTACAAAGTTTCGTAAATATGCAACGTGTTTGCGGATTGGTACATCCACTTAATGGACTAAGATTAATGGCGACGTCCACGTTGACAAAAGTGCAAGGCGAAGAGAGCGGAACACGAGGGCGGGGCCGTCCGCGCTGCGAAGTGGCGCGCAAGCGGATTCTGGAAGCGGCGCTGGAGTGTCTCGATGAGGTTGGCTTTTCGAACACCACGACCGACCTGATTGCCGAGCGCGCGGGAGCAAGCAAGGCGACGATTTACCGCTGGTGGCCGACGAAAGCGGCTTTGCTGCTGGAAGCGCTGCGCGACGTGGTAGCGCAGGAACTCCCCTTTCCCGATACTAGCGATCTAAAACAGGATCTGCAATGCCAGTTACGGAACTTCGTGAAGCTGTTGACGGGACGCCGTGGCCGCATGCTGAAGGCGTTTCTTCTGGCGACACAGAGCGATGCGGAAGTGGCTGCCGCGTTTCGCAACGTGTGGATCATTCCCCGACGGGCGGAAGCAAAAGCCGTTCTCCAAAAGCATCAGCAGGAAGGTCGGCTACGGGCGGAAATGGACTTGGAACTGCTGCTGGATGTGCTTTATGGGCCATTGTACTTCCGGCTGTTAGCGGGTCACGGGGCGCTGTCCCCGGCGTACGCGGACGGAATTGCCGAGCTTGCATTAACAGGATTACTGCAAGGGTGAGCGTAACCCTTTTCGTTCAATGTGCAATAGAAACCAATCCGGGCCGTATGGTTGATGACGCTTATCCATCAATCCCCCGCACTACAAAAGTTCAGCGGCTGAGTCTGTGTCACGGCACAGTATCCGCTTGCTGAAGCCGTTTTGAAGAATTCCGTCCAGCTTCAACAGGGACTCATCAGTTGAAACGACAAGATCCGCGTCAAAGCGAATGGCGCTCGCTGCGTGCAACGCATCAGCAGCCCGAATTCCACGCGTTTGCAGGTCGATCTGCTGAAGTTGAAGGCGAACAATTTCCCCTGTTAAGTCGAGGATGGAAAATCTGAAATTTTCAACCACCATCTGCACTTGGGTAGTGATGGATCTGGCCGTAGGAATTAGCAGCACGTCGGCACGGGAGACGCCCTTTGCCGAATCGGCAAGGGCTCGATACAAAGCTTCCTCCACCTCGTAGTACGTCAAAGTGGAAGTAGCCCCAAGGTGACTTCGATTAACTTTTTCGAACAGGCGCTCGGCATCAAGCGCAATTTGCGCCGGAGTACGTCCGCGACGGTTGTAGCTTCTAAGAAGCGCATTCGCGACTCCATGCGCGCTCAAGTAATCGATAAAGACGCCGGTGTCAAAGTAAACTCTCACTAGGCAGGTTGAAGAACAGCAGAAAGCGCTTCAGGAGTAACAACCTGGGGCTTCTTCCCTATAATCAGATTCATCGGAAAGCGATCTGTTGTAACAAGAAAGTCACAGCCGCTGGCGCTACTAGCAATGAGGATGTCGTTAGAGTGAGGGGGGGGACTGTAAGCTCTTGCGCGAGGAAGCAAGGCCTCAGCCTTGGCCAAGTCCAAAGGCAAAATTTGCAGATGATCTTGAATACGTTCAAACTTATGCAGAGTTTCAGTATCAGCGGCAAGAAGCAGCTCTTGGATGATTATTGGATTCACTATAAATTGAATTCGCCCTTCTGCTTCAGCAGAAAACAACTGTGCTGCTGCCGGGTCCCCACGTAAGTAGGCAAAGATTACATTTGTATCCAGGAATGCAAGCAGTCTTTTGTGATGGATGTGTTCGCCCGATTCTGCGGCCTGAGACGTGACCAGTTGTTCCATTCTTTCATTGTAGGCGAGTAATCGACTCCTGCCATTTCTTGAGTCCCGGAGGCGCGTAGCCCGCCGTAGGGTCGTCCAGCACCAGAACCCAGTCCGGGCCGTACGGCGGAGACCGGAATTCCCGCCCGGACTCGGCGTCAACATTTCCCATCAGCGTTCCCATTCCCGTTCGCGGATTATACCACCACGCACGAAGAGTCTTGGCGCGCAGCTTGGTTAAATCCAGCTTGACCGTCAAGTCATTCATCGGAAAATAAACAAAAGCATACGTACCGTTCGCATCGCGAGTGGCCTGCACATGGAGCGCGCCGGGTCCCGCATCGCCGACAATCAACGACTGGTCGGGAATGCGACGGAAGAATGGCCTCGATTCCATCAGTTCGCGTAGAAAGATCATTTGCCTTCCGGCAGGTCGCTGCAGGGCGTCGGTCCAGTCACGATCCGCAAAGTTAATAACTGCATAGCGCT
>CAXTWT010000385.1:0-3848 GCA_964247955.1 uncultured Bryobacteraceae bacterium
AGCCGATTGATAAGCGCTGGCTGCCCGTGGTGGAAGAGTTGTACACCTGGCACTACGCGAATGAGAGGTATTTGCGGAATGAGAGTCCGCTGGCGCGAGTGGGAATGGTTTACTCGCAGCAGACGGCTACCTTCTACGGCGGCGAGAAGGCCCGAGCGAAAGTAGAGGAACCGGCTCTGGGGTTTTATCAGGCGTTGGTCGAGGCCCGAATTCCGTTTGAAATGGTGCATGACCGCCTGCTTGATGCGGAGCATTTGACGCAGTTTCGAACGCTGATTCTGCCGAACGTTGCCGCGCTTTCGGACAAACAGTGCGCTCAACTGAAAGAGTTTGTCAGGCGTGGCGGAAGCCTTGTGGCCACATATGAAACGTCGCTCTACGACGAATGGGGCGTCAAACGGAAAGACTTCGGACTGGCCTCGCTGTTCGGGGTGTCGTTCGCCGGAACGGAAGAGAGTCCCATGCTGAATTCCTATCTGCGCCTTGAAAAAGACCCGGTAACGGGCCGGTTTCATCCGCTGCTTTCCGGTTTCGAAGATGCAACACGGATCATCAATGGCGTGAGCCGGGTAAAGGTCCTGCCCGGCGCAGATTCGCACATGGCGTACTCGCCTTTAACGGTCGTGCCGAGTTATCCGGACCTGCCGATGGAAGAAGTTTATCCGCGACCGGCGAAAACAATCGAAGCCGGTGTTTATCTGCAAGAGTTCGGCAAGGGAAAAGTGGTTTATTTTCCCTGGAATGTGGATTGGACGTTCTGGCAGGTGCTCGACATGGATCACGGCAAGTTGATCGCGAATGCTGTTTCCTGGGCGCATGGGGAGTTGCAGCCGCTTTCCGTAAAAGGGCCGGGCATTCTGGACGTGGCTCTGTGGACGCAGAAGGAGTCCATGACTGTTCATCTCGTGAATCTGACAAACCCGATGATGATGAAAGGGCCTGTGCGCGAGATTATTCCCATCGGAAGCCAGCAACTGCGGATTCAAGTTCCGAGGGATCGCCGCATCCGGCAGGCTCATCTGTTGGTAGCGAAACGAGAAATCCCGTATCGTCAGGTCAACGGATGGATTGAACTCGAAGTGCCGTCAATCGGGCTTCATGAAGTGGTGGCGCTCGACTTCGCAGAGTGAGCGAAGAGCCGGAAAGCTCCGCATCAACTTTAGTGCTTCTATGGAGTCATGTCGTTTCCGTTCTACCCTGCCATAATAAGTGGATCTTGCGACTACCAGCCTTCTTGCTTTGCTTGCTCCTTACGGCGGCAGCCCTGCCGTCCCAGACCCCTGCGCCCGTTCACGGCAAACGCTACAGTCGGCTGGCGATTCGAAACGCCATGATTGTGGACGGAAACGGCACGCCCGCATCTGGGCCAAAAGACATCATCATCGAGAATAATCGTATCGTTGCCGTCGTGCCGCTCGATCCCGTTGCCCTTAAAGAAGAACGCAGCAAACGGCTTCCGGCAGATGTCGAAATCGATGCTACGGGCGAGTACGTCCTGCCTGGACTGATCAATGCGCATGCCCACACGCAAGACGAGCGCGGCGGCATTCCGCAGCCTCTCGATTATGAGTTGAAGATTTGGCTCGCGTGCGGCATCACGACAGTTCGCGACGTGGGCAGCGATACGGCGAAGACCCTGGCGCTTCGCGCCAAGAGCGCCGCCGGTGAGGTTGCTGCTCCGCGCATTCTTGTGTACCCCATGTTTTCTGCCCAGCCGCCTGTTCCCACAAATCCTGAGCAGGCACGGGCGCGCGTCCGCGAGTATAAGGACAAGGGCGCTGACGGGGTAAAGCTTCTGGGCGTATATCGTGACGTGATGGAAGCAGCCGAGGACGAAGCCCATAAGCTCGGCCTCCCAGTGGCTCATCACGTCGGCGTCGAGGAAACGAATGCGTGGGACGACATTCGATTTGGGACCCGCAGCATTGAGCACTGGTACGGCATTCCGGATGCGGCCATCCCGGATAAGGTTCAGAACTTCCCGCCGAGTTTCAACTACAACAACGAAACAGACCGTTTCCGATACGCCGGTCATCTCTGGCGCGAGGCGGACCCGGAGAAGCTGCAACAAGTGTTAGCCGCAATGGTGAAAGCCAACGTCGCCTGGGTTCCCACCCTGGACATCTATGAAGCAAGCCGCGATCTGCAGCGCGCGCAAACCCAACCCTGGTTCAACGAGTATCTGCATCCCACATTGGAAGAGTATTTTCGGCCCAATCCAAAAAATCATGGTTCGTACTTTATCGGATGGACTTCCAACGACGAGGTGTTCTGGAAAGAAAACTATCGGATCTGGATGGCGTCGCTGCGTGACTTTGAACGTATGGGCGGTCTGATCGGCGCAGGAGACGACGCCGGTTTTATTTATCAGATCTACGGCTTCGGCCTGCTCCGCGAGCTGGAACTGCACGAAGAAGCAGGCTTTCATCCTCTTAAAGTGATTCAGCACGTCACGGGGAACAACGCGAAGATCCTCGGCATGGAAGGCAAGATCGGCGGCGTTCGGCCCGGCTATTTAGCGGATTTGATTGTTGTCAAAGGCAACCCGCTGGACAACATCAAAGTGTTGTATCCAACCGGGGTGGACGTCATCAAAGAAGGCAAACAGGTCCATACCGGCGGCGTCGAGTGGACGATCAAAGACGGTTTCTGTTATCGAGCGCCCACCTTGGCCGCAGAAGTGCGCGAGATGGTCGCCAAAGCGCGGGCGGCTTCTTCGCATATCAAAATAACCACTGCCAATTAGCGAAATCGGCGCGGATCAGGTCGTCACTTATTCTGGATTTTGGTGAGCCTCCGAGCGCCATCCTTTGTTAGCCAACCAATCTTCCCACCATCGCTGATTTTTGCGAATCGCCGCTTGCTGCTCAGGCGGCAACTTCGGCCCAGGTTCCGGGATCGGATGCATGAGTTCCAAACCGACTTCGCCGCGCAGTTCATTCACTCGACTACCGTCTTCCAGTTTCCAAGGGCGAATGCGGCCATCCTGAGGATCATCGAGCCACTGTGTTCCATATCGCTGTGGTCGGCCCTCCAGCATAGCGATTCGGTCTTCCAAATAGGCCGCGTGCCATCGGGGTATGCCCCCTTTCTCAGCGGATCGCTTGACAAGAGAGAGACACTTTTTCTGAAAATCCGGGAATCCGATCGCATGCTGAACGATGAACCAGGCTGCTTCCGCTCCATCCTGTCCAACGATGCGCTCGTCCGGCCAGCCGTACTCGGTCAGGATATCGTTCAGCCTCTCTGCATTTTTGCTATGCACGGCTTCCATTCGTGGAACATAGGCACCGCCAAGTTCACCAGAGTCAATGAGTTCCTGCCTAACTTGCCGATCTACATCCCGCATCGCTACGAGTTCCTCGCGTAAAGCTTCGTTGAACATCATTCGGATAATACTCCGGCGAAATCAGCCGGTCGTGTTCAGCTATGTTCATCATTGATTTGCGAATGCCTTGGCGGTGTAAACAGAACTGCCGTTAGAATAGCGGCATGATTTATCACGAGGTCTTCACGCGCGTTGACCCTGATCTGCGTCCGGTGTTCGAAGAACTCCGCCGACGAGAACCGATCTTTCACACGCCGGATTTCGGCACGACGCTCTCTGACTTCGAAAACTTAACAGCCCCCGAATACTGGGAGGTGGGCGCATCTGGCCGCCGTTACAGCCGCGAGTTCATTCTCCGCGCTCTGGATCAAAATCCGCCGATTGATGCCACTTCCGCCGGGTGGCAAAGCTACGGGCACGGACTTCGTCCTCTCGGCCCTGATACTTACCTTTTTACGTACACCTTGCGCCAAGTGGAGCGTCTCACCCGTCGCGCCACTATTTGGCAGCGTACTCCTGA
>CAXTWT010000386.1:0-3844 GCA_964247955.1 uncultured Bryobacteraceae bacterium
AGCCTGCCGCCGCTCGGCCTCGCTCTGTTTCACCAATGGCCAAAGTCGAGCTCAGCCGATGTAGTACATACTTTCTTTGAGGAGCCTCCTTGGTTGCTCTCTGAATCAGCATTCTGCTGAGTTCAGCCTTTTGTACACCATGTGCTCCTCTCGACTTAACATTCAAACAATCCAGGAGCAAGCAGGAAGATTATTGAATGGCTATTACGCGGTTACAAGCGCCCACGGCACATTTTGCAGTGTCCGAATTGTCGTTAGTCAGAACAACCACGTTGTTCCCCGGAATGAAATCAATTTTGTGAAACAAACCGCTTATCAACGACGCTTGATTGTCCAATTTGTCCGCTGCAGTGCCGCTCATTCTTTCCAGTCCAGCGAATAGATTTCTTCCGTTCCCGTGTCGCGCAGAATCATCGGCCATCCGTCTAAACTGATCGAAAACTCTAGGCCGGCCAGGCGCCCTGTCGCATAGATACCCCCAAGGCTGGCCACCTGTTCCACTTTGTGTTCCTTGCCAATGTGCATCTTCATAATGGCTGGATGAGGTCCGTGGCGCAGAAAGAAAAATGAGCGGCTGTCACTCGACCACTTCTTAAAGTCCCATCCTTCTCCGACATCAGTCCATTGCCTTGTCTGGAAATCGAAAAGCAGCAAGTGTGATCCGCGTATCGTAGACGCAACAATATACCGGCCGTCGGGCGACCAGACTGGCGCAAAGCAGCCCTCTGACCCCGGCACGATGGCAAGCTGTTTGGCCTCCAAATTGTAGGTGTAGACATGAATCGGTTGTGCATCGTGCCGGAAAAACGGATAATCACTGAACATAACCGATTTCCCGTCGGGCGACCACGTCGCATGCATCATCTGTCCACCGGGCCTTGCTTCGAGCGGCTGTGGCTCTCCTCCGTTGGCGGAAAGAATGTAAGCCTGAGTCCGGCCGCCTCCAATAGAACGGAATACGATGCGCTTGTCGTCCGGAGACCAATGTGGAACCATCACCTGCATCGGCGCAAATGTCAATTGCAGCCGTTCGCTTCCATCAATGCGGCTGCGCCACAACGTGCCTTCTGGATAAGCCACATACAGCATCCACTGCTTATCATGTGAGAACTCGACGAAGTCGCTTGAGGGACCGCCCAGGTAGGAAACGAACTGCTGCGAACTCGGATCATAGCGCTCCAGTTCGCCGCGAAGCTGCTGCCCGATGACATAAAGTTTCCGCCCATCCGGGCTGAAGGCGGGCGCAAGCGAATTAATCTGACCGTTGGTGATTTGAACCGGAGTCACACGGGCACTGGCCGCAACAACTGACGATGATGTCTCCGCAAGCGCCCAAATATCCGTTTTCCCGTCTCGTGTGGCCTGAAACACGAACTGCCTGCCGTCCGCAGCCCATACTCCGCAACATTCAGATGCCGGGCTGTTCCAGTCGGGTAAAAGCGGATGCAGATTGCCTCCCTGGCTTGCAACTTCCCAAAGCGCATTTGTATTGGTCGCAACGTCATGAATGGTCAAACGCAGGCGCCTGCCGTCCGGGGACCAGCGTGGACGCCAGCCCAGCCCGGAAAGATCCGCTATTTTATGGATCTCAGTGCCCAACGGGTTTGATCGGTACAGTTCTGTCCCACGCGTGAAAGCAAGCGTTCGTCCGTCGGGCGACCAAGCCGCATCGCGGCCTTTCAAATTTCCGATCGGATGCGCAGCGCCCGCCGGGATCGGCTCCGACCAAAAAGGCCGTGATGTTACCTCGTCCAAGCCGCCGGCGATCAGCAATTCCAATCGAGCCGGTGAGAAGTCGAGTAGCTGCGGAAACGACAAAGGTACCGAAATTCGTTCTGGATCGCCGCCCTTAACCGACACTTGCCAGATTGCCGGGGCATCTGCCGCCCCCGATGTGAAATACAGCCGCGCGCCGTCAGTCAGCAGTGCTGCATCCGGTCCACCGAGAGAACCGGTTCGTCCTCTCTTTCCTTCTGTGTCATGCGTAATCTGGACAAAATTGGAAACTGCCGGTAGAGTTGGTTCTCTGCGCCGAAGAACCAAAATAATTACTACGAGCGCCGCCATAATTGCGGCAGTACCTGCCGCCAGGGTAAACCACGGCCACCCTAGGCTTTTTGAACTGCTGACTTCCGCTTGACTGTTCGGAGATAAAATTTTAGCCGTCTCAGCCTGGATATCAATCCGCCGCACGGCTACATTCATCCGATAGCCACGCCGGGGAAGCGTCTGAATGTAATCCTCACCCTCAGCCGTTTGCCCCAACTTTTTACGCAGAAGGAAAATGTTCTGTGTCAGATTGCCTTCGTCAACAAACGTATCCGGCCACACGGCAGCCATCAACTCCTGCTTTGTCACCGTTTCTCCGCCATGCCGAAGTAGGACGAGCAGAGTCTCAAAGACTTTTGGCGGCAGCGCCACCCCTTCGTCTCCTGCTTTCACAGTCATCGTTTTGGTGCTGAGAACGTATGCGCCGAATTCGAATAGCTCGTTTGTAATCAATTAGATCTTTGTCTTAATAAAAAATTGAGAAATAGCTGAGCGGGCCGTGAGCACACGTAGCAAATTATAGCGGTATGGTGCTTGCGGAGGTTCTACAAAATGGGCGCCATATCAGCCAACGCGGTTGCTCGATTTTTCAGCCGTCAGCTTCCCAAGCCTGCGCGCGATCGTATTTTCTATCTCACGATGTCCATCGTCAGCGCACTTTCCGTTTTTTGCGGCTTCGCCCGAACGTACTATCTAAAGCCTTTCTTCGCAAACCGGGATCTGCGCACCATTTTCCACATTCACGGAGCACTGTTTTCACTTTGGATGGTATATTTCGTCCTCCAGACTGCTCTGATAGCGGACCGCCGCCTATCCGTCCATCGCAGGCTTGGGTACGCGGGTGCTGGACTGGCCGGAGCCATGTTTCTTTCCGGCACCCTAGCGGCGTTTGTCGCGGCGAAATACGGTTTCATGCGTCCCATCCCCTTTGCCCATACGCCCGAAGGTTCGCTCTTTTTCGCCCTGACCGACATCTTTCTTTTCGCGGTGTTTGTCGCAGCGGGATTCGTGTTTCGTCGTCGCCGTGAGGTGCATCAGCGCGTCATGCTGATGGCTACAATCATTGCGCTTGTTCCATCCGCCATCGGAAGATTGTCGGACATACTGGCCCCCACACCGATCATCCTTGCCTTTGTGTTGGCGGGACCACTCTACGACTTATTCACCTTGCGTCGCATCCATCGCGCGTATCTGGGGAGCTTGGCGCTGTTCATCCTCAACCTGCCACCGATCCGCATGATTGCCGGAAATAGCGCAGCCTGGCGCCAAATTGCAGATTGGGTCCTCAGTTTGCGTTGAACTCTATCCATTACTGAGCCGCGCACTCTCAATCCTGAACGACCAACGTCGTGGACAGGCTGCATGCTAACAATTGCAAGACCTCCAGTGAGCTTGCGATTCACGTGCTTTCTCCTGTTGCTTTCGGATGAAGCCTGAATAACGGGCCAACCGGAAACTGAATGTTGGGCTGTCGCTGTGAAGTATCGTTCGAGGTAAAGTGACGTCTTATTTGGTGATTGGCGAACTGTATGAATGCCCCTGGTCAGTGTCGAAGCTGAACTTTCGCTGGTGAAATGTAGGCGCCAATTGCCCTAACACGGAGTAAAAGTAGAGACAGCAAACACGATCGTTGGTCAGAATCAGCGTGAGGGAAACAGTGTTGCATTCTGGCGGCAAGTGGATGCTCCCTACACCGGAAACAACCCATCCAGTTGCCAAACGGCAAACGAATGGGTAAAGTCATACGTCCCTCGGTTATTCGACTTTTCAGCCTCGCCGGTAAAATGAAAGTTCC
>CAXTWT010000387.1:0-2095 GCA_964247955.1 uncultured Bryobacteraceae bacterium
GCGGCGTGTCATGAAAACTCGATTGTAGCGTTTGGCTAAAGACAGAATACACAGCGGGGTCGATGATAGGGGAGCTTTCACGCTAAGTGGCAGCCGTTGTTCCTACTTGACCCCACCAGCCGGTGATTTACAATGATCAAGCTTCCCATTCTACGGATTTGACAGATCTTTAATTCTAGATGTCCAACCAAAACGGGTCATCACCCTCAGCTACTCCTTCTGAACTTCTTCCCCCCCTCTTACCAGCCGGATCTCTTCAGGATCTTATGCAAGGTACTCCCTCGAACTCCTCTGTGAGGCCGTCGCGAAGAGCCGAAGCTGGGCCGACCTATGCCTGTACTTCAATAAAAAGCCCAATGGAGGCTCTCTCTCCTACATCAAAAATAGGGTCAAAATCTTTGGGATTGAGTGTAGTCACCTCGACAGCTATAACAAGTACACGCGGCAAGTGTTGGCCGAGGCCGTTGCCCAATCGAGGACTTGGGCTGAGGTGTGCGAATTCTTCAAAATCTCGCCGAATAACAGCGGCACTCACTCGTATTTGATCGAGCGGGCGCGGCAGTGGGGTATCGACTTCTCACACTTTCGGGGCAAGGGCTGGGCTGCGAAAGGACGAGGCGGGATCGATAAGGAGAAAAAGCCGATCACTTACTATCTGGTCGTCAATGGGCCGAAGATCTCCACGGAACGCCTGAAGCGGTTACTCATTGCTGCCGGATTGAAGCAAGAGCGATGCGAATGGTGCGGCATCACCGAGTGGCTGGGCGAAAGATTGTCTTTGGAGCTAGACCACATCAATATGAATCGGCGGGATCTGCGTCTCATGAATTTGCAGCTTCTCTGTCCCAATTGCCATTCCCTCAAGACGAATGCAGATATGGGTGTACGACCGCTGCCAAAGGGATATACAATCCGTGGTCCCGTGGCCTCACTACAGTCTCAACTCGCATCGGCATAAGGTATACTTTTCTTGTCGGTGTCGCGTGCTGGAGTGGTGGAACGGCAGACACGCTGCGTTCAGGTCGCAGTGCTCGCAAGGGCGTGGAGGTTCAAATCCTCTCTCCAGTACCAGCTTCTTCGTGATGGCTCTGAGCGTAGCGCAAGCTCGTGGAGCTTCAAGTCCTCTCATCCGCACCAACTCAATCTAACAATCGTTCGCACTTTTGAACAAGCCCGTATGCAGCGAGGCTGTTCTGTTTCCCTTTCCGTTGTTGTTCCACCCTCGTTCGCCTCGGCAAAAGGCGGATATGATGGTGGGCACGTTCCGTTGTTCAGGGAGAGTAAAAATGAACAAGCCCCGTTGCCTTTGTCTCACCGCTGTCCTAGTGGTAATAGCTGCCTTAACCTTCGCGCAACACCGTTTGCACGGCCAAACCGACGACGCGAAGCAAAACCATCCCTGGATGAATACCAGCTTGTCGCCTGATGAGCGCGCCGACATGGTGCTGAAGGAGATGACGCTGGATGAGAAGATCAGCCTGGTGCATGGCAACGGCATGCCCGGCTGGGGCCCGCCCCGCCCGAATGCTTATCTAGGCAACGGCGGTGCCGGCTTTGTGCTGGGCGTGCCGAGGCTGGGCATCCCGATGATCCAGATGAGCGACGCCGCCTATGGGGTGCGGAGCAGCGGTGAGAACGGGCGCTACTCGACGGCGCTGCCCTCCAACATCGCCGCAGCCGCCAGTTGGGACCCGAAAGCGGCTTGCGAATACGGCGCTCTGATCGGGCGCGAATTACGCGCGCAAGGCTACAACATGACCCTCGGCGGCGGCGTGAACGTGACCCGCGAGCCGCGCAACGGCAGGACGTTTGAATACCAGGGAGAAGACCCGATCCTGGCCGGCACGCTGGGGGGCAAGCGCATCCAATGCGAGCAGGCCCAACATGTCATCGGAGATATCAAGCACTATGCCGTCAACGATCAGGAAAGCGGCCGCAACGAGGTCGATTCGGTTATCAGCAAGCGCGCCATGCGCGAAAGCGACTTGCTTGCCTTCGAAATCGGCATCGGCATTGCTAATCCTGGAGCGGTCATGTGCTCGTATAACTCGGTCAACGGCGACTTTGCCTGCGAAAACAAATACCTGCTCACGGA
>CAXTWT010000387.1:2195-3832 GCA_964247955.1 uncultured Bryobacteraceae bacterium
GGCGTGCTGCCGCTGGATCGCGCCAAAATAAAATCTATTGCCGTTATTGGACCGCATGCAGATGAGGGCATGATCTCCGGCGGCGGATCGGCGCAAGTGGACCCGCCGGGACGCCCGTCCGCCAAGTGGCAGGAGCATATCTGGTTCCCCACGTCGCCCATGAAGGCAGTCATGGCGAAAGCTCCGGGTGTGCTGGTACGGTTTGATTCGGGCGCGAACCCGGCCTCTGCTGCCGCCTTAGCCAAACAGTCAGATGTGGCAATTGTGTTTGCTTACCGGTGGATGAGCGAAGGCATGGATTTGCCGGACCTGTCGCTGCCGGAAAACCAGGACGCCTTAGTTGAACAGGTAGCCGGGGCAAACTCCCGAACGGTTGTAGTGCTCGAAACGGGCACCGCCGTTACCATGCCTTGGCTCCCCAGGGTAAACGCCGTGGCGGAAGCATGGTACGCGGGAAGCAAGGGGGCGGATGCCGTGGCGAATATCCTGTTTGGCGACGTGAGCCCCAGCGCGAAGCTGCCCATGACCTTTCCCCGCAGCGAAGCAGATCTGCCGCATCCGCATTTAGTAACACCGCCTCCCGGAGCGCAGGGCGAAGCTGCTGTCATGAGAACAGGAGAAGCCAAGCCGACATTCAGCGTCCACTACGACGAAGGATTAAAAGTCGGCTATAAGTGGTACGACGCCGAAAACAAGCCGGTGCTGTTTCCGTTCGGATACGGCTTGTCGTACACGACGTACAGCTACTCCAATTTGAATGTGAAGCCTAGCCAAACAACAACCGTGAGCTTTACGGTAAAGAACACCGGCAACCGGGCCGGGGCGGAAATCGCGCAAGTCTACGCCGCGCTGCCAACCGCTGCGGGCGAGCCGCCGAAGCGATTAGTAGGCTGGAGCAAAATCCCCCTGAACGCTGGAGAAAGCCAGGAAGTAAGCGTATCCGTCGATCCGAAGTATCTGTCGATTTACGACGAAGCACAGGACCGCTGGAAGCTGGTGGAAGGCAATTACACGTTTATGGCCGGGCCTTCGTCGCGGGATTTGCCCCTGCATGCAACCGTCAGCATGAAATAAGCCGCTTGCATCGAAACAATTCTCAACAATCCTGTTGACATAGGCCCGTCAGTACTGATATTCCTAACTCTCAGTACTGTCTGTTTTCCGGGGTGAGCACAATCATGAAATTTTCCAAGCCGGTGACGATTTTCGTTACCTTGCTTTCTGCTTTTCTTCTGGCGTCTCTTGCTTTCGCGCAAAGCTACCGAGCGCAAATCCGGGGATTGGTTACTGATAATAGCGGCGCGGTATTGCCCGGCGCCACCGTGACGCTCGCGAACGTCAATACCGGCGTCAATGTGACCCGGCAATCCGATACATCCGGCCTTTACATCTTCGATTATGTCGAGCCGGGAACTTACCGTGTAAGTGTCACTCTCTCCGGCTTTGGGGATTTCACCCAGGAGAATGTTGCGGTCCAATCCGGCGGCGATGTGACGGTGAACGTTAACATGAAGCCGGGAACGCTCCGGCAGAGCGTCACCGTCGAAGCCACTCCGCCTGCCGTTGAATTTAATTCGAGCAATCAGGAACTGACTATCGACACCAAGATGGCCAACGACACGCCCCGGCTTGACCGC
>CAXTWT010000388.1:0-3829 GCA_964247955.1 uncultured Bryobacteraceae bacterium
TCAAGCGGTTTGGTGAAATATCCATCTGCTGCCACCTGCGCGTTCCGTACTTTCTCCGTGATAGCATCGAGTGGGGACGAGCTGAGAATGAATACTTTAAGCGCGCGTAAATCCCCGCGTTCCCGAATCAGGCGCAGAACCTCGGTTCCCTCGTGCTTGGGAAGGTTCAGGTCAAGAATGACTAATTGCGGTCTTTCGGCTTTTTCAAAGGTGCCGGTTCGGGTCAAGTAAGCCATCGCCTTTTGCCCATCATCGACCGTCACCGTTCTTACGGCCCAGTCTTTTGTTTCGCGCAACGCCTGCACGATCAGGCGCATGTCCAGGCGATTGTCTTCCGCGATCAGAACTAAAACGGACTGTTCCGCTGTGCCGGTGTTCATCTTACTTCCCGCTGCTGAATGGGAACAGTAAAGAAGAAGCGGGCTCCCGCGTCCGGCTCTCCTTCCGCCCAGACCGAGCCCCCGTAAGAAGCCACGATGCGGGAACAAATCGCCAGCCCGATGCCGTTGCCCGGATAGTCCCCCCGACCATGCAAGCGCTTAAAAATGCCGAAAATCCGCTGTGCATAGATCGGGTCGAATCCAATCCCATTATCAGCGACGACGAAGCGCCACTCGCCGGGATGTCGCTCCGCCCCGACGTGAATCTGCAAGAGAACGTCGGAGCGCCGGTATTTTAGGGAATTGCTGATCAGGTTTTGGAAGAGTTGCAGCAGATGAGTTTCTTCCATCTCCACGCAGGGCAGCGGATCGCAGGTAATGGTTGCCGCCGCTTCCGCGATGCTCCGGCTCAGGTTTTTGAGCGTTTGTTCCAACACTGCCTGAGCGTCGACGGGGGCGCTTTGCACTTCCCGTAAACGCTCCGTAATGGTAGTAAACGAGAGCAGATCTTTCACCATGCGATGCATGCGCTGCGCGCCTTCCATGCTTTCGTCGATCAGCTCCGCTGTTTCACCGTCCAGTCGGCCTTTCAGGTTCCGTTTTAAAAGCCCCAGGGAAGTGGATATATTACGCAGCGGCTCCTGTAGATCGTGGGCGGCGGCATAAGCGAACTGCCGGAGGTCGCTGTTAGCCCGGAGCAGGGCGGTTTTCGCCCGCTCGCCCGTTGTAACATTCTGCGTAGCGCCCACAAACCGCACCGCTCGCCGATGCGCGCCGCTTCCCGCAAAGAAAACCCGGCCCTCGGAATGAAGGCAGCGCAGAACGTGATCGACGACTCCGATGCTGCGGTAATCGGCCCGGTACTCGCCATCGCCTGCCGGATTCAGAGCCGCCTCAATGGTCTCCTGCACATGTCCGCGATCCTCCGGGTGAATCGCCGCGATAACATCTTCCAGCCGAACAGGGGCATTTGGCAGCATACCGAACGCCGCACGGCAGAGGTCTGTGAGATCCAGTTTGCCGCTGATTAAATCCCAATCCCAAATACCTAAACCGGTAACATCCATTACCAGCCGCAGCCGTTCTTCGCTTCTACGCAGGTCTTCATTACGAGTTTGTAACTGCTCGACAGCCTCCGCCAATGCCTTGGTGCGTTCGGATACTTTTTCTTCCAGCAGTTGTTTCCCTGCCTGTAGGTCTTCATTAGCGGCCGTGAGCTGTTGCGTTTTTTCCTGCAACTGCCGACTCTGCTGAAAGCTTTTGGTTACATCATTCAGCACCCAAAGCTGCCCGGCCAAGCTGTCGCTGTCCAGGCTCAGCGTAGAGATTTCGATTACCGGCTCTTCGGAGGTTCTGTCCGGCTGCGCTGCATGGCGGAGATCCCGCAGCGCAGCAGAAACTTGCAGCGGCGTAACACCTCCTTGGGGAAGCCGCAACATTCGGCCGGCGGGTGCGTTGGTCCAGCCTTCCAGTCCGTCAGCATCGACAAAAACCACTCCCTGCGGAATGCTTTTCAGAATGGAAGATAAACGGTCCTGCGTGATGCTTAGCTGTTTTGTGAGTTCCCCATGCGGCAGCACGATACGGAAGTAACTCAGCATCGAAAGGAGAAACTGACGGACATTCCCTCCCAGATCCGGCTTTTGTTTCCATGCAACCAGGACCGCGCCGGTAAAGGGCTCAGAGCGAATGGGCAGGATGGCCGCAGAAACCGCGCCCCAACTGGTCAGAAGTCGATTAGCCTGCGGACCGGAACGATAGTCTTCTATAAATTCGGGTTTGCCGTCCCCGAGCGCCGTTTCGCAAACCGAGCCCATGGTCAACAGGTTGCTGATGGGGTCATAAGGATCGCTGCCGACGCACTGCACTGCCAACTGGTTATGGCACTTCAAAACAAGAATCAGATCCGCGCCGACTTCCTGCCGCGTAAGCGAGAGCGCTTGTCCGAAAGCTGTTGGCGGGTCTTCTATTTCGGCAAGCTGCGCCAGAACAGCGCAGGGCGTCATCATATCAATCGGCATTATTGCAACTCGGAATGGGAGTTCTGCAGCGCCGAAGCAATTGCGGCATTAATCTCGGCGGGCGCGCTGATGTGCGGCAGGTGACCCTCAGCGGAAAGCTCGATATAGCGGCTACTCCGGAGATGCCGATGCAAGTATTGGCCGACATAGCGCGGCACGGCAATATCTGCTGTAGATTGCAGAATCCAAGCCGGAAGCGCCACGCGGGAAAGCTCAGCGCGATGATCTGACTGCATAATGACTTTCAAAATAGAGAGAGCAATATCCGGGCGCATGGCGCGCAAAGTATCGGCAAACCCTTCCGCTAATTCCGGGCGCTCCGAATTTTTCATCGCTTGCGGAGCAAAACCGCTTACCCAATGAAGATAATCCTTCCCGGCAGATTGAAACATCGTATCCAGATGCGATTGCTCGAAGCCGCCCTGGTACTCACCGTCGTTCAAGTAGCGGGGAGACACGCCGATCAGGATCAAACGCCCAAACAAAGGAGGGTCCAGCAGGGAAGCGAGCAGGCCGATGGCGCCGCCTGCAGAATGGCCGATCAGCGTAGCGCCTTTGAGACCGAGATCGCCGCCAATCTCGGTCAAATCATGCGCAAAACTATACAGGGAGTTGTAGCGCAACGGATGGTACGCCGAGATGTCTGATTGGCCGCAGCCGGTATGGTCAAAAGTGACGATGCGGTATCGGTCCTGAAAGACTTCAACTTGTGGACGCCAAGCGTTTTGATCTGAACCAAAGCCATGCGCCCAGACAAGAGTTTCGGAACCCCGACCGAAAACTCTGACATGATTTCTTTTAAGGATCAAGCTCAAAACTATTCCGCCAAGCCTCGCCGAAGGTCGCTGCATGGCTGTAAAGTGTCACAAATAAGAGATTTTTTATTCGGAAGGGCTGTGACCGGCAATTTTTCTGCTCCTATCTTTTAGTAGAGGGGAAGAGCGGAAAAACTCTCACCGATTTACAGGAGCTTCGGGAACACTACCGTGTCGCAATGTAGGGGATGAGGCTTAGTCGGAACGCCAAGACTTGCAACGCCAAAAATAAAGCTGCAACTCCCAAAGCAGCCAGCGGACGCATTTCCGTTCGCCAGCGAAAGCTCACGACCAGCCCAAAGCAGCAGGCAAACCCAATCATCAGGGTCATGGCTACTTCGATTGGGGAAAAATGACCGGTTATGATCCGCGCCCACCCTAGCAGAAACAGCCAGATGGCAATCATAATAATGAGCCAAAACAAGAAACATGGCAATGCAGACCATTTGGCAAGCGGCTGCCGGCGAAACCCCAGAACAATCGGACACCAAAGAGGCAGGGTTTGTACTTCGTGACGCAGTGAGCCGTTGCTGACAGCTCCGACAATATATAGTGTTACTAAAACGGCTAACGAGCAGTAGGCAATCCACTTTGGAGCGTTCGGCATTGCCAC
>CAXTWT010000389.1:0-1642 GCA_964247955.1 uncultured Bryobacteraceae bacterium
TCGGCCACGACTGGCGCAACCCGGAAGCCTACGACGCCGAAGACGGTTCTGTCGTGGATTGGTAGGAAGTGCTGCCATGCCACTTCCAAGTACCACTAACAAAACCAGCGGACCTGACCAACTCCGGAGAGGAGTCCGGCATGAGTCGGTTCGTAAAATCATTGGCGCCGATAAAATACCCGAACAGGTTCGCGGATGCAACGGCGTTCCCGTGGCTAATCCGAAGTGAGAATTTTTTAGAAAGGCTTCCTGTATCGTCTATCTGCTGCTTACAAGAAGCGGCAAGCAAGGCAAGTTTCCTGCTTTTCAGCGTTCGCTTGTCTGTTTTCGGAATTGTTTTCGAAACATGGTAATTTCAGCACCGGAGGGCGACCAATTGGTATCGCAAGTATTGCAGTGGAAAACGAGTGACCCGGATTTCAGAACCTGCTCGAACTCTTGTTGGCTAAATTTGACGGTCTGATTGTGGTTGTTGGGACAGACAATTTCAAATTCCTGACGGCCGTTCATGAGCTTTTCTCCCTGTTTTTAATCGTAGCTGTCGGGCTAGTCAAGATAGTATTTAGGCAGATTAGCATAAGCATGCCCCAAGCTCGCTAAGCCGTACTGACCAGATTACTGTTCTACAGTGCCGAGTCCAAATAGTCTGGAAAGACAATAATGTTAACTCTGACGCTTGGCAATCCATCCCCTAATCTGCGGCACGATTTCATAAGGAACGCTCATGACCGTCGCAGAGGGTTGCACGCCGGCTTCGTCTTCAGCGAAGAAACGGGTTTTCAACCGGAATGCCAAAGTACTTTTGACCTGAGTTCATATCCTCTGACCAGATTCGTGTGCAGCCGCCCCGCTCGGCTGTCGCTAAAATCATTCCATCATAGAAGTGGACACCGTATTTCTCTCGCGCCTCTGCCGCTCGCCGAACCACATCACCGGCAATAGTAATAAGCTGTATCGGTCCGAGAGCGTCAAGCACAGCGGATAGCTCACTTGGCTTCACCGTTGGCATCTAAAAATTCAGGAACGGGCATGGAGGTCTTCCCGCGTCCAAGTTCGCTTTCCGACTTTGCATTGGAAACGCTCGAAGCTGCGCTCCAGCGTCTCTCGTTCGCGGCGCTTACATTCTGAAACAGCCTTCTCAGCGGTTAAACTTTCCAGGTAATCGCGAACCAAGCCCGTCAAAGTTGTATCCCGCTCAAGGGCGATTTGGCGAACTTTCCTGACCAAATGCTCATTAAGTGAGAGCGTAATCCTCACGGACCCATAGTAAAGGAGCCAAGAAGGCTATGCAATGAGTGAGCGATTGTTCATCTCTGGACCGGGTTGAGGAGCATTGACAACCTCGCACAACCTTGTTAGCACTGGGATGCCCGACGCGTTCACACCCGCCTGTCCTCTTTTTTCTGCTGTCTTTCCACCCAGTTAGCCCATCTTTCGCCCGCTTGGGCGCACTCCCTTTGTTAGCGTGACCCCGCATGGTATCTCCTGATGTCCTTTCTAACGACTCCGCCCCGGTCAGCGAACGCCGTCTCGCCGCCAACCGCGCCAATGCCCAGCTTTCTACCGGCCCGCGTACGCCCGAAGGCAAAACCCGGTCTTCTTTGAACGCTGTCAAAACCGGGCTGTGCGGGCGCGCCGTCCT
>CAXTWT010000389.1:1742-3821 GCA_964247955.1 uncultured Bryobacteraceae bacterium
ATTGCCGAAGCCAAAGCGCTCAAAAACCTGCGCCTGCACGAGCAGCGGCTGCGGCGGCAATTGGAGAAGGACAAAGCGGAACTGAATACCCTGCGCGACGCGCGCCTGGATCAGGAAGAGCAAGAGCGGAAGGCGGAAGCCAAACGCCAACAGGAGAAAGCGAAGCAGAAGCAAGAAGCCGAACGGCAACGCGCCGCCCGCCGACAAGTGCGGGAAGGAGCGCAAGCTGCCAACAGCGAACCCGCTCCGCTGCTCGACGCGAATGGGTTCGAATTTGCAAATGACGGAGCCGGGAACACAGTGACCGATTATGAAGGCCCCGTCAAAACGTAAACCGCCTTCGGTATATACTTCTCCCAAGACACACGGGTAGGAGGGTCATTCTTTGTCAAATCATTTTCGATGGCTTTTGTTATTTTGCGGACTGTCATTGTCCGCCTGGGCGCAAGTGTCCACTGCCGAGTTGAGCGGAACAGTTCTTGACGCGTCGGGCGCTGCCGTGGCGAACGCGAAGGTGACTGCTCGGGCGACCGCGACCAATCTCGCGCACAACACGGTGAGCGAGAACAACGGCGATTACGTTCTCTCGCTCCTGCCTCCCGGCGATTACACCGTAACGGTGGAAGCTCCCGGCTTTCGCAGGCTTGTTCAGAACGGCGTGACGTTGCAGATCAACCAGCAGGCGAGCCTCGATTTCACCTTGCAGATAGGAGAGGTCACCCAAACAATGGAGGTCACCGGACAAGCGCCGCTGCTGGAATCCGAATCTTCTTCGCTGGGCACGGTCGTGAATCAACAGCTCGTGAACGAGTTGCCGTTAAATGGCCGGAACTTCATCCAACTGGCTACGCTCAGTCCCGGCGTCAACGGCGTTGGGTTCTCCGCCACCGGCACCATCATGAGCGGCACCCGCCCCGATGATCGCCGCCCCGGCACGGAGATTTTCTCGAACGGCAACCGCGAAGGCTCCAATAATTTTCTCTACGACGGCATTGATGACAACGAGCGGTTGACGCTTTCGATTGTCCTGCGCCCCGCTGTGGAAGCGGTTCGCGAGTTCAAGATTCAAACCAATCTGTACAGCGCCGATGTCGGTCGCAACTCAGGCGCGCTTGTTGATGTGATTACCAAATCGGGCACGAATCAGCCTCACGGCAGCTTGTTCGAGTTTCTCCGCAACTCGGCCATGGACGCCCGTAACTTCTTCAATCCGGTAGGCACGCCGTTTCCGAGTTTCCGTCTCAATCAATTCGGCGGCTCCTTCGGCGGCCCGGTTGTGCTTCCGAAAATTTACAACGGTAAAGACCGTACCTTTTTCTTTGTCGATTACGAAGGCTACCGCCGTGATTCGCAGCAACTGCAACTCGGCAACATCCCCACTCTTCGCATGCGCAACGGCGACTTCAGCGAAACCGGCCCTATCTACGACCCGCTGACCACTGTGCCGAACCCGAATGGGTCGGGCTTTGTTCGCACCCGTTTTCTCAACAATCAGATTCCCGCCAGCCGTTGGGACCCGATTTCGGCCAAAATGATCAACGCGTATCCCCTGCCCACCTCGTCCGGGCGCTTCAGCAACTACTTAGCCAACCTGATACAAAATCAGCAATGGAACCAGGGTGACGCCCGCGTCGATCACCAGGCGACGCCGAAAGATAATTTCTTCGCCCGCTGGTCCATTCAAAACACGGAAACTCGCGTGCCCAGCACGTATCCCACAACCACGATTCCGGGTCTCTCGACGCCGGTCAATCTGAGTGACGAAGCTTCCTTCGCCGGTACTTCCTTTTCACCCGACCAGCATGCCGTCGCCAGCTACGTCCGAATCATCAATCCGAGATTGGTTAATGAATTTCGCGCGGGCTTCAGCCGCTTTCGCCTGGATTACACCGCCGACCAGTATCAGCCGAACGGCCAGCTCGGGAACCGGCTGGGCGTGCCGAACGCCAACGTGACACCATCCGAGCAGAACCTGCCGATCTTTTCCCCGGCGAATTATCTCGGGGTCGGCCAGACTCGCTCTCTGCCCATCTTTCGCCGCGAGAATGCTTTTGAGTACGTAGACAATATGTCGCTGAC
>CAXTWT010000390.1:0-3803 GCA_964247955.1 uncultured Bryobacteraceae bacterium
GCAGTTTCTACGCTCACGCTGTACGTTCCCGGCGGCAACAAATCCAGCAGAAAACTGCCGTCCGGTTGTGATGTCGTGACCCTTTTCGTCATTAAAGCCGGACTCTCCACGACAACTTTGGCGTTTGCCATGGCAGCGCCGGACGAGTCTGAGACTATCCCCGTGATTCTGCCTGCTGTGGCAACTTGCCCGATGAGTATGCTCTGCCCCCACAAACTGAGCAGCAACGCCCAATAACCTATACTTCGACTCATGATTCTCTCCTCGAAGGCGATATTACTGGCTGATGCAAGAATCCAACAAGGTCTTGTACCGGACGGAGTGGATATGACTATAACATGAAACAGCAGACTAAATAGCGAGTGTCATTACTGGTTTCGTTCGTTGGACACAATCGGCGGGATGCTGTAAGATTTAATCTGCTTTCGCCACGTTTCGCGAGAATAGCTTTTGGGAGACTGGCCATGGTGTGCATCCGCTCTTTTCTGCGCTTCCTTCCTCACGTTCTGCTTCTGTGTCCGGCTTTTGCCGCGCCCGGCAGCATCACAATTGATTCCGTCATCCGCATCAAGCATCCTTCGGACGCGTTATGGTCTCCTGATGGTCGCTTGGTTTCGTATGTGTGGGATGAGGGCGGCTCTCGGAACTTTTATGTAGTAAGCGCTTCGGGAGGACAGCCCAGGAAGCTCACCAATTTCGCTGACAGCACTGTCCCGCGCGCATTCTGGAGCAGTGATAGCAAAACTCTCTTTTTTGAACGCGCCAACCATCTTTGGGAAGCTGATCCGTCAGGCCGCCAACCCGCCCATCCGTCAACTGCTATCTCCGCCGAAGGCGCTCAGTTCACTCCGTCCCCCGACGGATCACGGTTGGCGTGGGTGCAGTCCTCCAAAAATGGATTCGACTTACTGATTTCCACCTTTGCTGATTCGTCAGCTCGCGTGGTTGCTCACAACCAGTTCAGTATCCGCTCCCTTTCGTGGTCTCCCGACGGGCGTTCTCTTAGCTACTTGGGAGACGCCCACGTGATCAACCATGACGAAGCTCCTTCGTATTCCGGAGCAAAGATTCTGTACCGTGCCGTAGAACGAACGCCCGCCAAACTCTACCTTGTCAAAGAAGGCGCGATAGCACCCCAGGCCGTTCAGCCGGATGAAGAACTTTCCGATCCGGTGTGGCTGGATAATGACCACATTGTATTTGAGACACTGACCAAAGACTTCAAAACTCACTCGATTTCCGTAGCTGCTTCCGGCTCGCAGTCGTCCCGCTTGTTGCATACCGATACGGACCCCAAATTCTGGAGCATGCCCTATCAGGCCAGCAGCGCTCCCCAACCCTCTCCTGACGGCAAGTGGATTCTCTTTGTCAGTGATCGCGATGGTTGGGATCACCTGTATGTCATGCCCGCGAAAGGCGGCGCGCCTGTCCAAATCACCAAAGGGCGCTTCGAAGCTTGGCGTCCCCGCTGGTCGCACGATAGCCAACGCATTGCTTTCGATGCCAACCTTCCGGATCATCCCGGCGATCGTAGCGTTTTCATTGCCGCTCTCAACGGCAATCCTAGTCAGGCTGCCATTCACTCCCTGACTTCTGGAGAAGGCACGAACACCGAGCCTTTTTGGTCGCCTGATGATCAGTTTCTTGTTTTCCAGCACACGGACACGCAGCATTCTGCTGATCTTTTCGCCGTATCCACAGCCGGCAACTCCGCTCCTGTGCGCCTTACTGACTCCATGCCTCCCGAACTCGCCGCCCGCACGTATGTCAAACCAGAGTTTGTCCATTTCACGGGCGCCAGCGGCCAGCAAGTTCCCGGATGGCTCTTTCTTCCGCCTCACTTTGATCAAAGCAAGAAGCATCCTGCAATCCTCTGGATTCACGGTGACGGCATCAATCAGAACTACGATGGTTGGCATACCGAACGTAACTACGCGGTTTACTACAGCTTTCATCAGTATCTGCTCGATCAGGGTTATGTTGTTTTTGCTCCCGATTACCAAGGCAGCATCGGTTATGGACGCAACTGGCGTCAGGGTGTCTATAAAGATGTCGGTGGCCAGGATGCCCAGGATGCCTGGATGGGCGGCAAGTATCTTGCTTCACTGCCGTATGTCGATCCTGATCGCATCGGTGTTTGGGGCCTTAGCTACGGCGGCTTTTTTACTCTCATCGCCCTTACCGATCAGCCTACTCTTTTTAGAGCCGGTGTCGATGTCGCCGGTGTCGTCGATTTTCGCATGTACTACTCAGACCCTTATCATGGCGGCTGGACGGTCAGCCGCATGGGAATTCCCGAGCAAAATCCAAATGTTTACGACAACGCGGCACCAATTTCTCACATCGACCGTTTGCAACGCCCGCTTCTCGTCCTGCATGGCACTGCCGACATCAATGTTCCGTACCTTGAATCGGTGCGCCTGATTGACGAGGGCCTCAAGAAAGGCAAGGGGCCGCTGATCGATTTCATGATGTATCCAGGCGAGTTTCACTATTTTGACCGTGAACACGTGCTCCACGATGCGTGGCGTCGTGTGGATGAGTTTTTCGGCAAAAACGTACGCGATTACCGCCCCACACCGTAGCGAAGTTTATTGCGCAGTTACGGTAAGCAGGAAGCGACAGCGTAAGTTCTGCCGTGTGTGCCACAGTAAAAACGGGAGCGTTGTCAAAGTGACGGCAGAGCCATTTACCATTCACATTCCGGATACGGTGCTGTCGAACCTCAAGCACCGCCTGCGGACAACACGTTGGCCCGATGAGCTGGCGGATGCCGGCTGGGAATGGGGTTCGAATCTCGGTTACCTCCGGTCGCTCGCTGAGTATTGGGGCGACGGCTACGATTGGCGGCGCGAGGAAGCAGCCTTAAATCAGCTTCCGCACTATCGCATGGCGCTCGATGGCTTTCACATTCACTTTCTTCACGTTCGGGGAAACGGGCCGTCGCCTCTCCCGCTGCTCATCACGCATGGATGGCCGGGAAGCTTTGTCGAGATGCTCAAACTCATTCCGCTGCTGACCGACCCGGCTGCCCACGGCGGTCAGCCGGAAGACGCTTTCGATGTGATTGTGCCCTCGTTGCCCGGCTATGGCTTCTCGGATCGCCCCCAGGCGCCAGGCATGGGTCCCCGGAAGATTGCGGAACTATGGATACGGCTGATGCAGGAACTCGGTTACGGTCGCTTCGGCGCACAAGGAGGCGATTGGGGATCGGCCATTTCCATCGCGCTAGGGTTGCACGATCCCCAGCGCTTGATAGGGATTCACCTGAACTATATTGCCGGACGTTTTCTCCTGGGCGGCACGCTGAATCAGGCATCGGAGGACGAAGTGGCGCGGGCGTATCAGGAACAACTGCGTGCCTGGTGGGAAGCCGAGGGCGGCTACAGTCATGAACAAGCAACCAAACCGCAAACCTTGAGCTATGGACTCAACGACTCCCCGGTTGGACTTGCGGCTTGGATCATAGAGAAGTTTCGGTCTTGGAGTGACTGTGGCGGTGAGGTCGAACGGGTGTTTACGCGTGACGAACTATTGACGAATGTGATGATCTATTGGGTAACAGAGACGGTCGCTTCCTCTACCCGGTTGTACTATGAGTCACGCTGGCAACCATTGAGTCTTTCACCGGCGCAGCGGGTTGAGACACCCGTCGGTGTGGCTCTGTTTCCCAAGGAGATTCCCATGCCTCCGCGTGCGCTGGCGGAGCGCGGCCTCCATGTCGTGCGTTGGACGGAGATGCCGCGAGGCGGTCATTTCGCCGCGATGGAACAGCCGGAACTGCTGGCGAACGATCTGCGGCA
>CAXTWT010000391.1:0-3790 GCA_964247955.1 uncultured Bryobacteraceae bacterium
TTGTTCATTTGCCCGTAACATGGGGCTGCGCATTCTGAGCTAAGAAGTCTATTCACTCATTCGCTCTGGAGCGCAAGCATGAACTGGACAGTTTCGTCCCGATCCATCATTTTTTCAACAGCCCTCATTCTCCTTCCTGCCTCAGCCTTTTCGTTTCAGGATAGTGACGATATACCGGCCTCGCAAACTATTCCCAATACCGGGCAGCAAATTACACCCCTAGCAGCGCGAGGCGCCCGGTTCCAGTTTCTGAACCCCGGTCTCAGCGATGCGCCCCAATATGTGGCAGGTCAGGCGGTAACAACCGTCACCAGCCCCGATAAGCGCGCCATGCTGGTGTTAACTTCCGGTTACAATTTGTGGAACAACACAACAACGGGAGACCAGATCAATGCTGACTCGAACGAGTATGTTTTCGTTTACAGCATCGTCAATAAACTGCCCGTGAAAACGCAGGTGATTCAAGTTCCGAACACTTACAGCGGCATCGTCTTCGACCCGAGCGGCACGACATTCTACGTTTCGGGCGGAGTGGATGACAACGTTCATATTTATGATCTCGCCGCCAATGCTTGGGCGGAGCGAACCGGTAGTCCCGTGTCGCTTAGCCACAGCGCCGGCGTAGGGCTGGGCGTGCAACCGGCAGCGGCGGGCTTGGCCATTACCGCCGACGGCACGAAACTGGTGGTGGCGAACTACTACAACGATTCGATCAGCATTCTGACAAAATCTTCCAACGCCTGGACGAAAACGGGAGAACTTGACCTTCGCCCCGGAAAGATCAGCGCGAGCAACGCGGGCGTCCCCGGCGGAGAATATCCGTTTTGGGTTTCAATCAAAGATAACAGCACCGCCTACATTTCCAGCCTGCGTGACCGCGAAATCGACGTCGTGAGCCTGAGCGGCGCGCCGACGCTGACAACGCGGATCAAAGTTACTGGTCAACCAAACAAGATGACTTTGAATACCGCGCAAACAAGGCTTTATGTGGCGGAGGACCAAAGTGATTCCATCGCGGTGATTGACACAGGAATCAATCAGCTTGTCACGGAGATCGCTGTGCGCGCTCCTGCCGGCATTTTGCCCGCGTCGCAAGCAAACTATACCGGCAACAACGTTAACAGTGTCACGCTTTCCACAGATGAAAGTACTCTTTACGTGACCAACGGAAATACCAATAACGTTGCTGTTGTCAATGTAAGCACCGCAACGGTAACCGGACTGATTCCTACCGGCTGGTATCCCACATCCGTCAGTTTCAACGCTGATGGAAGCTACATGTACGTGAGTAACTACAAATCGCCGACGGGGCCGAATCCCAACAATTGCCAGGGCTACTCCGCTTGCAACAAATACAATCAATACGATTTGCAGTTGATCAAAGCAGGGCTGCAGAGCCTGCCGACTCCGCAGACGAGCCAATTAGCACTCTTAACGCAGCAAGTGGCTGCCAACAACCATTTTGGACGCACTGCCAGCGCGGCGGACGAAGCCGTGATGACTGCGCTTCGCTCCAAGATCCAGCATGTAATTTACATCGTCAGGGAAAACCGCACCTACGACCAGATCCTGGGTGATCTCGAAGTCGGCAACGGTGATCCGCGCTGGACCGAGTTTGGCGCAAGCATCACTCCGAACATCCATAACCTGGCGCGTAACTTTGTCACGCTGGACAACTTCTACGACCGCAGCGAGGTCAGCATGGACGGCTGGCCCTGGTCTACTTCGGCTCGCGCTCCCGACGTAGTGGAAAAGCAAACTTCGGTGAACTATGCCGGACGAGGCGTCTCCTACGATTCGGAAGGAACGAACCGTAATGTGAACGTCTCGTATCCGACCCTGGCGCAACGGCAGGCTGCTAACCCTGTTACTTCCAGCGACCCGGATATTCTGCCGGGAACCGCCAGCGCGGCATCGCCGGACGGACCGGAAGATGAAGTCAACGGCGGCTATCTTTGGAACGGCGCATTGCGGGCTGGATTGTCAATCCGTAATTACGGGTTCTTTATCGATCTGACCCGCTACGCTCTGCCTGCTCCGTACAATATACCCCGGCTGACAAATCCGTTTGCATCCAATACGGTGGTGGCGTACTCGGCCAACGAGGCGTTGCGGCCTTATACTGATCCTTACTTCCGGAGCTTTGACACCAGCGTTCCCGACTACTATCGCTTCCAGGAATGGCAGCGCGACTTCGATACGAACTATGCTAACGGCGGCCTGCCGCAACTGAGTTTCGTTCGCTTCATGAATGACCACACGGGAAGCTTTTCCGCCGCCATCTCAGGAGTCAATACGCCGGAACTACAGATTGCTGATAACGATTACGCTGTCGGTCTGCTGGTGCAAAAGATTGCGAACAGCCAGTACGCAGGAAACACGCTGGTTTTTGTCATTGAAGACGACGCCCAGGACGGCGGCGATCATGTGGATGCTCACCGCAGCGTCGCCTTTATCGTCGGACCCTATGTGAAGCAGCGTGCTGTTGTTTCGACCGCTTACAACACGGTGGATTTCATTCGCACCATGGAAGAAATCCTCGGGATTCAGCCGCTCAACCTGAACGATGCGGTTGCTGTTCCGATGGCCGACGTGTTCGATCTCAACCAAACGCAATGGAGCTTTGCGGCTGCGCCGTCCTCCCTGCTGTTGGGCACGAGCCTTCCTATCCCGTCTTCCGCCGTCGCTCGTCTGCACGCCCCCAAGCCGACCCACACGGCGCAATACTGGGCGCAGGCGACGAAAGGGATGGACTTCAGCGCCGAAGACCGCATCGACTTCGCTAAATACAATCTCATTCTGTGGCGGGGAATGATGGGAAACAAACCCTACCCGGAAGCTCCTACCGGCCTTAATTTGCGGCAAAACCGCGCAGAACTACTGAAGCAATACCGCCAAGGCACTCGCTGATTCCAAAAACAAGCTGCCACAAAAAGCGCCCGTCGAGACCACCATGCTTGACAGGCGCTTTTTGTGGCTCAGAGAGGGAGGCTCTGAGTTTTTGTAACAGGTCGACATCACCCATGATCTCGACACCGCGCTGTTGGCAGAAAGCCAAAACATCCGGCGCATAAAAGTGCCGGTCAGTAACACACAAAACGTCTGCTCGTCCGTTCACAGCCGTGTATACGACCGGATCATCATAAGGATCTGGCGTAATAACCGCTTCCTGCACCATCGAGGATACTAGGTCAGCGCTGCTGCGTAATAACCGAATATGCTCGACTATATCTTCCGGAGTAAGTTTATAGATTTTCTGCATGCGAGGATAGAGCAGCACGCGTACAGTCTCTTTTGGTAAAAACTCTGAAAGCACTAGTTCGTGAGGTCCGGTAAAAATGGTGTCGAGCAAGCGTCGGGCTGGACCTGTTGCTTTCATGTCGGTGCGAACCAAAATTGTTGTATCGAGCGTAATCCTCATTCGCGATGGCGGCGTACATAATCAGCGGCCTCATCTATAGCTGCCTCAATCTCATCTTCCGGTACTCCCTGGGCGCGTGCGGCTGTTTGATCAATACGCTGGAACAAGCGTCGGGATGCCTCCTCTCTTGCTTGGCCCGTAGGCACCGGTTGATACACATTGATGCTGATGGCTTCATCTTCCTGAAGCGAGCGGCCAAGAAGAGCTTCTACTAAATGCCTCACCTCGGCAGGCAATTCCGTTACTTTACACAAGGTTCCGTTCTGCATTGTGTGGCTTTCTGTGAATCAACTCTCAGTATTTATAGTGACAAAATACTTTCGGCCCACACAAAACTAACTCACCTCGCTTTTTCCAAACGATGGTACC
>CAXTWT010000392.1:0-3790 GCA_964247955.1 uncultured Bryobacteraceae bacterium
TAATAGCTTTTCCCGCCAGTGTGTTGAACAAAATTACATAAAAGCCGATAGGCTTTAAATTCGGCCTGCGGCTGGCGTTTAGGTGCGGACGGTTCGTATGCTCCGCATCGCGCACGTAAGCGCTCTGCACGTATAGGTTCAACACGCCGCGTTGCGACGAACGCGAAACGGTAAAGAATACGTCATACTCCACTGACGCGCCGCTGGTGTTCACCAATTAAATCGAAAAATAGTTGCTGTGGCCGGTGTGATAGCACTTGCATCGGTCAAGCCGCGCCACAATAGCGGGAAGGTGCATTGACAGCGTATAGCGTTCAAAATCAAACACCCGTTCATCGCCTCTTGCGTCCGTATAAACAAGCGCCGGGTCTGGCGCTTCATGCTGTTTGAGGCCGCGCGTGAAGCAATGGTGAGAGAACGTTACTTCCACGGTATAGATGCGCGCCGGGTTCCCGCCCTTGGCGGGTTGTATGTATTCGCAGGTGCGCGGATGGACGTGGCTTAAATCGTACCGCGTGCCGCTGAATGTAAACGCCCTCCATTGCACCTGCCTGCTTCCGCCCTGCTGACTCAATCCGTCATGGTAGCGTGCTGGCCGAAGTTGGTGAAGCGCGGTTTTCAAAAGTCAAGAAGGCAAGGCGGCGTAAGCGTGATAATGAGCGTCGTCGTTATCAACAGCAGCATTGCCATTATTACGATGGAATGTGTCTATGCGTGTGGGACAGCCTGGTCCGGTAAGCGTGAGAGTTTTGGCTGTGTGGGACGGAGCACTCTGTCACTCTGACCACTTCTCGACTCGTTTCAGATTAAGCTGTCCCGCATGAAATCGAAACTGAGCTTGGGCTTTGCCCCGCTTCCGCCGATCTTGGATCCGCTTTTCCCGCCGATAAAACTCAATAGTGGATCAGCGAAGCAAATGGTCAACGTCGGGCAGCGTAGAATCGAGAAACATGCGTCGAAATATCCCCTTTGCCGCTCTGCTGGTCTTTTGCGTAGGCTTATTGCCGGGTGCCGTTCCAGTAGCAACAGCAACATTCACAGGGGGTGAACAGGGCCGAATCCTGATTGAGGCCATGATCAACGGCAAAGGACCATATCCTTTCATCTTTGATACAGGGTCCGTCAATATACTCTCGCTCGAACTGGCAAAGAAACTCGGTGCCCCGGTCAGCGGCACGAAACAGATGGCCGCATTCGGCGGCTCCGTCGAGACCGGGGCTACAATTCTTGAGTCCATTACGGTCGGGGATCTGGTTCTGTCTCGAAGTGAGATTCTGGTCATCGATGGCGGACCGTTCACCAAGGGCGGCCCCGTCGGATTCCTCGGGTGGGAACTCCTTCAGAAACTGGTGATCGAAGTCGATTACCAATACGGTCGCTTGAATTTTTATGACCCTGCGACCTATACTTATTCAGGCAAGGCAGTCCGCATTCCGGTGACAACTAACGGAAACATGATTGCCATTCCCGCCCAAGTCTACGGTCATGTAGCTTCGCTGGAGCTCGACTCTGGAAATGAAAGTAGCGCCCTCGTCCTCTTCAGGAAATTCACAGCCGAAAACAAGCTGCACTCCGATCTGGAAGCGATCACAGGGTACGGCTTCGGAGGTTTGACCCGCGCGATGGTTGCCCGCGCTCCCGCCCTGTCCATCGGCGGCATGGAAATCAGAGCGCCCCTGGTGCACATGTCACTGGAAAAGTCCGGACTGGAAGGCGGCAGCTTAGACGGCAACATCGGAGCGCCAATCCTGCGGGAGTTCACCTGCATTTACGACCTGCCGCACCAGGCGATCTACCTGGAACCGGACATATGGTTCAACAAATCCGAACTCGACGATCACTCCGGAGTTGTTCTCGATACTCGCCGCGGCACTGCTGAGGTGCTCTATGTCTATCCACGCTCACCGGCAGCGGAAGCGGGGATCACGGCAGGCGATCAACTCTCGATGGAAGGCCGAGAAGTGACTGATTACCAGTGGCACGATTCACTTAATGCTCCGCCCGGCGCAGTCGTTCACCTGCTCGTCGTTCACAACGGAAAGAACAGAGAAGTCTCCTTAACCCTGCGCGATTATCTTTGACGAACGGGCTGTCGGCGAGATCAATTAGGCATCTCTTCAAGGGTTCGTGTGGGACAGCCTGATCCGGTACAAGTGAAATTCTTGGGACAGGCTAAAAGTGACGGAGTCACATAAAATCCTTACAGGTGGTAAGCACCGGGTTAAGCTCTCTGATTTTATGTGCCTCCGTTCCTAAGTTCCGCAAGATGGTGGTCGAACCGGTGTTCAGCCAAATCAAGCAAGCGCAGCGCATCCGGCGATTCAGCTTCCGCGGTCTGCCCAAAGTTGCGGCGGAATGGAAACTGATCTGCGTGACTCACAATTTATTGAGTTTGTTCCGGCAAAGCCGGCAGGTGATCTCAGCGCGAGTCGAAATAGAAATTAACTTTGGAAATGCATTCCTGGCGCAGCCAAGCTGGGGCAACTACCCCCACTTACTGTTGTCGCTCAACCTATCAGAATCACCACAATAGTTGAATCTTGCATCTTTTCCCGGTAAGCAAACTTCATCCCGACAGGCTCTCAGGCTGTCTCCAGTCCCCCACAGCCCCTCCCGAAACGCTGTTTCACAGTCTCGTCTTGTGACATATCCGGATCTAAAATTCTAAACACTTTACAACCAGTCAAGATCTACTTTTTTCAAACCAGCATTGTCGTTAAAATGGATGAATGGCATTGCGCATTATCCTAGCGTATTTATTGGTTCCTCTAATGCCACCAGTAGTGATGCTAACGTGCTCGGGAGCTTGGTGGCGAATGTCACTTGGTGACTGGCTAGGAATTCTCATGCTGTACGCACTCATTGGTTTTCTTGCAATGCTTGTGCTCGGAACACCAATGCTGATCCTGTATCAAAGGCAACGCTGGACTGGATGGGGTGCGTTTGCAGTCGGGGGTGGCCTATGCGCTGCCATTACATCGGCTGTCTTTCTCCATCAATCCCGAGATGCCTACCAACTTCTTTACTTCACCGTACTTGGAATATTGGCAGGCCTTCTTTTTCGTACCATTCTATTTGGCTTTCGATTGGGCCATCCATTTCTTCGTTCCGTAAATACTGCGGAGTAGGTCAGGCACGTAGAAGCTGACATCTAAATCGGGCCAGTGGATTCCGGTTCCCTCGTCCAGTAGTTCTACCTGAGAGAGTTGCTGAACCGTGGCATTCTGCAATCCCTGCAAATTTTCGCGAGCGATAATATGTCGTGCTCCATCGCTCATTCGAAAAATGAACAAATCTAACTCAGGTTGCGGATTGTACAACAAGCTCACCAGACGCGGCTCATCTGCAAAATCTGCTGCTTTGTTAATCGCTTCCTCAATTTCATCATCAGTTGTAACTACCTGATGTCTCGCCATGAACCTTCTCCCATAAAGCTGATAGTTCCTCAAAATAATCGGCTGCCACCGCCAGAACGGAACGTATTCTAGAACGGCTTTGCATTTCTGATTGCATCCATCTACCAGTTGACGCAAGGCATCAATAACTGTATTACGGGTCGGCCTACTCCCAGCAAAATCGTTGAAAAAATTGCCCATCTCAGACACCGGTCACCGAAATTTTCATTTATTTTCTCTTGTATTTTCTTCAGCTTAGAACTTCCATCGGAGTTTTCGCTTGCGTTCGTACCCTACACTCTGAACCGACATGGCAAAACAACCGAACACGCCCCCCAGGAAGCAGCCGAGCGAAGCCCGGCTCCGCGCCAATCGCGCCAACGCGAAAAAGAGCA
>CAXTWT010000393.1:0-3784 GCA_964247955.1 uncultured Bryobacteraceae bacterium
ATGCCGCCCTGCCCCGGCTTCACCAAAGTGATGCTGACTCCCGCCTGCGGCTTTCCGGTTGTACGGTTCACGACCGTGCCGTCAATAGCGGCTGAGGCAGGCAACACCGCCGCAAGCAGTAAAACGCCAAAGCAGAAATTCTTCACGCGATAGCCCTCCCGCACTCGCCGCAATATTTCAAGGCTTGCGGAAATTTAGCGCCGCAATGGGGACACAAGGTTTGAGCAGGCTGTTGCGCCTTCTTCGTTTTAGGAGGCACTCGCACCGGAGTCAAACCCAAACGCTTGATGGTCTCTTCAGTTTCCGCCAATACGGTTGCCAACTCCCGCTGTAACGCCTGTTTTGTTTGCTGATAATCTTCGTCGGAAAGCTTGCCGAGGCGGTACTCAAATTGCAAATCCCGCAAGTTGTCGTAGATGGCCTGCTTCCGATCCTCCAAGTGCTGAATGGGGGAAACCGGCTCCGGTTCCGGCACATCCTGCGGGCGCACAAACAGAACAAAGAAGAGAGCAGCCAGCAGGAGCACCGCCGCGGCAAAGACGATCATGACCTTTTATTGCTGCCGCTGCGACTCGGCTCTATCTGCCCCTCGTCCAAATCACGGTCGATCTGCGCCCGAAACCGTTCCATCGCGGCCAGGTCTGCGGGAGAAAGCGGAGCGGGTTGCTGCTGGTTTCCGCGCACGTAGCGCACATAGATGAAAAAGCCAATCAACAGCGCCACACCCGGCATCACCCAGGCAATCAGCCCGCCGAGACTGCTCGAGGGAGGAGACGAAAGCGCCACAACGCCCTCCTCGCGGACAAACGTATTCACTATGGCGTCATCACTCAGGCCCGCCTGTTTCATTTGGTGAATGCGCTGCCGCTTTGGATCGGCGGAATGGCAGTGCAGCATCGGACAGTTGCCAACCGTATTCCGGCAACCACCGCAGCGGCATGCCAGCCGGTCACCCACTCGCGTCACGTCCGGCGTCAGATAAGAAGTCGGGTCCTGGGCGATCAGGGCGGAAAAGCAAAGAAAGAACGCCAGCAGCAACTTTTTGTTTGCCGCGCCGAACCAGTTATTGCTGCACTGTCGCATGCGTGGGAGCAAAGCCGATCACCTCCGTACGCGGATATTGCAACCGCACTTTTCCAGGAACTAAACAAATCAAAGTGCCTGCCAGCAACACCCAGTAGCCGATCCAAATCCAGGAAACCAGCGGGAAAATATAAAGCTGAAAGGTAGCCTTGCTGTTGTCCGCCAGGACGCCCGAAAAGTTCACATACAGATCTTCATTCAAACGACGCCGGATACCAATCATCGAACTCTGCTGCTGGCTGTTTTTATAAAACCGGACCTCCGGTTCCAACTGGTCAATGACCCTGCCGTTTTTCGAAACCTCAATGGAAGCGTGACTGACCTCATAATCAGGAGTTTCACCATTGTTCACATTCAGCAGCTTCAGATCATAATGGCCAAAACGCAGGGTCTCGCCCAAACCCAGGTTGCGCGTTTCGTGCTGGTCAAAGGCATGCCCAGTAAATCCGATAAACATCAGCACAATGCCCATGTGAACCAGGTAACCGCCGTAGCGCCGCGTATTGCGCCAAGTTAATTCGAAAGCAGCGCGTCCGAGCGCCAAATGCTCCTTTAAGCGAATTGCGTTCGCGCCTTTCCAAAACTCAATCAGGATGCTGGACAACACAAAAGCGCACAAAGCGAAGGAAAGCAAAGCCGCGATCTGATAAACGCCGCAGGCCACGAGAACGCCCGCCGTTACGACGCCAAGAATTGACGGCAGCAGAAACGACCTCTTCAGACTGGCAAACGAACTCTTGCGCCAGGCAATCAGCGGACCCACGCCGGTCAGGAAAAGCAGAAACAAAGCAATCGGCACATTGACGCGGTTGTAATAAGGAGCGTCAATTGTTTCCTTCTCGCCCGTCAACGCTTCCATCACGACCGGGAAGAGCGTTCCCCACAAGACCGCGAAACAGCTTGCCAGCAAAATCAAGTTATTGAACAGAAAACTCGATTCCCGCGAAACCACGCTTTCCAGCTTTACTTCGCTCTTCAGATACGGCAGATTTTTTATGATTGCGAAGGCGGTCAGGACCGTAGCGGTAATCACGAATGTAGTGAAATACGGCTTGACGGGCGATTGCGCGAACGCATGCACGGACGCTACCAGACCAGTACGCGTCAGCGTCGTGCCGAGAATGCTCAACAGGAACGTGGCCGACACCAGCACCATGTTCCACACCTTCATCATGCCCTTCTTCTCCTGCATCATGACGGAGTGCAGAAAGGCAGTAGCGGTAATCCAGGGCATCAGCGAAGCATTCTCCACCGGGTCCCATCCCCAATAGCCGCCCCAGCCCAGCACCGTATAGGCCCAACCCATGCCCAGCAGAATGCCGGTACTTTGAAAGAGCCAGGTCACAATGGCCCAGCGCCGGGTGGTATGAATCCAGCCTTCGCCCGGCTGCTTCGTCAACAAGGAAGCCATCGCAAACGCAAACGGCACCGTAAATCCCACGTAACCCAAGTAGAGGAACGGAGGATGGATCGCCATCGTCCACCACTGCAACAGCGGACTCAGGCCGTTGCCGTCGGGAGCTGCAATGATTCCCTGCCCCACCATCAGCACTTTGAAAGGACTTGCTACAAAAGTGATCATGCCGATGAAAAAGGCGAGTGTCGTCATAAGAATGCTGACAACAATCGGCATCATCTCGCGGAACTTGCGGCGGTTCGTGTAAACCACAACCGCCGAGTAGCTCGCCAGCACCCAGCTCCACAACAGCAAAGACCCTTCCTGCCCGCCCCACCAAGCCGTGAATTTGTAAATGGTGGGCATCGCCTTATCCGTATGCGCCTCTACGTAAGCCAACCGGTAGTCGCCGCTAATCAGCAATCCGACTAAGATGGCCGCTGCCGCCGTTAACAAGCCCCAGACCGCATAGACGGCGCGTTCCGCGCTCACGACCAGAAGCGGGCGTTTTCCATACTTACCAACGACCGCCGCTGCTGCCGCAAAAACAGCGAGGCAGAACGACAGCAAAATCGAGAGCGCACCAAGGTTTTCCATGTCTCTATAGCTCCTTACGAACGGCTGCGCAGCGACTCTAGGCTGGTCACCCTTGTGGGAGTCTCGTGCGACAACCCGCGCTGGGTCGGCTTAGCTTCGTATTTCGAAGCGCATTTCGCCTGAATTTTGCTGGCTTCAAAGACTCCGTCCGGCCCCAACCGGCCGTCCGCCAGCGCCTGGGCGTTGTCCTTGAAAGTATCGGGCAGCGGGTCCGTCCCGGTATAGACCACGTTCAGCAGTTTTGCATCCTGGTGCAAGGTAAAAGTAACCCTGGAGCCGTCCTTGACAATGGAACCCGGCTTCACGTCTCCGCCCACGCGCAAGCGGCTTCCGTGCGCGGACCCGCCCATCTGTTGCAGTTCCGCAATCGTCTTATAGTAGGTCTTCGTCTCGGAAATGCCTCCTGCCGCCAGCCATACCAAGGCACCGACAATCAGGGTCATCAGGACCGCAAATTTTGCATACGTTTTCATATTGTTGGGGACGATTTCAGTATAGCCGCGAATGGCCGGGGAAGGTGGCCCCGCATACCTTTAGATGCCCTGTCACTCCAATAGGTGCGTTCATCCCCATGTATTTATGAACACCTCATGTATTTATGAACACCTCAAGGGAATTTACCACGTCGCCGCCATCACCCTGATGCTGGGCGCAATCCACAGTTCTACTCGGAGTCGCTGGGCCAAGATGAGGACCGCTAACGCAATA
>CAXTWT010000394.1:0-3719 GCA_964247955.1 uncultured Bryobacteraceae bacterium
GTGATTCAAGGCGGCGGCAACATGCCTGCCTACGGCAAGAAACTGACTCCGGCAGAGGTGGATGCATTAGTAAGTTATCTGGCCACCCTGCATCCCAATTACATTCCGCCTGCTAAAGACACGGCTAAGCCCCTGGATAAGCTGCCGCGTGATTTTGCGGTCATCAGGCCGTCGGTTGTGCCTGCGAGTCGTTAACGAAGTGGATCTGTCCCTGAGCGCCGCGCTTCTCTCCTGGCCGTTCCACCCGTTCTCTTTAGCGCTTCTAATCCTTACAGCTTTTGTGTACTGGCGCGGGTGGACACGCGGACGTAAGCTGATTCACGGCAGCCGGGACTTTAATCGGCTCTGGGCCTTTCTCGGCGGGTTGTCGGCTTTACTTTTGGCGCTGGAGTCGCCGCTCGACACCTTCGATTCGCTGTTCCTGTCCGCGCACATGACGCAGCATTTGCTGTTGATGATGATTGCGCCGCCGCTCCTGCTGCTCGGGCAGCCGACTCTGCCGCTCCTGCGCGGAATGCCGAAAGCCTTCGTCAAAGAAGCGCTGGGACCGTTTCTGACTTCTCCTACATTACGGAAGTTTTTTGAGTTCTTTACCTCGCTGCCGGTGACATGGTTGCTCTTTGCCCTCAGCACAATTTTGTGGCATATGCCGGTTCTGTACGAACTGGCGCTGCGGTCGGCAACTTGGCATGGTATTCAACATGCTTCCTTCTTCTGGACGGGCGTACTGTTCTGGTGGCCGCTGATCCGCCAAGGTCCGGGGAAAAGCCGGTGGCCGGACTGGGCGGGTATTCCTTATCTGCTCTTCTCGGATATTGTCAATACGGCGCTTTCCGCATTTCTGATCTTTTCCGGGAAAGTGCTCTACCCAAGCTATGAAAGGGTCCACATTTCCGGCTTCAGCGCCGGGGATGATCAGGCATTAGCAGGCGCAATCATGTGGGTACCCGGTTCTGTCGTGTATCTGCTGCCCGCTATTGCCTTCACCATGCGTCTGCTGTCCACGCGGCGAACACACGACGGGGAACAGATGATCATTCAACGCACGCCGGTCCCCAAAGCGCGGTCCCGCAGCTTCACGAAACGGCTGCCGACAGTTCGCCGCTGGGCGCAGGCAGGAATGTTGTTAGTAGCTGTAGCGGTCATGGCGGACGGCTTTTTCGGACCGCAAATCACGCCCGTCAACATGGCAGGCGTGCTGCCATGGATTCACTGGCGCGCCTTGTCCATTCTGGCGCTGCTGACAGTAGGCAATCTGTTCTGCATGGCTTGTCCGTTTACTTTTGTGCGTGACATCGGGCGCAAAGTGCTTCCGGCAAAGCTGCGCTGGCCGCGACCGCTGCGCACCAAGTGGCTGCCGGTTGCGCTTCTCGTTCTATACCTGTGGACTTACGAAGCGTTTCACTTATGGAACAGTCCCTTTGTCACGGCATGGATCATTTGCGGCTATTTTGGAGCCGCCCTGCTGATCGATGGGTTTTTCCGGGGAGCGAGCTTCTGCAAATACGTTTGCCCCATCGGACAGTTTCATTTTGTAAGCTCCCTGGTTTCACCACGGGAAGTACGGGTGCGGAGCGTTGCGACCTGCAATAGCTGCCGCACGCATGACTGCATTCGCGGCAACCAAACCGCGCACGGCTGCGAACTATACCTGTTCCAGCCGAAAAAGGAAAGCAGCCTGGATTGCACCTTCTGCCTGGATTGCGTCAAAGCCTGTCCTCATGACAATGTCGCGCTTCTGCCGGTACTCCCGGCCAAAACGGTGATTGAGGACCCTTACCGCTCCTCTCTCGGCAAGCTGTCAAAACGGACCGACTTTGCCGCCTTGGCACTGCTCATCGTGTTTGGAGCCTTCGTTAACGCTGCCGGAATGATCGGGCCGGTGATGATCTGGGAGCACCGCTGGCACGCGCGCCTGGGAAGGCATGGAATGCCCATTGCTGTCGGAATGTTTGTGGCTGTCGGCGCGGTGGTCCTCCCTGCCCTGTCCGCGCTTTTGTGCGGAGCGTTTAACCGACTCGTCGAACGCAAGCTAAAAATAATGGAAGCGGCGCGGCGGTTTTCATTCGCGTTGGCGCCGCTCGGCATTGCGATGTGGGCGGCACACTTGCTATATCACTTTGCAACCGGATGGAGTTCAGCCGTGCTCGCCATAGAGAGAGCATTGGGCGGCGCGATGCAAATCGTGACTCCTTCCATTCCCGAATGGCTAACTCCTGCACAAATCCTGATTCTGGATGCGGGATTGTTGCTAACGCTTTACGTCGCATGGCAGATCGCCAATAGATACAGCGAACGGATATGGAACGCCCTTGCGATTCTGCTGCCTTGGGCGCTGCTTTCCGTAAGTCTGTACGCCACCGGAGTGTGGATTCTGCTGCAACCGATGGAAATGCGCGGGATGGTTCATTGAGAGTCATGAAGCGCGGTTTATTGCTCCTGGCAGCGGCTCTCGCAACAGGGCTGACTTTGCATGCCGACGGTGGCGCAGTCGTCCTGCAAAAACGCTCCGGGCCGTTCATGATTACGTTGTTCAGCGATCCTTCGCCCGTGCGGGTAGGCCGCGCCGACCTGAGCGTAATGTGCCAGAAAGCCGACGATAATAGCCCGGTTCTCGACGCCACCGTATTGCTGCATCTGCGACGCCCCGGCAACGGCAGCGAAATCGTAGAGTTCACGCTTCCCGCCAAACATGACAACGCGAGCAACAAGCTTCTGTACGCCGCTGCCGTTGACCTGCCCTCGCCCGGAGCGTGGCGCGTGATTGTGGATATTCGGCAAAAGGAAAGGGAAGCCTCGCTGATGGGTTCACTGACGGTGCTTGAAAAGCAAGCGGCGATTGTCACCTACTGGCCGTTTTTTGTCATTGTGCCGCTGGCGGCGCTGCTCTTTGCCATCAACCGGCGACTCCGGCGAGGGCGGGAACTTAGGCATCCGCGAGCACGGCCATAGCGGCATTGCGTCCGTTCATGGCGATCACGCTGCCGCCCGGATGCGTACACGCTCCACACAGATAAAAGCCCGGCATGGGAGTTCTCGAAGACAGCCGGTTGCTCCACATATACGGGGGCAAGCATTCGCCTTGAAAAATGTGCCCGCCCGTCAGGCCGACCTTTCGCTCAATATCCGGCGGACCCAGCGCTTCGGCGTCAATCACGGCGTCGGGGATATTACCGCAATAACGCGCCAACGACGCCAGCGCCAGTTGTTTCGCCTCTTCCCGACGGTCATCCCAGGAGCCTTCGGAGAATTGATAAGGTACATATTGCGAAAAGACGCTCATGGTGTGCGTGCCTTCAGGCGCTACGCTGCGGTCATGGACGCTTTGGAAATACAGTTCCGTCCACAACCGTTCCGGCAGGCGGCCCTGGCGGGCAGCCGCATAACCCGCCTGCCATTCTTCTTTGGTCAGCGGAGTGTTGACCTGCCCGAAGTGGTGCGGCTGACAAGTGCCGGGACGCGCCCGGAAATCCGGCAGTTCGCGCAACCACACGTTGACCTTCAGCGTACACCCCTCTATCGGAATGGATTGCACCTTCCCCCGCCAGGAATGATCGGCATTTTCCCCGAGAAGGCGCAGGGTGCTTCGTCCGTCGGCGTTCGATACTACCACCGGAGCACCGATCTTATCTCCGCCCTCGAGCAGCACGCCTTCACCTGGAATAATTTGTGCAACCGGCACGCCCGAAGCAATCGCAGCGCCATGCTTGCGCGCCGCA
>CAXTWT010000395.1:0-1425 GCA_964247955.1 uncultured Bryobacteraceae bacterium
AGAGCATCCTGTTTTCGGCAGGAACGCTCTAACAAATAATCGGCGAAAGCATTGCGAGCTTGTCGATATTGCTTTTCTGCAGCATGAGCCGCTGTTTCTGCGGCGCGAAGTGGGAAATTATCTTCCGATTCCTCCGCTTGCAAAGCTTGCCGGTGACGGACCGCAACGGAGAAATTCCGCCATGCTGCCCGATAACGAGCCTGGAGTTTTGCTAATTCTTCGTTCTGCTGATACGTAGATCGCATGCGATCTTGGACGAATCGAGCAGCACTTTGGATGGCAACTTTCAGCGAACGGGTGAATTTTTCTGGTGAACGGCACTGGCTTTTTCGCGCAGCCGGTCGGATCGTGAGATGAGTTACAAATTCCCATTGCGGAAGGAGCAAATGGTTGCTGTTGTGGCAAACTGATTTGGTGTACAACCCTGCCCCGTTTGTCGAAAACCGGACCGGCATCCTTCACGAGTTCATCCGGCAGCACCCTTTGGCGACGATCGTGACCTGCCATGCGGGCGGACCGGAAGCAACCCATGCCCCTGTCGTGCTGCATACCGATGGAGGCGAAGGGGGAGTACTGCGCTGCCACTTCGCGCGCGCCAATCATCACTGGAAAAGCCTGGCAACAGCTTCCCCCGTTCTAGCTATTTTTCACGGAGCCGATCACTACATTACTCCGTCGTGGTATCCCACAAAGCAAGAGCATGGAAAGGTAGTTCCCACTTGGAACTACCTAGCTGTCCACGTGCGCGGACGAGCGAGGCTCTTCGAGGACCAGGGTGAATTAATCGCACATCTGCGAACGTTAACCGATCAACAGGAGAAATCTTTTGAGCAGCCCTGGTCGGTGGCCGATGCTCCGGCCAGCTACATCGAAGCTTTGACCAAAGCGATTGTCGGCGTCGAGATTGCCATCGACGCCATTGAAGGCAAATGCAAAGCGAGCCAAAACCAGCCGGAAGCGAACCAAGCGGGCGTTGTGGCTGGTTTAACTCGCCTGCAGTCACCGGAGAGTTTGCGTATGGCGCAGATTGTGAACCAGCGTGGTCTTAAGTAGGATGTGTTCACTCATACGCGGAGTTACACCGTCAATGCTGTTAATTAAGTCTCAGCGCAGACGGAATGACACAGGCCCAAAAAATCAGGGAGGGCACGAAACCGATCACCAGCGGTTTTACAAAGAATGTTGAAGTTTGGAACATATGCCTTTTGGTGTGGTCCGGGTTGTCGTTCTCTCAAGCAAATCCGTCCCGCAACGCTATACTCACGCCATGCCCATTCATCCCGAAGGCGAAGATCAAAGCACCGAAGAGAACGAGATTGTTCGCTGTCCCCATTGCCGCGCTCCGGTTCCCGTTCCCCGTTTCGCCGCTGTCGATGAGTTCGCCTGCCCGCAGTGCGGCGAACAGATTCCAGTCCATCGCCCGGC
>CAXTWT010000395.1:1525-3669 GCA_964247955.1 uncultured Bryobacteraceae bacterium
TCGGCGCGCTACAGTAGTGGCGAGGCATGATTCCTTCCACGCCACAAACGGAAGTGCTCTTCTACGATGGGCATTGCGGACTCTGCCACTACGCCGTGAAGTTTGTCATGCAGCAAGACCGCTTGGGAAGAGCGTTCCGATTTGCCCCTTTGCACGGCGCAACGTTCCAGGCCAGCGTTCCGGTTCCGCAGAGTAAGGGACTGCCCGATAGCATGGTCGTGCAGACCCGTGACGGCTCCCTGCTGACGCGCTCGGACGCCTGGGTGCATGTTTTACGGCGACTCGGCGGAGGATGGAAGATTGTCGCGGCGCTTCTGCGCGTCATTCCGCGACCGCTGCGTGATTTCTTCTACGGCATCGTCGCACGCACTCGGTATCGTGTGTTCGGGTGGCGGAAGGAAGTCTGCCCCCTGGTCCCGCCCGATCTGCGCGCACGGTTTGATCCGTAATCGGAGCATGCCGGTCACACGACAACTGCTGAAGTCACACGCCCTTGCCTCTTCCCTGTTCGGGCCGACCACGCTTCGCCAAGCCGTGGAACGATTGGGCTTTGTGCAGGCTGATCCGATTCGTTCGCCGGCGCGGGCGCAAGACCTGATTCTGCGGCACCGGGTAAAAGGATACTGTGCGGGAGATTTAGAAAGGCACTATCCGAAGCTGGGCCTCGAAGAAGATTTTCTATATGCTTACGGCTTCGTGCCGAAAACCACTTGGCGCTTGCTGCATCCGCGAAAGGAAGGGGGCTTAAGCGCCGCCGAGGAGCACGTGCTGGCGCTCGTGTCGGCGCAGAAATGCCTGCATCCGCGAGAACTGGAAAAGCATCTCGGGCGGGAGCGGGAAGTGAATGCCTGGGGCGGCTATTCGAAAGCGACGACGCGCATTTTACAAGCGCTGCACTATCGCGGTCTGTTGCGAGTCGCCGGGCGGGAGAACGGGATTCGCCTGTATGCGGCCACGACGCCGCTACAGGAATCCATCGAACCGGAAGAACGACTCCGCAGGCTGGTGCTGCTCATTGCCCGGATTCTTGCGCCCGTGCCGGAACGAAGCTTGCGGGAAACGTTGCGGCATCTCACGCATGCGGCTCCCGGCTTGGAGGGAAGATCCTCCGTCGTAAGCAAATTAGTGAACTCCGGGGAGTTGGCAAGTGCAGACGTGGAAGGTTTGCGCTATCTCTGGCCGACCGGCCCATGGCGGCGAAAAGAAGCAGACAATACTGTGGGTTTTCTCGCTCCGTTTGATCCCCTGGTGTGGGACCGCCGCCGTTTTGAGCATCTGTGGGGTTGGGCGTACCGCTTCGAGGCGTATACGCCTGCGGCGAAGCGAAAGATGGGCTACTATGCCATGCCTTTGTTGTGGCAGGAGGAAGTAATTGGTTGGGTGAACGTGTCGAGTCATGAGGGAAAAACCGTCGTCAACACCGGCTTTGTTCGGGCCGAGCCGAAAGAAAGTGCGTTCCGGCGAGCTTTGGCAGCAGAGATCGAGCGCTTCGGTTTGTTTCTGCAATCGAAACTACGATAGAAAGGTGAGCGTCGGAAACCGGCGGTTCGCTTGCCGCGTCTGGAGGCCCAGGGACGCCACAGGCGCTTTTCGAACGGGTTGTTCCCTGGGTTGAACCGTTTTACCGCCGCTTTGGTTGTCCTTTGAGGAGATTATGCACACTCAATTCATTTGTTGGGCCTTGTTGACCACGGCGCTTCCCGGGACACTTGCTGCGGCGGAGAAGCCGCGCGTATTCATCACCGAAAGCACCGCCTTGCAAGTGTCCGGCGATGCGAGCGTGGCGGAGATGAAGGGATCGTTGGCGCTTACCGGCGGCGCCAGCCCGCAGAACGTGGAAGTGATGAAGGCGTTTGCCGAGCATTGTCCCGCTGTCATCGTGACCGCCAACCGGGAAAAAGCGGAGTACCTGGTCCGGTTGGATCACGAAGCGATCAATCCGACCACACCCTTTACGCACGGCAACAAGGTCGCCGTGTTTGACAGAAACGGCGATCTGCTGTACAGCCATTCGAGCCGCTTACTGGGCAGCGCTGTGAAAGGCGCCTGCGCAGCAATCACCACTCATCCCCGCCGGTAGAAGCTGTCTGGATGCTGGAAACCTAATACTGGCTGTAACTTCACCCAACTGATGGCTGCGATTG
>CAXTWT010000396.1:0-3608 GCA_964247955.1 uncultured Bryobacteraceae bacterium
CGAAGCGGCGGAAGAAGCTGTCGGGCTTCCACGTTGGCGGGTGGGGCGCATTGGCGATGCGCAACGCCAGATTTTTCAGAATATCGTTGAACTGCGCTGCTGCGGCAAGATCCACGGATTGATGAACGTCGTCTGAAACGCCGTGATAACGGTTCGTGTACCAGTCCTTGAAAATCTTCTCTTCCGGCCCGCCTGGGATGTAACCGAATTTAAAAGCAACGGAAGGCACACCCTCCTTTACGAAACTGTACTGGTCGCTGCGAATAAAGCGGTTTCTATTCGGCTCCTTATCTGCCTGTACTTTCACGTTTGCTGCTTCTGCTACCGCGCGCACGTCGTCTCCCAGGGTGGACTCGTCCAAACCCTGCACTTCCAGCCATCGCAAGGGGAAAAGCGGCAGGAACATATCCATATTCAGGTCCGCAATGGTGCGTCCTCCCATAGTCGGATGCTTGGCGAAATATTCTGAGCCTAGCTCGCCTTTTTCCTCTCCTGTGACCGCGACAAACAAAAGGGAGCGGTGAATGGGCTGCGACGATTTCCCAAGTTGTTTCGCAATCTCGATCAGGGAAGCCACGCCGGAAGCATCGTCCATTGCGCCGTTATAGATGCCGTCTCCATTGACCGGCTTGCCGGTGCCTAAGTGGTCCAGGTGCGCGGAAATTGCCACGTACTGATTCCTCAACTCGGGATTGTCTCCGGGACGAATCGCCACGACGTTCTTGGAGGCGATAGGCGCGGTGGAAACGGAAACGATTGCTTTGATCGAACAGTGCAGCGGGAAGCGCGGCAGCGGAGATTGGCTTTTGGCGGCGGCGAGGACTTCGGCAAAGGTGTGACCCGACCCGGCGAACAGGTTCTCCGCTTTATCCGGATTCCAGCTTGCGCTGAACTTCAGGCCGCGCGTGGGCGCGAGGGCTTCGTCCGTCAGACTCATGCGCGGTTTGCCCCACGCTGCCGCTTGACGGCTCCAGGGAATCTCCATGTCCTTGGGATTGGGAATGGAAAGAATGCCGACAGCACCGGCGGCGCGCAACGCCTTCCATCTTTCCTGCGCCGAAGAATAGTGAGAACGCAGGTTGCCGCTGATGCTGTCCGGGCCGCCCGTGAGAAAGGCAACAACAGCGCCTTTGAGCGGCAAGTCCTGTCTATCATCATGGTGTGCTTCCGGGATGTTGAGACCATAGCCTGCAAACACGACCGGAGCTTCAAGCGAAGGGGCTGAATCGGGAGAATAGCCAAGCTGCGCCTCGCCGGGTACCGGCACGGAGACCGTTTGGCCGTTCCGAACAACCGAGAGACTGGACTTGGATGGATCAAGCGATGCTTTGGTGAATTCAATGGGCTGGAAGTAACTTCCTTTCCCGCCGGGCTTTAATCCGGCCCGCTCGAACTGTTCGGCCACGTAAGCAGCCGCTCGGTCGTACCCGCGCGAACCGAGTTCACGGCCCTCCAGTCCGTCGCTCGCCAGATACTCGACATGTTTCCACCACTGCTTGCCCGCTGCTTCCCAATCCGAGGCAGCCGCTACTCCCAAAGCACACAGGATCAATAAAACGCCAGGTGTTCCGCGCATGATCCATTATGACGACCGGAGCTTGCCGTTACAAACTCACTTTCTTGTGGTCAACCATTTCGTCCTGGTAGGACTTGCCGGTCAGCGTTGCTTTGGCGAATCCATATAGGCGCACCACCGCGTTCGAGGGTGAGTCCCAGTATTCAGCTTCCTCCACGGTGATTTTCAGCAGTGTGAGATTGGGGTCGTCCTTGCCTTTCGCAAAAAAGGCTTTCAGGTCTTCGTGCCACAGTTCATCGATCTTTGCCTGGTCTTTCATTGCGCTGGCCGGGCCGGATGCCGACACCCATTCGTTATCGTCGCTGAAGCTGACATTAACTTCGGCGTGGCGCGCCACCTCGCGAATCTTATTGGAGTCGGCATAGGTGAAAAACCATAGATCTCCGTTGAACTCGGCCTGCTGTGTGTACATGGGACGGCTGTGAGTGCGTCCCTGCTCGTTGGTTGTAGATAGCATGCAGATGCGAATGTCCTTAATCAACTCCCGCATCTTTTGCACGTTTTCGTTTTGATCTGCCATATCATCCTCTTTCTAGTGGCCCATGGCCGCTTGTCCTGGTTTGTTTCTTTTTGCTAGGAATACAATCGGCACGGCCAAAAAACTGGCGGCAACGAAGATCCAGATGACGTCGATATAGGCGAGCACGGAAGCTTGTTGCTGCAAAGTCTGATACACATAGCCCAGCGCCTGCATTTTCGCTTTCGCCAAATCCGAACCGGCGCTGATCAGGTGCTTTGCCAGATTGTCCGCGTAGCTTTGGTAAATGGTGTTTCCTGCGTTGATGTGCGCCGTCAGGTAATTCTCGTGTACCTGCTGACGGCGCGCCAGCATGGTTGCAAAAATAGAGATTCCCACCGAGCTGCCGATGTTTCTCATCAAGTTGATCATGGCGGAAACCTGATTGTTCTGTTCTACGGGAACACCCACATAAGAGATCGTGTTGATCGGCACAAAAAGAAAGGCGAGGCTGGCAGTCTGATCGATGCGCCACCACATGGCGGTATGGAAATCAATGTCCCCGCTTAAATGAGAAAGCTGAATCAGCGTCAAGCCGCTCAGGAGAAAACCGAAAGCGATGAGCCAACGCGCATCTAACTTGCCGACCAGGAATCCGACTAAGGGCAGCAAGGTCAAGAGCGCGAAGCCGCCGGGGGTTAAAACCTCGCCCGCTTTTTGCGCGGTGTAGCCGAGCACGGTTTGTAGAAACTGCGGGATCAAAACCGTTGTGCCGAGCAGGACAGAGCCTAACAGAAACATCAGAACGTTCGAAACGGCGTAGCTGCGATTCTTAAATAAGTGCAGGTTCACGATGGGATGTTGGTAATGCCAATCCCAATACAAAAAGGCGATCATGGAGACGGCGGCAATGATGGCGAAGCTGGTAATTAAGGGAGAAGCAAACCAATCGTCGCGCTGGCCTTTGTCGAGCACGACTTGAAATGTGCCCAGACTCGTGGCGATTAAAAGCAGGCCGGGAAGGTCGATGCCGTTCTTTACCGCTTCCTTTCGGGAACGCTCCAGCCAGGGCGGGTCCGTCACCATGATGTGGGTCAGCCACATGGACAGAAGTCCGAACGGCACGTTGACGTAGAAGATCCAGCGCCAGGAGTAATGGTCCGTAATCCAGCCTCCGAGCGTGGGGCCGATAGCGGGCGCCAGAACCACAGCCATGCCGTAAACCGCGAACGCCATGCCGCGTTTCTCCGGCGGCAGCGTGTCGGCTAGGATGGCCTGTTCCGATGGTCCCAGGCCGCCGCCGCCCGCTCCCTGAAGAATGCGGAAGAAAACCAATAGGCCGAGGCTGGGGGCGAGTCCGCAAAGAAAACTGCTGATTGTGAAAAGCGCGACGCAGCTCATGTAAAAGCGCTTGCGGCCGAACCGGTCCGCCAGCCAAGCGGAGATCGGAAGCACGGCGGCGTTGGCCACCAGATAACTCGTCAAAACCCAGGTGCTTTCATCCTGTCCGGCGGATAAGCCTCCAGCAATGTGAGGCAGCGCTACGTTGGCAATGGAGGTATCCATTACCTCCAT
>CAXTWT010000397.1:0-3605 GCA_964247955.1 uncultured Bryobacteraceae bacterium
TCGATAGAATCGACGACTTCAATGTTTCGTTGCGCGACGCCTCAGGCGAGTACCATTCCTGGAAACGCACGCCCGATCTGAAATTAGAAAAACACGATCCCTATGCCGCCCACGCTGAAATGCTGGAGAAATATACAGACCAGGATATTCACAACGTCGTTGCTTACTTGGAGACACTGAAATGAAGCTGCTGAAAATTACGATTGGATTTCTTTTCGCCGCTGCCGCGCTGTTCAGCCAATTTCTCGATCCGGCTAAACTTCAGCAGTTGCCCACTGATAGCTGGCCTACTTATAATGGCGACTACTCCGGGCGGCGATTCAGCCCGCTCGCCAAAATCAGTACCGAAAACATCAACTCCCTCAGCCTCGCCTGGGTGTACCGCATTAACGTGGGAAGCGACAATCCCGGAGGCTCGATCAAAGCTACGCCTTTGCTGGTCAACGGCGTGTTGTACTTCACTCTCCCCGATCATGTGTGGGCCGTTGATGCGCGTACGGGCCGTGAACTCTGGAACTACAACTGGCAATCGAAGGGAGGCATTCACCTGGGTAATCGCGGCGTCGGCATCTATGGAAGCTGGCTTTACTTCGAAACGCCGGATTGCCATCTCGTCTCTTTAAACCTCAAGGATGGCAAAGAGCGATGGCACAAGGAAGTCTGCGACCTCGATCAGTTTTACTACGCCAGCGTCGCGCCGATTGTCGCCAAGAATCATGTGCTCGTCGGCGTCAGCGGCGATGATCTGGATATTCCGGGCTATCTCGAATCGCGCGACCCGGAAACCGGGGAACTGCAATGGCGCTGGTACACCGTGCCGCAAAAAAAGGGCGACCCCGGTTCTGAAACATGGCCCAGTGAGGATGCCGCGAAGCACGGAGGCGGCATGACCTGGGTTCCCAGCACCTATGATCCGGAACTGAATACCGTGTATGTGGGAACGGGTAACCCGCAGCCGGTGATCGTAGGAAAAGGCAGAAAGGGCGATAACCTGTTCACCGAGTCTATTGTCGCCCTGAATCTCGATACCGGCAAACCCGTTTGGCACTTCCAGCCCTCGCCGCACGATACCCACGATTGGGACGCTGTGCAAACTCCCGTGCTCTTTGATGGAGAAGTTGAAGGGAAGCCGCGCAAGCTCCTGGCGCAAGCCAGCCGCAACGGTTACTTCTTTGTGCTGGACCGAACGAATGGTAAAAATATCACGACCAGCGAATACGTAAAAACCAATTGGGCCAAGGGTGTCGATGCCAAAGGACAGCCGATACCGAATCCGGCGAAGGAGCCGCAAATTGACGGCGCGCTGGTTTCGCCGAATCAAGGCGGCGCTGCGAACTGGCCGCCTCCGAGCTACAGCCCAGCCACAGGACTCTTCTATGTGAATGCGACGCGAGCCTACAGCGTTTACTACATCCGTGAAGACGAGGATAAGCCCGAAGGCTGGGGCGGCAACGACCGGGGAGGCTGGGCCGAATCTATGCTCCAGGCCATTGATTACAAAACCGGCAAGATTTGCTGGAGCCACAAATGGGAAGACGCCGGCGTGCGTTCCGGTGTCTTAAGCACGGCAGGCAATCTGGTCTTTACCGGCGATCCGGCAAACAATCTGGTCGCGCTCAATGCCAAAACCGGAGAGCCGTTGTGGCACGCCAACTTGGGAACTGCGGTCAGCAACGGCCCTATAACCTATGAACTCGATGGCACGCAATACGTAACCGTGGGCGCGGGCGATACGTTGTTCAGTTTTGTCATGCTCAAGTGATCCGGCGAGATACGGTGAAACGTTTGTCAATGTCGGGCAGCAGTTCACAACCAAGGCCCGGAGCGTTCGGCACGCTCACGTATCCGTCCTGAAGGAGCGGAACGGCGGTGACTACCTCCGGATACCAGCCCTTGTAAAAAGCCCGGACCGATTCTTGCACCAGTGCGTTTGGGGCGTTTAATGACAAGTGAGTCGACGCCATGAACACAACAGGCCCGGTGCAATCATGCGGGGCAACAGGCAGGTGCCAGGCTTCGGCCATAGCCGCAATCTTTCGCGCTTCGGAAAGACCGCCGCACCAGCCCAAGTCAAACATGACGATTCCGGCGGCGTCGGTTTCGAGCAGATCACGAAAAGCCCAGCGGCTTCCCAAAGTTTCCGAAGCGCAAACCGGCGCGGGAGACACCGCCGCATAGCGCCCCAAGCTGCGCAGGCTGTTCATCTTGATTGGGTCTTCGTGCCAGAAAGTTTTAAATGGCGCAAGAGCTTTGGCAATTTGGATTGCCGGCGTCAGTTGCCAGAGCGAATGAAACTCCACCATGATGTCGATCTTGTCGCCCACCCGGTTTCTGATTTTCTCGAACGGCTGCAAGGCGATTTTCAAATCTTCCGGCGAAATGTACTGACCATTGGTTTTTTCCGCAGGAAGGTCGAAGGGCCAGATCTTCATGGCGGTGATGCCTTCGGCCAGAAGCGACTCCGCCAGATCGTCCGCCCGCGTCAGAAAGTCATGAAGATCATCGAAGCCGGTGATGCCGCCTTGCGAAGAGGCAGCAATGCCCCAATTGACGCTTGATTGCGTTTGCGCTCCGCGCATGTAGGCGGAACCGGCGCAGGTGTTATAGGTGCGGATGCGGTTTCGCGTCGGGCCGCCCAGCATCTGCACGACCGGCTTGCCGACGGACTTGCCGAACAAATCCCATAACGCGAGATCCACTGCCGAGCTTGCCCGCATCTCGACGCCGGTGGACCGAAAGCCGACATAGGTTGTAAGATCACGCGCAATGGCATCAATGCGCAACGGGTCCTGGCCGAGCAGTTGCGGCGCAATTTCGTCGTGCAGATAGGTTTCCACCGTTGTTGCATTGAAAAAGGTTTCGCCAAGCCCCGTTAAGCCTTGGTCGGTGCCGATCTGCAACCACACAAGCTGCGGAAATTCGTGGATGCGTACCGTTTCCAGTTTGGTGATTCGCATGAATTGTTCATTGTAAAATCTTCTTCGGGGCATACTAGGGTAATGAGCCCTACGCAGCCGCAACCCAAGCTGCAACTTACCAATACTCCCGATTACCGCGAGAGCTACGCAAACAGCGTGCAGATGCGTGTAAGCTTGTGGGATTTCTTTGTGATGTTCGGAACAGTGAATCAAACGACGCCGGATGCCGTGACGATCCAAAACTTTCAAGGCGTCTATTTGAGTCCGCCGCAAGCGAAGGCGCTGGCGAATTTGCTGCAGCAGAACTTGAAGCAGTATGAGGCCGCTTTCGGCGAAATTAAACTAGAAGCGCACATGCAGGGCGACGTTATTCAATAAACTGCGGATGGCGACTCCACGTCGGCCTCCGATGCCGAAACTGCCTCCCTTTGCGCTCGCCGACGCGCAGCCGAGACCGAGGCGACCGCACTATCTGCCTATTTTCTTTTTGGTTTTTGCCGTTCCGCTGTTGGCGATCCATTTGCCGCTGCTGAACCTGCCGTACTTCTGGGACGAACTGGGGCAGTTTGTTCCGGCGGCGCTGGATCTGCTGCGTCACGGAGATCTTGTTCCGCGCTCCGCCGTGCCGAACGTGCATCCGCCGGGCGTGGAAGCATTCCTGGTTTTGTTTTACAAGCTGTTCGGGTA
>CAXTWT010000398.1:0-3561 GCA_964247955.1 uncultured Bryobacteraceae bacterium
TGCTCAGCCATCGTAGAGCAACCAAACCGGCTAGAAAGGCAAAGAGCATGCCCAGGACACTCGGCAGTATGGCAGAGGTCAAATTATAGGCAGGGTCCGCTGCCTGCGCTTGCGCGTGCAGAAGTCGCCACGCCTCGCGAATAACAACAGCGGGTGTGAGTACGACCGCTAAAGCGAAGCTGAAGTTTTCCGCACGAGTTTTGGCGGTTCCGGCCAACATGCCTACAGAAATAGTGACGCCGGAGCGCGACAAACCTCGAAAAGGCAGACAAAGACCCTGTACCGCTCCCATCAGGCTCGCCTGCCTCATAGTAAGTTCAGCCGTTTGGGGAAACACGCCGTCCGACCCTCGCCTTTCTAAGAAACCGGCAAGAAGGATCAATAAACCGGCTATGGCGAGAGCTGGGGCAATCAGTTCGAGATGACTGAAGAGATCCTCAATTTGCGCTTTAGGCGCATGGCGGAAGGCGGTCTTTTCAATTCCTTTGATGATCACTTCGCCAATTACTCCGGTCAGGAGCGTGGCCACAAGCACACCTTGAGCGAAATGCCGAAAGCTGGCCGAGTCTCGAAAATAGGTATCGCGCCACTTCCTCCAAAAGTAAACAATTACAGCGAACATGGTTCCGGTATGCAGCATGACCAGCAGGAGAGTCATCGGCGGCGAAGACGGGTCCAAACCTAGCAGCTTTTCCGCTACGACGACATGAGCCGAACTGGAAACGGGGAGAAGTTCGGCCAGTCCTTGCACGACCGCAAGGATGATGACGTGAATGAGAGACATCTGCCAAAATTTTAGCGGACCCGGCTAACCGTCCCAACTTCATTGCGACGTTTTCCCATAACCGGACAGCGCCGCTTCATACGGCGGGCGGCAGCAGAGCATAATGCGAAGCAAACAAACGATTTGCTTCCAGCCGGAAATTGGAAAACAACTTGCTCTTTCACCATTTCCATAACCGGATCTGCTTCCGCACGGGTGAAAACGGCAATGTTTGCTGCGTTACCATGAAAAATCAAAGAAACGAATTTGGGAACCTCCACGGCTCGGGTCTCGTTCTCGTAGGAGACGGGTGAGCAGTAGGGGAAGAACAGCTTTGGGTTTTATAAGAAAAGCACTACGGGCAACTGGTGCGTCCAGTTTTTGCTCGAACTTGAGGATTTTCATATTGATGAGACAGTTCAAAGCACCTTTGTGTCTGTTGTGCAGTTTGCTGGTTTTGGTAAGTTCGGTTTCCGCGCAAAACGCCGTCCGCATTGATCCACCGGAGGGCGGCCTGGGTTGGCTGACGCGCCCGTATCAACGCCGCATCATTCCGCCGATCAACTTGGCCAACACGAATCGGCTGCAATCGCTGGTCAGAGCAGGCAACCTGTATTTGTCAGCGCAAGACGTCCTTGCTCTAGCCCTGGAGAATAATTTAGACATTGAAATCCAGCGCTACGGCCCCTTGATGTATCGGCAGGTTACGAAACGCGCTGAAAGCGGCAACGTCCTGCGAAGCGTGGGCGTGGGAGTAGTGCAAGGGCCGCAAAGCGTGAGCCTCACCGGCGTCAGCGTCAATGCCAGCGGAGGCGGCGCATCCACCGCTGCGGTTACCGCGCAAGGCGGTATTCTGACCAGTCTCGGCCCGGCTCTTCTCAGCTTCGACCCGACCGTTAACTTTACCGCCAACTTCGGGCACACTACCAGTCCGCAGAGCAATACCCTACTAACCGGCACTACGGCGCTCATTGACGACACCCGCTCTTTTCAAACATCATATTCACAAAACTGGAGTTACGGCACGAGCGCTACCCTGAGCTACTCCAGCACGCGAAACAAATTCAACAGTTTGGCTTTTACCCTGAATCCCTACACGTTAGGCAACTTGGACCTGCAAATCTCGCAAAATCTGCTGCAGGGCTTTGGGAGCGCCGTGAACGGCAGGAATATCCGGATAGCAAAGAACAACGAGAAAGTTTCGGACTTACAATTCAAGCAACAGGTTATTACCACGGTTTCGGCAGTACTCAACCTTTACTGGGATCTGGTGAGTTTTAATCAGGACCTCAAAGCACGCAGAGATGAATTAGCGACCGCGCAGGCGCTTTATAATGACAATAAGCGGCAGGTAGAGATCGGAACCCTGGCTCCTATCGAAGTGACTCGCGCCGAAGCGCAGGTTTATTCCAGTCAACAGGACCTGCTGGTTTCCCAAACAAATTTGCTGCAGCAGGAAACTGTTTTAAAAAATGCGTTGAGCCGCAACGGAGTGGCCAGCCCGGAGTTGGCGGATGTTCATGTAATCCCGCTCGACACCTTCGCGGTTCCAGGCAATACTCAGCAGAAACCAATCGATGAGCTGGTCGCGCAAGCCTTGGCCAACCGAGTGGAGATTGCGCAAAACAAGATCAACATCGAGAGCACCAAAATGGATCTGGTTGGAATCAAAAACGGCTTGAAGCCAAGCTTGTCAGCCTTTGTGGAGGTCACTAATAACGGTTTAACCGGAAGCTCAAACATTTTAACTGGAGTAGCGGCAGATCCCTTCCTTACCGGCGGATATGGCAACCTGTTAGGCCAGATTGCTCGCCGCAACTACCCGAATTATTCGGCAGGGTTTGCGTTGAATGTGCCGCTTCGCAATCGTGCCGCGCAGTCGGACTACACAACCAACGTGCTCTCGCTTCGGCAAAACGAATTAGCCTTGCAGAGATCGGTGAACCAGGTGCGGGTTGATGTGCAGAATGCCGTAATTGGTCTGCAACAGGCTCGCGCCCGGTATGACTCCGCCGTAAAAGCGCGTATCCTTCAGCAGCAGACACTGGAGGCGGATCAGAAAAGGTATACGCTCGGCGCATCGACGGTGTTTCAAGTGGTGCAGGACCAGCAGGCGCTGGCAACGGCTGAAAGCAATGAGACACAGGCGCTGGCGAATGTCAGCCACGCTCAGGTTGCCTTTGATCAGGCGATGGGAACAACGCTCGAAGCCAACAATGTGTCCATCGCGGAAGCATTGTCGGGGCATGTCGGACGCCCCTCGGTTCTGCCAGCGAAACTGCCGGAGCCGCAACCGGAGCAGAAGCAATGACGAGCTTACACGAAATGCCTTCCTTAACCCGCAAGCTGCTGGCCTGCGCTTTATGCGTGACAAGCACCGGACTGCCCTTGTGGGCGCAGCAATCGGCAATAGCTCCGCAAAAGCCGCAAGCATTTGTTATCTGGCGTCCTTACGAAGCGGAATACATTCCTTCGGCGCGCCTGTCGAACTCGCTGCGGCTTCGCGATCTGGTGCGGGCCGGAAAGCTGTACCTGACAGCGCAGGATGCGATTGCGCTGGCTCTGGAAAACAACATTGATATTGAGTCAGCTCGCTACAATCCGTTGATTCAGGCTTCACAACTCAGGCGATTGGAAGCAGGCGGAGCGTTAGCCGGTGTGCCCAGCGCCAGATCGCAAGTCGGTTCGGTGCAAAGCGGACAGGGCGTCGCTGGCAGTCAGGCAGCCGCTGGCGTCACCATTTCGGGCAACAACCAATCCGGCGGAACCAATAACACGACCATTACCCAGATTGGCCC
>CAXTWT010000399.1:0-1681 GCA_964247955.1 uncultured Bryobacteraceae bacterium
TTTGGCTCTCAGGCGCGGTTCACGGCCCACCGGACTCTCCCAGATCCGCAGATCATGCCGCACAAAGGGAGCTTCCGGCTTGCAGCGGAAAAACTGGCGGGAAATCAAAGCGTGCGTTTCATTCATGCCCGGATAGATCTTGGTGTCAATGTCGATAAACGCCGAAATAAACTCATGGCCGCACATGTAACGCCCCACCAGACCGGAGCGGTTGGCAAGGCCGTCCGGGAACTTTGAGTTATGCGAGAGCAGAAGCAGATGCGGGCTCCACGTGTAACCGGAAGTCAGGACAAACAGAGGCGCCCGAAACTCAATCGTTTCTTCGGGACGCTCGCGGTGAACAGCAACGGCAGCGGCGACTCGGGATGTATTTTCATGCAATACGAGTCGCCGCACCAGCATTCCATCATGTAATTGAAACTGCTTATGCGCGAGAAGCTGCTTGTAAGTGAAGTCAGGAGAATAGCGCGCTCCGGTTGGGCAGATCAGGCAGGTATTACACAGAATGCATTGGGCGCGGCCATCATAGGGCTTTGTATTTTTCGCCTGCGGAGTGCTCCAGAAAGGAATGCCGCTCTTCTCGCCCCATGCCTTCAGTTCCAAAAGGTTGTGCGTCAGGGGCATTGCCGCCATGGGGTAAGGCTCGGAACGCCAATCTTCCGGCAAGGGGCTCGGCTCTCCGGAAACTCCCAAGCGGCGCTCGGCTTCGCAGTAGAAGCGTTCTAACTCTTTCCACTCTATCGGCCAGTCCGTATAAAGGCCGTAAAGCGAATGCAAGCGCAGATCTTCTTCGGAAAACCGGTTGCAAGTGCCGCCCCAGTGCAGCGCCGAGCCGCCGACCGCCATAGTGCGGGAGATAATGCCGCTCGCTTTTTGATCCTCGATGAAATCGCCCGGCCAAGCGTTCTCGCCATACTCCAGGCTGCGTCGGCGGTACTCCATCCGGTTCTCGAAGTCGAATAGTCTGCGGCCCGCTTCCACTACATTGATGGAGATGCCGGGCCGAAGTTCGGCTAATTTTTTGGCAAGCATCGCTGCAGTGATACCGCCGCCGATAATGCAAATATCGCTTTCAAGAGTTGGCATTAGACAAATTTCCGGAGCGGTGCCGGAGGGTGCTCTGATCCCGCCAATCCCCGGCACTGATCCCGTTTGATCGCAGCGCGATAACAAAGGTCGTTGGCATCGCTGCTGCGGAAGTAAAAACTCATCAAATCCGCGATCACGTTCTTGCCGTCAGGTATACGCGGAAGATCTTTGACCTGTGATTTTTCGAGAGCTTCTGCAACGGCTGCCCGCGTCAAGGGCGACGGCAGCCCCGCTAATTGCTCCATGTACGTCGGTGCAGGCGACAGGGGCTTAGGAACGACGTGCGTGAATCCGTAGCCATGGTCGGTATCGGCTCCCGGTCGGTACTCGCGAACATAGCGCTCGAACTTACCGGCGATCTCCTCCGAACCGGCTCTTCCCAGCGCGGAAGGCAAAACAATGGAAGCTAACTCCCGAAGCACTACCCCGTGTTCTCCAGGGAAAGCAGCAGTCCGAGCCCAAGTTCTCCAACTTGCAAAGGGGATCGATCCCAGAAGCCCGGAGATGCGCCGCAGCAGTGTCCGACGATACATAGATTCTGAAATTGGAGTATGGCAGAGATCCGAACTGACGTCAAACCGTTATATACTAA
>CAXTWT010000399.1:1781-3544 GCA_964247955.1 uncultured Bryobacteraceae bacterium
GACGTTTCGGCAGAGCGGCAGGGATTTCAAAGAATTGTCAAAACCGGTATTGTGCTGCAAATCGATCAGCACGCGCGTGTAGACTTCGCGCTGCAAGTGGGAGCCACCAGCAGCACGGTTGAGGTTACTGCCGATGTTCCTTTGACGCAGACCGATTCTTCCTCCGTAGGCGCAGTCATTGATAACCGTAAAGTTGTCGAACTTCCCTTGAATGGCCGACAGTTTTATAACTTAGCGCTGCTCGTGCCCGGTGTAGCGCCTGCGGCACAGGGATCGCTGCTCAGTTTTCGGGGTGGTTTTAATGTGGCGGGCGCCAGCGAGCTGAACAACAATTTTACGTTGAATGGGCTGGATAATAACAATCAATTGCTGAGCGCTCCCGCTTTCCGGCCTTCTGTGGATGCGATTGAAGAGTTCAAGATTTTGACCGGTGTTTTCCCTGCCGAATACGGACGCAACTCGGGTAGTCAGGTCATCGTAACGACCAAGGCCGGAACAAATGCTTTTCACGGCACGGCCTTCGAGTTCCTGCGCAATCAAGTATTAGATGCGGTGAATTACTTCACCCCCGCAGGCTCAAAACCGGCTTTCCGGCAAAATCAGTTTGGCGGAACCTTTGGCGGCCCCATCCTTCGAAACAAAACCTTTTTCTTCGCCAGCTACGAGGGAACGCGCTATACGCAACAGATTACGGCGCTTACCAATGTACCCACGCCCGCCATGGTCAACGGTGACTTTTCCGGCATTTCAAGAGCGATCATCGATCCCGTAAACAGGCAACCATTCCAGGGCAATCGCATTCCACAGGATCGAATCAATCCCGCCGGACAGTTTCTCGCCAAGCTATATCCGGTTCCCACGGCGGCAACCCCTATCGGCTCTCTTCCGGCCAATAATTACACGTTTAACGAGCCGCAGGTCGATAGTCTGAACCTCGGCTCACTCCGCATTGACCATGCCTTCTCGCAGAAAGACAACCTGAATGCCAGCTACAACGATTTCGAAGACAGTACACTCACGCAAAGCAATGTCGTTTGCGGGTCGAGAACTGTTCCCGGTTTTGATTGCACCGTGCTGCTGCTGGCAAGGCTCGGAGGGCTGACCGAAACGCATAGCTTTAGCCCCAGCCTGATTAACGAGTTCAGGCTTGCTTATTCGGAGTTCCAGAATCCGCGCGCAACCAATGACGCGAACATTAACTTCCTCCAGATGTTCAATATCACGGGTACGCGCGCCGATGGTCCGGCCCGTACCGGAGTGCCTTCAGTCAGCGTGAACGGATTCGCCACTCTGGGAGAGCCGACCAACTTCCCGCAAGTACGGACGGATAACACTTATCAACTGGCCGATACGATGTCGTGGAACATCGGCACGCACTCTTTTAAGTTCGGCGGTGATTTTCATCGTTTCCAATCAAACGGCACCATTGTCGGAAACGGGCGTGGATCGTTCACGTTTAACGCCCAGAACACAGCGCCGACTACCGGCTACGCTTTCGCGGATCTGTTATTGGGGCTGCCTACCAGCACGTCACGCAGTCCCTTAAGTCCCCGCATCTATGACCGAACCGGGATTTACGCAGGCTTCCTGCAGGACGACTGGAAGATAAACCCGCGACTTACTCTTAATATCGGTCTGCGCTACGAATACAACGTTCCGGTTTTTGAAAAATACAATACGCTCAGCAATTTTAATCCCTCGACAGGTCAGATTGATGTTGCCGGAAAGAACGGGGTACCGGCCTCGCTATGGAATACGAATCC
>CAXTWT010000400.1:0-3533 GCA_964247955.1 uncultured Bryobacteraceae bacterium
GACTGTTCTTCGAAACACCAGACCGGTGTGACAAAGCGTTCAATAGGTAGCAACAATCGGCTCGCCCGCGAGCATGTCATTCACAATATGGTGATAGGACATGCTTCGCACCGGATAGGCGCGGGCAGCAGACCCCACTTTGATGGCAATTACTTCCTCACCCCCATCGAGCTTGGCTCCGAGCGCCGGCGAGAAACTGATCCGGGTGAGCGGGTGAAACATCAACTCGTACACGTTGACGCGAGCAAGGATGCCGCAGCCAATCACCAGGAACGTGCAGACAAAAGCAAAGATCCGGGCGAGCAAACGTGCCTGTGTGCGCCAGGACCAAACCAGGAGCGCGCCCGCCGCAACAGCAAGCAAAATGTTGAGAACCAGCCTGAACTGCAGCAGGCTTAACGCAAAAGCGAGTTCCCGCGCACCCTGGTAGCGGAAAGGACGGATCACATACAGCGGATAAGCCAGACAAAAGAATGCAAGAAGAAAGCACAACCCCAGTCCGGCCAGCGGATTTCCGAGCAACTTCCTGTACTGCAGCTTTCTCGCCCAAAGCAGCCATTGAGGATTCATAATAATCAGGCTCTATTGTCCTGCATCGGCATTCTGAAAGGCGCTGGTCCCCCATCTTCCAGTGAAAAATACGCAGCGACACGGCTTTCGCAATCAATGAATCGAGCGGTGCTTGCTGCCTCGGTCATTTTAGCTGCTGTTGGCCGCCTTCGTTCAGCGGCATCGATATATGGCCTTTGTTCATTTCGCGCTGCGCTCCATGTGGTAACGCAGAATTTGATAGAGGACGTTCACCGCTCAGGGCCATCGACACCGCGCTTTTTGTTCCCAAGATGGGCTCCCTATCTTTCGGCGAAAGATTGTTCGCCTTCATAAGATGCTGGACAATGTCAGCCTGCGTAGCGCCTGGAGCGATGGCAAACTGTTTTTCGTAGTCGTGGACGAGCAGCTTCAACACGCCTGCTAACTCTTCTTGTTCAGGCGTGAGGCGGTTCTGGCTTACCAGTCTTTCCAGTAAATCGATACAGCGCTCATTGTCCTCGTCGTCTCTGATGATGCATGGCCGGGTCTGCATCAGCAGTGAGCCGTATGTCTCGTTAATGGCGCTGTTCATAAAACTCTCTGCCTCTCTTGCTCCTTCTTTAGACTTTCCTTCCACTCATCCCGGTCGTACTCAGCATGCGTTAGGAGTTTAAATACATACAGCGACCAATACGCCGATACGCCTTATGCGAGCATCACGGTTGTCGACACCCTGATCTGACTAATCCGGCTATCGGTCTTACTCCCAGAGCAGTTTGAGACCGTGAGGCTCGTACAAAGGAAAGCGTGTGTCGGGAGAAACCAGTATATAGCTCTCCGCCATTGCTTGCGCAATCAACATGCGGTCAAACGGATCAGTATGTTCCAGGAATTGAGGCAACTGGTCGAACGCCTCCGTATGCTGAAGGGTTACGGGCAACACCGTCGCTGACAAATGATCGAAGGCTAACTCCAATAGGTTACGACGAGTCCAGCCGCCTTTTGAAAGCTGGGGCTTTAATCGGAACTCCCACGAGCTCACCGCGCTCATGTACACGACGGTATCCGGCTTTTGCACTAACCGCTGCACCGGACGAGGAACGCGTCCCTGTCCCCAGCGAAGAATCGAAACCGTATCAAATAAAAGAGAGCGCATGGACTAGGCTTTCTTATTCCAATCAAAGAGAGCAAGAACTTGTACTTCTTCTTCCGGCGTCGCTGGTTCAACAGGTACGGGGAAGCGATCCTTCCAGATTCCAAACCCGCGTGTCAGGTCCTTTGGCTTTCGGACCGCCTTCAGTTCTGCGACGACCTCGCCGTTGTTCGTGATTAAGATCTGCTCCCCGTTCTGCGCTCGATGAATGAGTTTGGAAAGATCAATCTTTGCTTGCTTGACGCCGATCTCCATAGTAACTACCTTCGTAATTACAATAACACCAGCTAGTAATGCTGATGCAAGTACCGTTTCCAACTTGCCGGACGGATTCTTGGGAAGACCAGCAGTCACTTTATACTTGCTCGACACGCCTAGGAATAAAAGTGGCCGGTCCCTTTCAACCCAGTAAAAGAAAATGAACTTTCTCCCGGCGTCGTTTCTAGTCCCTGTGCGACGACGGGCGCGGCGGCAGGAACGCCGGCCAATACAAGGACTACGTGCTCGTCCTGCTATAGGGTTTGTGACATACTTGCTGTAAAAGAATGGGAACAATGCAGGCCATGGAGGAGATTTGTACACGGCTGAACGAGAACGGCGCATTGGTGCTGCCCGACTCGGTACAGCGCGCTTGGACTTCACCCAGGAGATGAAGTAGTTCTTCGATGGGAAGATGATGAGCTGCGCATAACCACCACCGCTAAACGTATATCGATCAGTTTTGCAGCTGAACTGACGCTCAACCGGCGTTGCATTCTCCTCGGGATGAGCGCGGCCTCCATGTCGGGCGTAGCATGGGGCGTGCCCTCCTCCACGCTGGTTTCAAAAACTTTCAGCACGCCTCGTCACACAACGCACTACGTCGAGTGCGGGCTGGCTGACGGACCGCTGATGATTTTCCTCCACGGCTGGCCGAGCATCGGTTTGATATGGCACGCCCAGATGGACGCGTTCGCCGCTGACGGTTGGCACTGCGTCGCTCCGGATCTGCGCGGCTACGGCGGCTCTTCCGCCCCTGCAGCCAACGACGCCTACACCACCGAGCAAGTCGTGGCAGACATGGCGGAGCTACATGACCATCTGGGCGGCAAGCCTGCGATCTGGGTTGGCCACGACTGGGGCAGTGTTGTGGCCGGTGCGTTGGCCGCGCATGAGCCCCAGCGCAGCCGTGGCGTCGTGCTGACCTCGGTGGCGTATTTTCCCGACGCGAACGCCCTGCCGACGCTCGTCCCGCTGGTCGACCGAACGATTTACCCGGCGGACCAGTATCCGGATGGCCAATGGGACTACTACCGCTACTACAACACGCACTTCGAGGCGGCGGTCGCCGACCTCGATGCAGACCTGGCAGCAACGCTGGCGTCGGTGTATCGACCAGGCAGCCCCGCCGCCATCGGCAAGGTTTCGCCGACAGCGGTGATCACGCGCAACGGAGGGCGCTTCGGCGCCGCGCACCGCGCCCCGCCGACTCAACCTGACCCGGCTCTCTGGCCGCCGGCGGACTTCGACGTGCTGGTACAGGCGTTCAAGGCTCATGGCTTCCGTCCCCCCTGCGCGTGGTACCTGAACGATGACGCCAACATCGCCTACGCTCGCAAGGCGCCCCAGGGCGGCCGCCTGTCGCAGCCGGTGCTGTTCGTCAACGGCGACTTTGATCAGATCTGCAGCATCACCGGAAATCGCATGGGCGACCCGATGTGCGCGGCCTGCGCAAACCTTACTGTTACGAGTCTGCCCGCCGGACATTGGGTGCCGGTGGAAGTCAAGTCAGAACACATCCAGGCCATCCGCACCTGGCTCCAGAGCAAAAAGCTTTGATGGCGGCAATGGGAAAGTGAAGTCCCACACG
>CAXTWT010000401.1:0-1942 GCA_964247955.1 uncultured Bryobacteraceae bacterium
GTCAATCTCTTTCCCAGGCGGATACAGGAGTTCACTCCGATATGCCCGAAATGGTCCGCCGAAAGCGGCACATCCATGCCGACTTGCTGGCGCACCACAGCAACGTATTCCGCCATCAAATCGCAGCCCTTCTGCGTGATCTCGACCCCGGTAAACGGATGAGCAATCCAGTGCGTGTCCCTGGTGGGGTCCATCCCGAGCGGGTGGCTCACGGCTCCCGGCACTTTCTGGATCAGATCAATGCCGAGATCCATTTTCAGCCAGGTAAACCCTTGGTCCATGCGCTGTTTCAGCCGTTGTCCGTAGACCTTCGGATCATCCGACTCCGTGGTATCGCAGTAAGCGCGCACCTTGTCGCGGTACTTGCCGCCGAGCATCTGGTACACCGGAACGCCGTACGCTTTCCCGGCAAGGTCCCACAGCGCCATCTCGACGCCGCATACTCCGCCCGCTTGGCGCGACTGCCCGCCGAACTGTTTAATTTTGCGGAACAGCTTCTCCACATTGCAGGGATTTTCTCCCAGCAGATTGCGCTTCAGCACCAGGGCGTAAGCAGGCGTTGCGCCGTCGCGGACTTCGCCGAGTCCGTAGATGCCCTGATTGGTGTCGATACGGATCAGGGGACAGGTCATGGGCGCGCGCGTCACAGTCGCCACGCGTATATCCGTGATCTTCAGATCCGATGGTTTGGAGTTGGTGTTGGTATTGCGTGGCAGGGCTTCGAGAATGTCGTCAGTCCATAGCGCGCCTAAAGCGGCGGCAGCCGTTCCCTTGAGGAAATTGCGGCGGGGAAGCCGGTTCCGTTTGCCTGGTTTCATAAGAAAGATGATCCTTGGGTGAAGTTATCACAATTCTAGTTGAGAAACACAAGAAGCGCTAACGCCCGAGGTGCTGGCGCTTGTACTCTTCGTACTGTTTTTTGAGTTCGGGATCGTGCGGACTGGGATAGATATCGCTGGATTTGTACTTGCCCGTTTTGAGCATCATTTGGGTCCATTCGTCGTGGACATGGAGTTCTTCCGCGTTTTCAATAATTTCTTTTACGAACTGCGGCGGAATGAAATAGATCCCTTCCTTGTCGCCGAAAACAACATCACCGGGCATCACGATAGCCTGACCAATGCGGATCGGAACATTCACTCCGGTCAGCATGCAGTTATTGATCGGCGTCGGATGCGAACCCCGAATATAGACCGGCATGCCTTTGGCGAAGATGCTGTCCAGATCGCGAATTGCGCCGTCCACTACAAAGCCGTTATGGGTAAACGTCTCGATGGCGGTTGCCAGGTTGTCTCCGACGTAGGTTCCCCCCTCCTCCTTGCCGTACAGATCGACTACGATGGTGTCTCCATTCTGCAGGCTGTCGATGACGCGCTGATTGGCGTTGCGCTTCGGCCCATTGCCGTTCGCTTTCGCTTCCGCAACGGTTTGCACGTCCTCGCGCAAGGGCATGAATTGCGCCGTCACCGCGCGCCCGATCAGGTGCTTTTCCGGGTGCAGAATCTGCCAGTGCCCTTCAAACTGGTTGTTGTAATGATGCCGATTGAGGATCGTCCAAACCTCCTCGGCGCTCACGTCTTCCAGCTTCTTTAAAAGTTCATCCGGCACCTTGGGGCGGCCGTCGGCGGATCGTTCAAAGGGATTGTCTTTGGTGTATTCGATCAGTTGCTCACGGCTGAGCTGAAAAATTTGCGCCTGCGCCGCCGTACCGGCCAGTAAGGCAAAGAATAAGAAATTCGCTCGCTTCATCACAGAAAAAAAGCATAGCAGGAGCGATGAAGCCGTGTCCGGCGGGAACGCTGGGTATCGCATATTTCCCGCCGGACACAATTAAAATACTCTGATCTTTTTACTGAACGGGAACCAGCCTCCACTTCTGGTTATCGCCGCCCCCGCAACTCCACTGCTGTATAGGAGTGCCCAGATTGAGGCCCCAGTTCGA
>CAXTWT010000401.1:2042-3522 GCA_964247955.1 uncultured Bryobacteraceae bacterium
ATTGAGGCCCCAGTTCGAGCCGCTCCACCACGGCACGTCCAGGCACTGGCCGCTGACCTTGGTGATGATGTTCACCCAGCCGGATGGGATCGAGCTGGAAGAAGCTCCTGCTTGCGTTACCGTAAACGTTTGACCTTCAATCGTCATGGTTCCTGTGCGCGCCTGACTGCTGCTGTTGGGACCAACGCTATAAGCAACGGTGCCGTTTCCGGCGCCCGACTGGTTCGACGTGATTGAGATCCAGGTCGCATTTGAAGACGCCATCCACACACAGCCGGAACCGGCCAAAACTTGAATGCTGTCGGACCCGCCGGCCGCAGCAAAGTTGTGATTAGAGTGGTCCAGAGAATACGCGCAGCTTGTTCCCGATTGGTTTGGATCAAAGGCAGTCACCGTGTACGTGAATGTTTGCGGCGTGCCGTTAACCAGCACGTTCGAGACGCTGACGTTGATGGGCGTATCAGATCCGGGCGCAACCGGCGTAAACGAGGCGTTCGCGTCCTGGTTATTCGGAACCCAGACAAGGGTATTTTCCCCGTAGCCGTTAGCCAGCGTTTCTAACCTTACCGGGAGCGGCGAACCGTTCTGCGTCATTGCAACAGCGGCATTAGAAAAATCGGCTCCCGGATAAGAGATTGACCAGCGCGGGTACACGAGTTGGTACGGAACGTAGCCGGGCGGAGGCCAGGCAACGAAGTTATCACGCGTAGCGGGACGAGCCGAGCCGTAACCTCCATCAAAGACCCAAACTGCATTCCCGCCGTAATAGCTTCCATTCACAGGAACGTCGCCGGTGCCCATGGTTTGCGTTTGCGGATACAACAGCCACCGTCGATGGCCGACTTCCGCATTGCTTGTGCCGCTGTCCAGTATGTAAAGCGCAATACAACCCGAGTCGGTCCAGGTCTGCGAACCGTAATAACTGCAAATATTGGAATTGGAGGCTGCTTGCGCGCCGCCCGCGCTCCAATCGAGCCAGGAACTTGGAGGCGTATGGCTAATCTGACGATTGGCGCTGAACATAAGGGCAGCCTGCTGGTCTTGCTGGCTGTAAGTTGGATTAAGACTAATAACGGCAGGAACTCCCGCCATTCCCCGGAACCAATTGATGCGCGCTGCTACGGCGTTTTGATAGGCGCTCGTGGTCGTGCCGGGATTATCGGCGGCAACACTTCCCGTCCAGCCCATCGGCACGCCCGAAGTGGGCGAATAAACGTTCAGATACGAGCTTCGGACGGTTTCGCGATTGGATATATCAATCCAATTACCGGAGGGGGTTGCAAGCGGGGTGAATTGGTCGCTTTGTTTTTGAAAAGATGGCGTTTCGGACGAACGCGGAGCTAACGGAGCAGGGCCTAATTCTGCCTGCTGGCAAGGCGCAACGGTGCCCGCCAGGGCAATCAAACTAATAGCTGCATAAACTCTGAGCATAGTAGTAGAGTGTAGCAAGGAACACACAATTCTCACTTATAAACTAGTG
>CAXTWT010000402.1:0-3500 GCA_964247955.1 uncultured Bryobacteraceae bacterium
CTACCCTCTCTGGTTCACCTACAACCAGTCTCGGCGTGCCACGCCGAATCAGCTTGTGGGTCTCCAGACCGTCACGCCCGCTTATCAAGTGGTGGTTGCGGTCAATGTCGACACGCTCTACGCCAGCTCCTTCATGCAGTTGCCGTCGAACAATGCCGCGATCCTCACCATCCCTTCCACAAATGTGGCGTACTCGGTCCTGATTCTCGACCCGTACGGGAACATTCTCAGTTCAGGTATGAGCTTTCCATCTGGCCTATACGCCTTTGAGGGACCCGGCGGTTACGATCAGTCGCAGGGTCCGCTGCCGGCGGGCACCACGGTCGTCAAGTTGAAAGTCGATCACCCGACGATCATCTTCCGCGCCAACAAGTTCTCGTCTGACGGTACGAACCAGACGGAAGAGGCGGAAGCCTTCCGAAGCTCCCTCGATCTTCAATCCCTATCCGACTACGTCTTGCCCAACTCTCCCTCGGCCAAAACACAGATTGCCTCCGAACTGACTTTTGCGTTTCCGTTTAAGATCGTTGCCGACGCTGAAATTGCCGTCACTCCCCTGTTGTTTCTGAAGCAGTTACAGGATGCGGTTGCTTCCCCCCGCACGTCGCCTCTGTGTCCGGAGGAAGCCGCTCTTTCGAATCATTTTAATGAGCTCTTCAACAGCATCGCTTCGCTATCCGATCTGGCCGCAGGCGCTCAAGCCGCTCACCGGCAAATTGTCGGGAACTATCTCCAGCACCGCGATGCAAACGGCTGGATCGATTTCACGAACATCGGTCACTGGGGGAAGGATTTCATCGATCGCGCGAGTATTACCGAATTTTTGCAGTATGGTAATGATTTCACCGCTTCAGCCTACTTTCACGTGTTTGTGGACGGCAATGGCCAGGAACTCGACGGAGCAAACTCTCACGGTTACACGATCCATTTTCCGGTTGACCAACCACCGGCAGCCAAACGCTTCTGGTCGATTACGGCTTATACGCCCGAAGCGATTGAGCTGGTGCCCAACGAACTCCAGAAATACAACGTAGCCGGCTATACGCCGGGGCTGGAGTACAACTCTGACGGCTCGCTCACGATCTATCTGGGCGCCAGCAAGCCTGCCGGGGTGCCCGACGCGAACTATCTACCGGTGCCCCCGCGAAAATTTAATCTGATGCTGCGGTTCTACGGGCCACAAGGACAGGCGAAAGACCAGACTTATGTGCCTCCGTCCGTGGTGCGGGAATACTGAGGCATGCGCCTGACTCGACGAATGCTCAGAGGTCAGCCGAGGCGCTCAATGCTTTTTCGTCGGCAGAACGCTGGATTTCTTCGATTAAACGCAGGCAGCGCGGGTCGGATCGAACCGGATCAAAAGCTGGATCTACCCCCAGATAGAGCGCCCGAATAGCTCGCTCCCGGAAACCGCGCTCGATCCAGAACAGCGAGCGCTCATGTTCTCCCATCCGAATCAACAAATCCGCCAGCATCGGGGAGGGAGCGCGCGCGGAAGACTGCAGCAGTTTTGCAGCAGCGAGCAAAGTGGGCCGCACCCACTTGGTCCTTCCTTTGTAAACGGCTGCCAACACCGTCGGCCATTTCAGGACTCGCAGAAAGGGCATCAGTTCTTCACACTTGCGGAACATCTTCAGCGCTTCTCCCTCGCGCCCTAGGCGATCATAAGCATTGGCTAACGTAAACGCGGCCGCTGCGCTTTCCGGCATGATATCGAGTGTCGATAAGGCTACATCAGCAGCCATCTGATAGCGCCGCTGGAAGTATAGAACCGCCGCCATTGATTGCAGAGCTTTTGGATTGAGCGGGTCACTTGCCAGTACCATTTCCAACTGATCTTCGGCCTCCTGCAACCGGCTCAGAGGCACTAAGCAGACCATCGCGTTGAGCGCCCGGACGGAATGGTCCTCCGGATTGGTGGTCAGAGCGCGCTCAAAGTAACGCCCGGCGAGCGCTGGTTTGAATCTGCTCATGCCGGCCAATAACCCCATCGCTGTGTATCCTTCGGAGGCGGAAGAGTCGCAGGCGATGGCTTTTTCAGCGGACAAGCGAGCCTTCCGCCAGCCCTCGGCAGCCGGTATCATGTGATATATCGCCATACATCCTTGCGTTATTGATAACCCGGCCCAAGCCTTTGCCGAGGTGGGCTGTTTTTCCAAGATTGTCAAAAAGCAGCTTTCGCTTTTCTTGAAAGCTTCCTGGTTGTTCTGGTTCAGGTAGTATCTTCCCTGCACCATCAAACGATAAATGCCTTGCTCGACTCCCGGGTCGCATACGGGACGGGACGGTCCGCTGGTGGCCGCCAGCACACGCTTTTCCAGATGGGCAGCAATGTCGTTCTGTACCGTCCAGATTTCCGCTGAAGCATCCTGCTCATGAGCGCCGGACCAGATGGATTCGCCATCTTCGGTGCGAACAAGTTCCGTACAGACCTGAATCTTGCAGTTATCGACAACGCAGTCTCCGCGCACGATGAAACGTACTTGTAAGTACTGCCCGATACTGCTGGCATCTAAGCACACTTCTCGCTTAAGCGGCGTCCAGTCATTCGCCACTACACGAAAAGAGGTGTTTTGGGCCAGTCTAGTGAGAAGCGCTTCCCTCACTAGACCGGCGCATTCCGCGTCTCCGGCGTCCTCTCTGGAACTCTGTAGGGGGAGTACCGCAATAGGAATCCGCTGTTGCTCACAATCGTTTCTGGGTCCAAAGCGAGGCACATAAGAGCCCGGTTCGAGCGAAATCACGATCGAGTCCGTCGCGCCCTCATTGGTGTAGTATTGTTGCAGTCGATCCCGCAGCCGGCGCATCGCCATACGCACCACCGGATCGCTTTTAGGGTCGAAGTCCGCGGAAAGATCAAATAACTCGACTCCGAGAACGGTCTCTTTCAGGGTGTTTTCTCGTCCATCGAGGGTGGCCTCGACGACGTAAGAAAGCAAATGCCGCAACTGCTCGGCGCGCGCAAACGCCCGGCTGGCCAGAATCCGTTGCAGCGCCTTTCTCCGATCGGCAGGGGAGGACTCAATCATGCAACTGTCCTGATATTATAGTCCGCTACAGCCTTCCAAGAAGTCCATTTCATAAGCGAAAGTGCTCTTGAAATTAGTCGTGGTGCTTGGGATGCAAACGGACGCGCTGAAAGAGCCGAGTTTGCCGTTTGATGCCACTGGTCCGTTGGTCTGAAATGAGCACAGCAAACCTGTTCTTTCTCGAGCGCCTGAAAACTGACAGATTTGTTCATATTTCCCTATTGGGCAAATCCATGCATCCGAAGCTGGATCTATTGCAGTGCATAGCTGATCTGCTGACATATTCATGGGAACGTCTGGTCGGCGTGTTGAGTGTGTGAAACGGGACTACTTCCGGGTAGATCCGGTGTTACGAGCCACTCGGACAAAACCTGGCTCCTTGGGATCAGGCACTATCCAGATGAAAGATTAAAAATGAGTATAGTTTCGGCAGCAATTGTTCTGATAGCGTCGGGATAAACCGGCGTGGTG
>CAXTWT010000403.1:0-3428 GCA_964247955.1 uncultured Bryobacteraceae bacterium
GCTATAGTTATTGGGCCTTCATTTACAAGTTGCCGTTTGACAATGACCCGTTTTGAAAGCGAGGTAAAGACCTGTTTGCAAGTTCATTTCATTTCGCCTTCGTTGCGACGTCTACCCATCGCCGGCTCTGGGTGGCCTGCCTGTACTTTCCGCTTGCCGGGGTTGTCACCGCCCTAAACGTGCAGTTGGCATGGGTTCCCGCCGGCACGCGGAAGTGTACGAGCATCGTCGTTTGCCCGAGCGGCGCGACCACATAAGTTTGCTCGTTTTTTGCTAGTGTTACGCCGTTCTGATCTTCAAGAATGAGTGCAAGCGTACCCTGGCTCGTGACATCGTCATCGTTCACGAGCATCACCGTGTAGTCGCTTTCGCTTCCAGGCTCAAGCGTCGGCTGCCAGAAATTCAGATACACGCCGAGCGGCGCGAAGGCGTTCGCGAGGTAATCTTCAAATCCTGGTTGCAATTGCAATTTACGAACATCGCGGAAGTTGTCGCACGTGTAGCCTTCCGGATCGCAGCCGGTCAGGTAAACGAAATGCAGAATTCCTGTGTAATGGCGGTACGCACGCCAAAATTCAGTCTCGCCCGCAAGCAGATATGCATTCCAGCGGACACGTTCTTCGGGGCTATCCCGAGGACCTAGCAGCTTGGGATAAACGTCCGTAGTGAGCTTGGTCCCGCTGCCATTGCGATTCAACCAAAGCCATCCGTATTCATTGATGATCTCGGCATGACCAGTTGGAACGGAGACTCGGTGCGGACTATCGGACCAGCCTTCCAGCTGAGTCAGCCGGAACGGTTCGCCTCCTTCCTCGCCTTTGTGCAAATTGATCGTCAAGTAGGGATGCGTCTCGACCGGATCGTCCGCCCCCGCTGGAGCATTGTAGCTGTTCTCCCACGGTCTGTTGGAAAGGTCGAGCGAACGTACGGCCGGGATGATTTTCGTTGTGAAGTTCGGATACTTACTTTCATTATTGGCATCCCAGAGGACGACGCTCGCGTGATTCCAGTTGTCACGCATCCATTCTTTGTATTCGCCGATAATTTCGGCGTCCGCGAGACGGATCTGATACGTTTCCCCGAACCAACCTCCCGAGAGCCACACAAAATATTCGTTCTGGATGAGAAAGCCTGCTTCATCGGCAATATCGAGCCAGTGTTCGGGGACAGGGCCGATGCAGAAACGGAAGCTGTTCCAGTGCATCCTCTTCGGTAGGGTGACGAGCGTTTCGTGTAGCCATTGATCGTCCCAGGGAAGAGTGCCCGAAACCGGGTCCTCAAAGAAACGATGTAATGTGATATTTGAGCCGCGCAGAAAGATCGGCTTGCCATTCAGGTAAGCGCGGCGGGTTGGTGTGTCGAAGCGAAACTCGCGTACCCCAAAGCGCGTGGCTGCGCTGTCACCGCCGGTGCTGGTCTCGAGCACATATAAGTTCGGCGAATCGGGCGACCAGAGCTGAGCTTCCGGCAGGGCAATTTCTTGCCTTATCGTCGTCTCGCCGCCGGATGCCAGGAACACCTGCTGCGAGGCTCGTCCGATCGCGCGTGCCTGTTTCCAGGAATGCACAGAAAATCTCACGGGAAAACGAACAGGCTGCGTTCCGTAGTTCCGAATACGCGTCTCAACTGTGATGCTCTTCGGCAAGATGTGCGGCGCAACCTGAATCGTTTCGATCACCGGATTACCGCTGAGCAGCACGCTGACATCGTCGTAAACACCCGGCGTCCAGCGCACTTTTTCAAAGTCTGAACCCGCAGAAACATCCGGCGGCAGCACTCCCGGATGCGCTCCGATGCGGATCACAACTTCGTTTTCGCCTGTGCGAATCGCGTGGGAAATGTCCATGTAAGCGGCCGTGAAGCAGGGCAGATGCTCACCCACTGCCATGCCGTTCACCCATGCCGCCGCACCAAACTGCGCTTTGTTGATCCTGAGGATAGCTACCGCTTCGGGCGCTTTGATGGTAAAGGTCCGGCGATACCAGAAGTAGTTTCGCTTCTGGTGCGGTACCCCGGCGTTATCCACCAGCGCCGATTTCGGCAGCGTGCCCGCACGGACCAGATTCACGATGTGTTCGCGGCTGTCGAAAAGATCTATGTCCTGGAAGGCGGGCTTAGCCGAGTGCGCCAACCCAGGCACCGGCACAACATGATCAAAGACTTTGGGCTGTGTGGATGTGACCGAGTCGGCGATCTGCCACGGACCATCGAGCGGAATAGTTGTGCGCTGTGCAAAGAGCGGCGCCGACGCAGCGCACAACATAGCAATCTTGAAAATAGATCGATTCATGACGAACTTGTCTGGTCCCCGGCTCAGTATGGCAGAGCTCTGAGCACTGGTCAAGGAAACACTGATTGACACAAGATGAAGCGAGCGTCAACGACAGTCGGTCATTAACGAAGGCACTGCGCCATCTAGCTTCCGGTAGGGAGCTGACGGAAAAGCGTCGATCAGAACAGCAGCTTGAGAGCGAACTGAATTTGCCGAGGTGTGCCCACTGTGCTGCTGATGGTGCCGAATGCCGCATTTCCTAAGGCGCCATTCGGATTCGCAAAGCTGGGCGTATTGGTGATGTTGTAACTTTCGGCACGAAACTGAAGCTGCCAGTTTTCCCGCAGCGGAAAGTTCTTGAACAGCGACAAATCAAGGTGTCTCTGATCGGGACCGTACAAAATGTAAGGCGCTGCATTACCGGCAGTGTAGAGGGACTGGCCCACAAAGGCATTAATATCGAACCATTCGTGGATCGACGCATTCGCCAAGCTGCCGCTGGCGATCCGATTGGGACGGTCAGAGTTTCCTGTTGCTCCGACGTTGGCGCGTTGCGTGTTATTGGTCACGGTAAACGGCAAGCCTGTCTGGTAAACAAAAATTCCGTTTAACTGCCAGCCGCCTATCGCCGCTTTTGCGATGCCGTGAGCGGACTGGCCGAAAGGCAGCGCATAGTTCGCCGTGATCGCAACGCGATGGCGCACATCGAGCGAGCTGTTTGAATACTCAAGGTTCCAATTACTTTGGACCGCGGGACTGTTGCCGGTGAGCGAAGTGCCGAGGGCGTGAGCCCAGGTGTAGTTACCACCGAGAACGAGACCGTGTGAGTAGCGATGTTCGAAGGTGGCCTGCAAAGAGTGATAGTTCAGCGTGCCGGAATCACTCACAAAATTGATGGCTGTAACCAGGGGGAGCACGCCATAGTAGGGACGCCGGGGTTGCACCGCACCGGGGCCGGGATTGGGCTGATCAATATTCGGATAAATGCCGAGCTTCCGAGTCAACTCTCCGACATAGCCGACGGCCAACACGCTTCCCAAGATCTCCTTTTGGATCTGGAAATTGATCATATGCGTGTAGGTGGGATGAAGGTTGAAGTCGTTCACTCCGGAGAGATTGCCGCTGACCGGATTAGCAGGCGTCAGCGTGGGCGGAG
>CAXTWT010000404.1:0-3389 GCA_964247955.1 uncultured Bryobacteraceae bacterium
ATCTACGGCGCTGACTTCTGCCATCCCATGCTGACGGAAACACAGCGCAAAGCGCGAAGCAGGAATTTTCCCGCGCTGCTTGCCGAGGCGGACGCGTTAACCTTGCCGCTGGCCGAAAACTCCCTGGACCTAATCTCGATTTCCTTCGGGTTTCGGAATTTGGCAAATTACCGGGCTGGCTTGACCGAGCTGCATCGCGTGCTCAAGCCGGGCGGGCAACTCCTCATTCTGGAATTTTCACACCCTTCCGGCGCGCTCATAAAGGCGGGATACGGTTTGTATTCGCGCCTGATTTTGCCTGCTGTCGGGGCAATCGTCTCCGGATCACGGGAAGCTTACGATTACCTTCCGGAATCGATTCAAAAGTTTCCGCAAGCCCGCCAGTTACGTGATTTGATGCAGGCTGCCGGATTCGCGCAAACCGAATTCCAGCTATTAACCGGCGGCATCGCCGCGCTGCACTTTGGAGTGAAGTCAACAGTCTTTTGATCCAAGCGCCCGGTTGATGTCTTCCCGAAGATTGAGGTTGCGAACCAGCCGCAACAGGTAGTTAGGGTGCAGGCCCAGCAGCTTTGCCGCCTGCTTATAATCTCCGTTGGCCTGCTTGTAAGCTTCGATAATGGAATCGCGCTTTGTTTGCTGCACGGAAAAATGGAACTTCGCGCTGGCGTCGCGCGGGGCCGCTTCCAGCAGGCTTTCCGGCAAGTCTTCGGGCAGCACCCGTTCCGATACGCCGAGAACCACGGCGCGCTCCATCGCGTTTTCCAGTTCTCGGACGTTTCCAGGCCAGGAGTATTGCATAATCATCTCCTCAGCCTCTTTTGAAATTCCCAGCACCTGACGCTTGCAACGTTCGGCGGAGCGTCGAAGGAAATGCTCGGCCAGCAGCGGAATGTCTTCTTTGCGGTCCCGCAAGGGCGGCGATTCCAGAGTGACTACGTTCAGGCGATAATAGAGATCCTCGCGGAATTTCGCTTCACGCACGTCCTCTGCTAAGTCTCGATTGGTGGCGGCAATCACTCGTATGTCAAGCGGGTAAACTTGCGTGCCGCCCACGCGCTCAAACACCCGCTCCTGCAGAACGCGCAGGAGCTTGGCTTGCAGTTTCGGCGTCAGTTCGCCGATCTCATCCAGAAATATCGTGCCGTTCTGCGCCAGCTCAAAGCGGCCTTTCTTGTCGGCAACAGCGCCGGAAAACGCCCCTTTCACGTGGCCGAACAGATCGCTTTCAAAGAGCGTTTCACTGATAGCAGCGCAATTCACAGCAATAAAGGGCCGGTCCCGCCGTTCGCTTTTCTGATGCAGAGCACGCGCGATTAACTCCTTGCCGGTGCCGCTTTCTCCAGTGATCAACACAGTGGTGTCACGAGAGGCTAAACGCCCCACCAGAGTCAGCAGTCGCCGAACCACCGGGCTTTCTCCCACAATTCCGGTGTTGATCGCAATCTGCTCTTGTAGCAATTCCTTTTCCGCTTTGAGCGCTTCCACTTCCTGGTTCGCTTCGAAGGCAACGGAAGCCAACGACGCAATTGCGGTTAAAGTTTCCCGATGCGCAGCGAGCTGCCTGCTTTCGGATAGCTGCATTTTAATCAGGAGAGCGCCCTTTAGAACACCGGCCAGGTATAAAGGAACGCCGATCAGCCGAGCGGCGGCGTCTTCGAATGCGCCTTCCTCACAGACCTTTGCAAGAGCCGCTTCAAACTCTTTGTCCCCCTTCCCGGCGCGCTCTTCGTACTGCTCCAGAAGCTCGGCAAAGTTGGAACCCAGGAGAATGTGCCCCGTTTGCACCGGAATCAGATCGGAGACAAGACGCAAAATCTGGTTTTGCAGAAGACCCGTTCCCGTTTGCGTATCGCCGATGCTGGCAGCCAAGGCGCGAAACAGAAATACCAGCGAACAGGCGGCCAGCAGCACCGGCTTAGCATCAACCGGCGCAACAACAGCGTCCTCCGCTTCCGCTGCCCCGGACCGGAACATCAAAATGGTTCTGCTGATTCCAATTTGATCCCGATCCTCCAGCCAGCGCTCAGCGGAGCGCATTCCGTTGACGTACGTGCCGGTTGCTGTTCGCAGGTCTGAGACCAGGAAGCGTTCGCCCTGTTGCCGGATCTGGCAGTGACGCCAGCCCACCTCGGGTTCACTAAGAACAATTCCTGAACCAGGTGAGCGGCCAATGAGGATGTCGCCCTTGCGAAGGTCGTAGCGGGTTCCTGCCAGCGGACCATTGACTACAATAAGTTCCGCGCTCATAAGAGAACTGAACTACTGTACCAATATCAAGGAACCGTGAGCGAGACTAGGGCTTCGCCGGCAACTTCAGAAGACTCAAAAGCCGGGGGTTCATCCAAATCTAAAAAGCGCGTGTCCAGCAGTCGGCTCACTTCGACGTTGCCCATCGCTGACAGGAGAGTTTCTTTCAGAAAAGGGTGTTCCTTTTCGATTTCGGCAAAGAAGTCCCGCAGGGTCCGGCGGACCGTTCCCGTTTTTTGCGAGCAGCCGCAGGGAATCACCGGCGCGCCCAAGCGGGCGGCAAAGGCCGTCGTCAAATCTTCCGTAACGTACACGAGAGGTCGGATTAAGCGGAACTCTCCCTGGCGCGACCAAGTCACCGGCGGCAAGGCGCTGACCCGGCCGGTAAACATCGCGTTCCGCAGAAACGCTTCACAGAAGTCATCAGCGGTATGGCCGAGAGCGATGACGTTGGCGCCTAATTTTCGCGCCACTTCATACACGGCGCGGCGGCGGAACCGGCTGCAAACATCGCAGCCGTGATCGGGCTGCTCTTCGAGGAGATCGAGCGAGGGCGCGTCTTCGACATAGGTCCAGGCAATGCCGCGATTGCGCAGGTATTCACCTACCGGCTCAATCGGCCGCAGAAACTTGCCCTGTTCGACCGTAAACGCAGTGACACGGAAGCGAATGGGAGCGCGTTTCTGAAGAAGCAGCAGGGATTCCAGCAAAGTCATTGAATCCTTGCCGCCCGACACTCCGACCGCGACATGGTCGCCTTCGCGGATCATCTTAAAACGGCTGATCGCTTCGCCCACTTTGCGCAGTACCGATTTTTCGAGATCCATTCTTTTACGATAGCGAATCTGACCGTCAGATGTCTTTGCTACTCGATAGACTGAGGACATGCAGCAGTTCCAGCGAATGACAGCCGTAATCGAGCGTGAGGACGATGGGTTTGTCGCGTTGTGTCCCGAGTTAGATATTGCCAGCCAAGGCACAACAATTGAAGAAGCTCGGGCCAACTTAGTAGAGGCTCTGACTTTTTTTTTGAAGTGGCTGAAAAATCAGAAATCGCACTGCGCTTGCATAACGAAGTTTTTGTCACTCAGGTTGAGGTTCCTGTTGGGTAAGCTGCGAATCCTCTCAGGCGAGGAAGT
>CAXTWT010000405.1:0-3351 GCA_964247955.1 uncultured Bryobacteraceae bacterium
TGCTCAACGCCAACTACCTGCGAACGCTGCTGGAGCCTTATTACGAACTGGCTTATCAGGCACCGAGCATGCACGAGTGCGTCTTCAGCGACGACCGCCAGGCCAAAAGAGGCGTGCGCACGGGCGACATCGCCAAGCGCTTGATTGATTACGGCTTTCATCCCTACACGGTCAGCTTTCCCTTGATTGTGCGCGGCGCCCTCATGATCGAGCCGACGGAAACGGAAAGCAAGGGAGAACTGGATCTTTTTGCCGATGCCATGATTTCCATTGCCAAAGAGATTGAGGAATCGCCCGAACTGGTGCTGAAAGCGCCGCACTCTACACGAACCCGACGCGTCGATGAGGTAACAGCCGCGCGCAAGCCGGTTCTCCGTTGGACGCCGAAACCGGCCATCAGCCAAGCCGCCGACTAACGTGAAGAGTTAGTCTGGTAGTTCGTTCCTGATGAAATTGTTCATTTTTGTTTTTGCGCTGGCAGTTGCGGCGCAGGGCCAAGCTGGGCTGGGAAGCCCGGATATACAAGCGATGGCTACCCGTATGGACCCGATTATCGAGGAAGCGGTTCGTACCAATCTGATTCCGGGCGCGGTGCTGGCGGTCGGGCACAACGGGCAAGTCGTTTATCGCAAGGCGTATGGTTTTCGGTCACTGCTTCCGGCGCGGGAACCCATGACAGTGGACACCATCTTCGATGCGGCCTCACTGACAAAGGTGGTGGCAACCACGCCGTCCGTGATGAAGCTGTTCGAAGAGGGTAAGATCCGCATGGATGATCCGGTCACGAAGTATCTGCCGGAGTTCCAGGGCGGCAAAAGCGACATCACGATTCGCTTGCTGATGACCCACTTTTCCGGGATGCCCCCCGATATCGATCTTCCTCCGAACGCGGGTTATCAGGCCGCGCTTGTCAAGTGTCTGAACACCAAGCCGGTGGCTCCGCCGGGCGCTCGTTTCATTTACAGCGACATCAACTTTCAACTGCTTGGGGAGATTGTGCAGCGGCTTTCCGGCACGCCGCTCGCGGAGTATGCCAAACAGGAGTTTTATGCGCCGCTCGGCATGAAGGATACGGGTTTCCTGCCCTCCCCCAATTTGCGCGGACGCATTGCTCCCACAGAGATTGACGCGTCCACCGGCGCGCCTTTGCGCGGAGTGGTTCATGATCCACGATCCCGCTATGTCGGCGGCGTGGCGGGGCATGCGGGCTTGTTTACCACGGCGGATGATTTGGCCCTGTATGCGGAGATGCTGCTAGGTGAAGGGCAACTGGGCGGCGTTCACGTTTTCAGCCCGCTCACCGTCAGGAAGTTCACAACGCCGGGAAGTCCGGCGGACCAGCCGATCCTGCGCGGACTCGGTTGGGACATCGATTCCCCTTACTCCAGTAATCGCGGCGAACTATACCCAATCGGCTCCTTCGGGCATACCGGGTTTACCGGCACCTCTCTCTGGATTGACCCTGCAACAAACTCTTTCGTGATTTTGTTGACCAATGTGGTGCATCCGCACGGGGTGAAGTCGCTGAGCAGTTTGCGTTCACGGGTGGCAACAGTAGCGGCAAGTACGTTCGGCATGCATGTGCCGGAAACGGTTTCGCTGACCGGCTATAACGAAACGATCAGCGGAGCCGGCGTTCACCGCGTGGTGGTCCGGAATGCCACCACGCTGACCGGACTGGATGTTCTGGCAGAAAGCGGATTTGCGGAACTGAAGGGCAAGCGCATCGGCTTAATTACCAACCAAACCGGGCTGGACCGACAGGGTCGCCGCGATGTGGACCTGATGCTGGCGGCGGGAGTCAACGTAACAACGCTCTTTTCGCCGGAACACGGCATCAGCGGCACGCAGGATACGGACGTGGGCAACAGCAAAGACCTGCTTACGGGTCTGCCGGTGGTCAGCCTGTTTCAGCCAAATCAACGACGGCTGACGGCGGAACAGATGCGGAATTTTGATGCGATTGCTTTTGATATTCAGGACGCAGGCGCACGGTTCTATACGTACTCCTGTACGCTGCTATATGCAGCGGAAGAGGCTGGCAAAGCGCATAAACCGTTCTGGATTTTGGACCGGCCTAATCCCATTACGGGCACCCATGTCGAAGGCCCGACCATGGAGAAAGACCTGCAATCTTTTGTCGGCTGCTACAACGTGCCGCTTCGTCACGGAATGACCTTTGGCGAACTGGCTGGCATGGCCAACGCTGAACAGCACTGGAGTACGGATCTGCACGTTGTCAAAATGCAAAACTGGCAGCGCGGCGACTGGTTTGATACCACCGCGCTGACCTGGGTTAATCCGTCGCCGAACATACGGAGCTTGAATGCTGCCTTGCTCTACCCTGGATTGGCGATGCTGGAAGCGGAAACGGCTTTGTCTGTAGGGCGTGGGACGGATGCGCCCTTCGAACAAATCGGCGCTGCCTGGATAAAGGGCCAACCCCTGGCCCAATACCTGAATGCGCGGTTTATTCCGGGAGTTCGCATTTATCCGATCAAATTTCGCCCGAACAGTTCGAACTTTGCAGGTACCGAGATAGAAGGCGTTCGTTTTGTCGTTACGGATCGCGAGGCATTCGACAGCACACGACTGGGAATAGAGGTCGCATCAGGGCTTCAAAAGCTGTTTCCGGGAAAAATTGATTTTCAAAAATGCCGGTTCTTGATTGGAAACCACGAGGCGCTAAAAGCGCTGGAATCCAACGGAGATGCCAGCGCTACTTGGTTGAAAATGCAAGGGCAAGCCGCCCAATTTGCCGAACGGAGAAAGCCTTACCTACTGTATTGAGTGAGTGATTAGGGTACCGGTCAAGCTTCTACCAATTGGGTCATTGCCTTTGCTTTGGTTCCTGGCGGACGCCCACGACGGCGCGGCTCCAGAGGAAGCGCCAAGGGGTCACTTTCCTCCTCGCCGTTTACGCTGACAGCAGCGTCCTTCAGCCATGAAGGCGGTCGACCGCGTCTTCGCCCCCGGCCCCGAGCTAAACGTTCTAAAGTTAGTATTGCTTCTTCGATTTGCTCACGCTCCAGCCGAAGTTCAGTGAGCATTTTGTCTACGTTCAAAATATTGCCTCTCCTATCCGTGCCGCTTAAGGCTCAGTTCTACAAAATCGTACAGCGGACTTACGATTTAGTCGAAGTTTAATTGGTGTTTGAGGGTAAATTCAATATAACTTGAGCTGATTAAAAAGCAAATCAGTTCTATTAAGTAATTAGTACTGATAGTACGTTCTCCATTTCTGCAAAGGCAGAGCGGCTGTCATTTGGTGCTGTTTCCCAAGTTTTGCTTACGCCAATAAAAATAGAACGGCACGGATAAAGCCATCAAAACTAAACCCATAAGAGATTC
>CAXTWT010000406.1:0-3332 GCA_964247955.1 uncultured Bryobacteraceae bacterium
ATGCTGATGCCAAGACGCACAACATTTCAGTAGTTTCCTACGACGCTGCCGACGAAATACACATTAAACAAATCAGAGGTCACCGTAAAAAAAAAAAAAAAAAAGACCGAAGCGGCACATTATGGTTCGCAACCGCTAAGGGGATGGTCTCGGTCGATGTAAAACACACGGCTCTCAATCGTCAAGCGCCAACCATTGTTCTGGAACAGGTAACAGCCGATGACCGCGCGCTGGAGCCGAAGAAGGTGAAGATTTTTTCTCCGGGTCTTTCGCGCATCGCCTTTGAGTATGCCGGGTTGAGTTTCGTTACGCCTCAGAAGATCAGGTTCAAGTACAAACTGCAAGGCTTCGACAAAACCTGGATTGACGCCGGAACACGCAGAACCGCTTATTACACGAATTTGCCGCCGGGCAAGTATCAGTTTCTCGTGCTGGCGCGCAGCAGTGATGGAGTGTGGAGCGCCAATGCCGCTTCGCTGTCGTTTCGCTTGCAGCCGCGCTTTTACCAGACGTGGTGGTTCGCTTTCCTGCTCCTGCTCGCGGCAGGGACCCTCGCTTACAGCTTTTACCGCTGGCGCGTCAGGCAAGTGCAGGCGCAGTTTGATGCGGTGTTGGGGGAGCGGAATCGCATTGCCCGCGAAATACACGACACGCTGGCGCAAAGCTTTGTAGCGGTTTCGGTGCAGTTGGAAATTATCAACCGTTTGATGTCCAGTTCCCTGGAGTCCGCAAGCGAGCTTCTTCAGCAGACCCGCGTTCTGGTGCAAGACAGCCTGGCGGAAGCACGGCGGTCCATTTGGGATCTGCGGTCAGGCGACGGCTCGGGAGAAGACTTGGCGTCCAAACTCTCCAAAGCGGTGAAGCAGGCTACCGCCAACACGCAGCTCAAAGCACAGTTCAAGATTACCGGCGCTTATCGAAGGCTACCCGCGAAGATAGAAGACGAGATGCTGAGAATTGGTCAGGAAGCAGTCATGAACGCAGTGCGCCATGCCCATGCGACCAACGTCCATGTGGATTTGGCGTTTGACTCAACCAAAGCCCGTATGACGATTTCAGATGACGGACAAGGCTTCACCGTCCGTTCCGACCTGGAAGGGCCGGAGGGACATTATGGACTGCGCGGCATGCGGGAACGAGCGAAAGGAATAGGAGGGATGCTGGCTGTGACCAGCACGATCGGAAAGGGAACGCAAGTCCTGCTGGAGTTGGCAATCCAGTGACCGAATCGATCCGAATCATGGTGGCGGACGATCACCACATCGTACGGCAGGGACTGGCGGCGCTGCTGAAAACAGTGAAAGATTTCGCAGTGGTGGCGGAAGCGCCGGATGGTCAGGAAGCAGTGCGCCTGTACGACCAGCATCGTCCTGATGTGACGTTGATAGACCTCAGGATGCCCAAGATGGGCGGCGTAGAAGCCGTAACTGAGATCCGCAGGAAGCACCCGGCCGCCCGCATCATTGTCTTGACAACCTTTGACGGCGACGAAGATATTTATCGAGCCTTGCAAGCCGGAGCGAAAGGTTATCTGCTGAAGGGGATGTTCGGCGAGGAACTGATTGAAGCGATACGCGCTGTACACGCGGGCAAATCGCGGATTCCCTCCGCCATTGCCGAGCGTTTGGCGGATCGAATGGGCGGCCCCGGCCTGACAAGCCGCGAACTGAGCGTCCTGCAGTTGATCGTTGCCGGGAAAAGCAACAAGGAGATCGGATCGGAGTTGGGCATTTCGGAGGCCACCGTGAAGACGCACATCAACAGTATTCTCAGCAAATTGGGCGTAGGGGACCGGACGCAGGCTGCTACTACCGCATTGCAGCGCGGCATTGTTCATTTGCCGTAAAGTACTATATGCACCGCTTCATACCCATCGTTTTGATCCTGGCAGCAGCCGTAAGCCCTTTTACGGGTCGTGCCGCGAACGATTGGCGGCCAGCTACCGAAGCTGAACTGAAAAGCTTAATACCCACTCGCGCACCGGTCGAAAAGGAGCGAATTGAAACGGAGTTCCGCACTGCTTCCGGAATTACGAACCGGCATGGGAAATTCATCGCGGGAGTCGTTTTGATTACGGCAGGCTATGCGGCGGAAGGAAAGTATTCCAACTTTCTAATCGTACAGGCACCTTTAAAGGTGGGCAGTCTGTTTCTCAGCGCAGGAACCTATGTTTTCGGCTGGCAGCGAAAGAGCGACGATGCCCTGGAAGTGAAGTTTTACCATGCGCAGTCCGGCAAGCCGCTCGGCACGGTGGAGGCGGAACGGACCAGCAGAGCCGGGAGGATTGAATCCTTTCACATCTTTCCTCCCGGCGAGAAGGCGCAGATTCAAATTGGCCGTTTCGCAATGAACTACGAGCTTCCTTAAAGCTTAACCGTTACGGTTTTGATTTCCGAGTATTGTTGCAGGCCGTACTCGCCTAGTTCCCGACCGAGACCCGACTGCTTGAAGCCGCCAAAAGGCGCGGCGGCGTCGAACACGTCGAAGCAATTGACCCAAACCGTTCCGGCGCGAACATTGTTGGCGATGTGATGCGCTTTGCCGATGTCACGGGTCCAAACAGCAGCGGCCAAGCCATAGATCGTCTTATTAGCGCGTTCCACCAGGTCATCCATGTCGGTGAATTTCATGATGCTCATCACGGGGCCGAAGATTTCTTCCTGGGCGATTTTCATCTCGTCTTTCACGTCGGAAAAGATCGTCGGCGCGACGAAGTAGCCGCGCTCTCCCACGCGTTCGCCGCCGCACATCAACGTCGCGCCTTCCTGCTTGCCTGATTCCACATAGCTCAGCACTTTGTGGAACTGGTCGTTATCCACTTGCGGCCCTTGTTCAGTTTTGCGGTCCATAGGATCGCCGACCGTGCGGCGCTTGGCGCGTTCCGTGCTGCGCTCGACGAACTCATCGTAGATTTTCTCTTCCACAAAGACACGAGAGCCTGCGCAGCAGCACTGGCCTTGATTAAAGAAGAGGGCAAAATGGGAACCCTCGACGGCTTGGTTCATGTCGGCATCGGCAAAAACGATGTTCGGGCTTTTACCGCCCAATTCCAGCGTGACGCGCTTCAGGTTTGACTCGGCGGAAGCCTTCATGATGAGATGGCCGACTTCGGTGGAGCCGGTAAACGCAATCTTGTCCACGTCCATGTGGCGGGCAAGGGCGGCGCCAGCAGTCGGTCCATAGCCCGGAAGAATGTTAACGACGCCTTGCGGGAAGCCAGCTTCCAGAATCAATTCGCCGATTCGCAGGGCGGTTAACGGGGTCTGTTCCGCCGTTTTTAAGACCACGGTATTGCCGCAAGCCAGCGCGGGAGCGAGTTTCCAGGCTTGCAT
>CAXTWT010000407.1:0-3323 GCA_964247955.1 uncultured Bryobacteraceae bacterium
ATAAGAAAGTAAATGCCTATTCGATTTTCACCGCAAAAGCGGCTCTCATCCCAGAATTAGCGGTACTAAAACGGTAACGGCTACGATTCAAATCCATCAGAGGTCACCCTCGTCTTCTGCCTGTTCTTATACCCCAAACAGTTTTCCTTTTTCCAAACGCGATAAGCTTTCTTTCATGCGCCACAGCAAGTTCCATCAGAAAGCCGGGAGCTTTGTCCACTCCCTGTTGTTCGCCTCAACCCTGTTCCTCGTTCCGCACCTACATGCGCTCGATAACGGTTTGGCCCGCACGCCTCCCATGGGCTGGAACACCTGGAACAAGTTCGCCTGCAATGTGAGCGAGAAGCTCGTGAAGGAAGCCGCTGACGCCCTGGTGTCAAGAGGCATGAAGAATGCCGGTTACCAATACGTTGTTATTGACGATTGCTGGCAGGTTTCGCGGGATAAGGATGGAAACATTGTTCCCGATTCCCAGCGGTTTCCTTCCGGCATGAAGGCGGTAGGGGACTACATTCACTCGAAAGGGCTGCTATTCGGCATTTATTCGGATGCAGGCACCGGAACGTGCCAGAACCGTCCGGGCAGTCGCGGGTATGAGTTTCAGGATGCCCGCCAGTATGCGGCCTGGGGCGTTGACTACCTGAAGTATGACTGGTGCAATCACAGCACGCAGGATTCACAGGCGTCGTATACGCTGATGCGGGATGCGCTGGCGAAATCGGGGCGTCCGATTGTTTTCAGTATTTGCGAGTGGGGTTCGACCAAGCCGTGGCTTTGGGCCGGTCCGGTTGGAAATCTGTGGCGCTCCACCGGCGACATTATTGACAAATGGGACGGCAAGGAGAAGTGGGGCGGCAACGGCATCGTACAGATTCTTGACCTGGAGGACGGCATCGAATCGTACTCCGGCCCTGGGCATTGGAATGACCCCGACATGCTGGAAGTTGGAAACGGCGGATTGAACATGAACGAGTCGCGGGCGCACTTCAGCATGTGGTGTATTCTGGCCGCTCCCTTGATGGCCGGGAATGATATCCGCAGCATGACGCCGGAGATCCGAGACACTCTGACAAACGCCGAAGCTATCGCGATTGACCAAGATCCGTTAGGTCAACAAGGCAAGCGCGTGCGGAAGGGCGATAACGGTCTGGAAGTTTGGTCGAAGCAGTTGGCTGACGGCGGACGTGCAGTTGCGCTCTTAAATCGCTCCGGGTCCGAAGCGGACATTGCTGTTTCGTGGACGGAACTCGGTTACCCGGACACGTTGACGGCTTCAGTAAGGGAGACCTGGGCCAAGAAGGATCTTGGTTCACTAAAAAGCAAAGTATCCGCTTCTGTTCCGAGCCACGGTGTTGTCCTATTGCGAATTAAGCCGTGAGCGCTTTTTACGGACGGCTGCGGCCGGCCGCTCGAATTTGTTGCAATTCGGCAAGCATCCTCTGCACCCGCTCAGGATATTCGGCGGCAACGTCATGCTGTTCGCCGGGATCGCTTAGGAGATTGTAAAGCTGCGGCTGCGGATTGTTGCCCAGTTCCGTATGGGTGTTGAGGTTCATCTTCAGCTCATGGCTTGCTTCAATCACTTTCCAATTTCCCTCAATGAAAGCCAGAGCATCGGCATGTTCCACCAGCGATTTCCGGCCCGTGTTCGATTTACCGAGCAACGCAGGCAGCACGTCCAGGCTGTCGGGAGCCGCGTCGTGCGGAACCGTTTGATGTGTTAACGAAGCAAACGTGGAAAGCAGATCGACTTGCCCGATCAGCGCGCTCGAAACAGAATCGGGTTTGATGTGTCCGGGCCAGCGAGCCATGAAGGGCACGCGCGTGCCTCCGTCAAAGTTGCTGTATTTGCCGCCGCGATACGAGCCGGCCGGTTTGTGGCTACCCAGTTTCTCGACCGCTTCGTCCTGATAGCCGTCGTCCACCACAGGGCCGTTATCGCTCGAAAAGAGCACGAGGGTATTATCAGTGAGGCCGTTCCGCTGTAGTGTTTTGAGAATCTGACCTACCGACCAGTCGAGTTCCGCAATCGCATCTCCGCGCGGTCCCATGCCCGTTGCTCCGCGAAATCGCCCATTCGGTAAACGCGGCACATGAATATCGTGTGTAGCGTAGTACAAGAAGAACGGCTCGCTCTTGTGCGCGTCAATAAAGTTCGCCGCTTTAGTTGAAAGCGCATCGACAATGTCTTCATCCACCCACAGAGCGGATTTCCCACCCTGCATATAGCCGATACGGCTGACACCGTTTACAATCGCCATATCATGGCCGTGGCTCGGCTTCATCTTCAGCAGTTCGGGGTTGCTCCGGCCCGTTTTCTCGCCCGGAAACGGTTTTTCGTAGCTGATCTGAATGGGATCGGCAGGGTCGGCGTTAACAACCCGGTGGTTTTCTACAAAAACACAGGGAACCCGGTCGGGCGTGGCGGGAATCAGAAACGCATAATCAAACCCGATTTCCAGCGGTCCTGGTTTGATCTCTCCATTCCAGTCAATGTTGCCTGTTCCTAGGCCCAGATGCCACTTCCCGACTACTCCTGTGCGGTAGCCGCGTCCCTTCAGCAAGGCGGGTATTGTTAGTTGGTCGGGGCTGATAATCAGCGCCGCATCACCCGGCAAAATCGCCGTTCCCGGTTTACGCCAGGCATACTGGCCCGTCAGAAGCGCATAACGCGACGGCGTACAGGTAGCAGACGGCGCATGTGCGTTCGTGAAGCGCAGCCCGCCCCCTGCAATCGCATCGAGATTCGGGGTCTTCACAGCGGTGGCGCCGTAGCAACTGATATCTCCGTAGCCGACATCGTCGGCATAGATCAAAACGATATTGGGCGGGCGTTCGGCGGCAGCACGGCTTTCGGACAAACCGGCGAGGCAAGCGGCCCCGGTACTGCGCATAAACTGTCTACGGTTCATGGTAGTTGACTTTTAACGAACTCCCGCTGATTCTGTAAGTAATCTTCCAAAATGGAAGACAGAATCCATTTTCTATGGTGTACTAAGAATGATGTCGATGCCGTGGTCGAAAGCAACGGGAAACCTTCCGGAAGTTGACTCCGTTGAAGAGTGCAACTCACTGATGCAAAAAGAGTTAGTCATTCTTTTTAAACATAGTCCGACTTGCCCGGTAAGCTGGATGGCGCACCGGGAAGTGATGCAGTTGCGAACCGAGCAGCCGGATTTGCCGCTGTATTTGATTTCCGTGCGGCGCAGGCGGGATGTGGCTCGGTTTGTGGAGGAGCGTACAGGAGTTCGCCATGAGTCGCCGCAAATTCTTGTTCTGCGTCGCGGAACCGTGATAGGCTCCGCTTCTCATGACGATGTCAC
>CAXTWT010000408.1:0-3320 GCA_964247955.1 uncultured Bryobacteraceae bacterium
CAGTGGACGCCAGTTGCTCCGCTCCCAGCACGCGCTGTTATCCGTTCGGCCCGGCTACGGTTCAACTGCTCGGCGATCTGCGCACCGGGGAAAGATTCCATGCTTCCAACGCTTCCCCCATCGAGCATGATTCCAATACCAAGCTGCAAGGCTATGCCGATTACCGGGAATTAGCGCCGCTCGTCCGCTACCGGCACCACCCGGAGAACCCGCTTTTGCAAGCGTTGCTGCGTCGTGACCGGGACATACACACTACCCTTGACATTCGCCTGCAATTAAGAGCCACCGAGATCCTGAGAAATCACTTGGAGCACGCAGGGAAGAAAGGCGCGGCGGTTGTTCTTGATCCAAATAACGGCGACCTGCTGGCGCTGGTGTCCTGGCCTGCGCCCGTCGACCTCCAAACCAGTACGGGAGACCAATTGCTGGATCGCGCCCGTTATGGGCAGTACCCGCCCGGATCAACGTTTAAGCTGGTAACCTCGATGGCCGCTTTACGGTTAAATCCGGCAGTGGTGAATCGAACGTACGCTTGCCGCAGATTGGAAGACGGTCGGGCCGGGACGATTATTAAAGGCTGGCGCCGTCCCATTCGCGATGACTTTCGGGATCATCCGCATGGAACTTTGAATCTGGCCCGCGCGATTGCCGTATCCTGCAACGCGTACTTCGCGCAGTTGGGAGTAAATGACGTGGGATCAAAAGAGTTGAAAGACACGGCGGAACTGCTGGAAGTGCAGGCGGGCGATTTAGGGGAACTAAAACAAATGCTGCCGTTTGCAGCCTATGGGCAAGGGCCGGTGCTGACCACTCCGTTCAAGATGGCGCGTATTGCCGCTACAGTGGCGGCAGGCGGGGCCATGCCGCAGGGCCGCTGGGTTTCGGACCAAAGCAACTCGCGGAACCGTCCGCCACGACGGATTGTCTCCGCTGACACTGCCGGATTTCTGGCGAAAGCCATGCGTTCGGTTGTGACGGAGGGGACAGCACGGGCAGCGATGAACGGCTTAGGAATTAGCATGGCCGGTAAGACCGGGACCGCGCAATTGGATGCGGGCGAACCGCACTCCTGGTTTGCCGGGTTTGCGCCGTACGATACGGAAGGACCCGCGAACTCGTCGAAGCAAATCGCCTTTGCCGTGCTGGTGGAACATGGAGGCTACGGCGCACAAGTAGCTGCGCCGATTGCGCGCGAACTCGTCGAAGCGGCCCAACAGCTTGGCGTTATCATGAATCATCCTCCGACCGGGAGATAAACAATTTATTGTGTCAAATGTGATCGAAAGGCTTGGCAAAACTCTTTTTGAAGCTCCGTTCGGAGCGGGCAAACCTTCCAAAGACGCGCCGGAACTGGCGGAGATCCGCATCGCGCTGCTTGATGCCGTGAAAGCCAAAAGCCATCGGGCAGGCGGCAAGAGTGTTTTTCCTTTCAATCTTTTGCGGGTAAGGCTTCGCGGAATTCCGGAGGGACAGGCACGCACTCTCCAGACGGAGTTCCTGAACAATTATCTGGCGGGCGAAGCGCGGGAATTTTTGAAGCGCTCCAACTACCGTTTCCCGGAGAATCTGCGGGTTGAAATAGAGACAACGCCGTCCTTGCCGTCAGCGGCAGAAGGATGGATCACGGTAGAAAGCGAGTCCCAGCCCATTGCGGAAAGTGCGCCGACGTCTTCCCGCGCACGCAAGCCAGCCAAGTTGATAATCCTGCAAGCAACCGCCGATGGAAAGGAGTTCACGCTCGAAAAGACGCGGACCAATATCGGGCGAACAGCCGAAGTGTTTCGACCTGCCGGTCCTTCCCGGCGCAATGATCTGGCATTCAGCGGCGAAAGCGAGATCAACAACACCGTATCCCGCGAACACGCCCATATTATCTACTCCCCCAAGACGGGCGAGTACCGGCTATTTAACGACCGCTGGTACAAGGACCAAGCCCAGTGCGGAATTTGGATCGTTCGTGACGGACTCAGCCAGCCGGTTCATCGCGGAACGCGCGGCTTCCTGCTTAAAAACGCTGACGAGATTCACTTGGGAGATGTCATCATACGTTTCCAACAAAAATAATTGTTTAGGATATTCAGTACTGCAATATGTGGTAACTGATTGACCCTATCATCGTAAAACAGGTAGACTAAGCAAGCATTTCCACACAGCGGGAGCTTAAATGAACCATCAATTTTTCCTTAACAGGACATTAAAGGGTCTTTCTCTTACCCTTCTAACATCAGCACTATCGTTTGGAGCAATTATTTACGACAGTGGAATCCACGCGTTACAAACGACCGATTCCACCCAACTGGGACGGCTCAGCCGGAATGGAACTCCCAGTGATTGGTCAGCACTAGAACCGTTTCCAGGCGTACTGAATCCGGCTCTTTCTTATCACTACGAAACATTTGTGATTCCCACTAGCCCTTTTCCTTTTTTGCAGATTTCATTTAACGATCTCAGCGGCGCTGCCAACACATTTGCATCCGCATACCTCAACTCCTATAACCCGAACAGCACCGCTACCAATCGTGGTCTTAATGTGAACTACTTGGGAGATGCAGGCTCCTCGTTCGGCACCGAGACGGCTGCCTTCCAAGTAGTGCTTCCGGCTTCGAGCAGCTTAGTAATCGTTGTGAACGATACATCGGCAGCGGGAGCAGGGGTCGGACAGAACTTTAGTTTTCTCGTGGAAGGATTCTATGATACACAATTCAACGACACAACGCCTCCGGCTCCCGAACCGGCAACGATGGCTTTGAGCGGCGCGGGTTTCGCCCTCGCTGGTATTGTTGCTTACCGGCGTAAGCGAAACTGTTGAATGCCGATTGTCACTTAAAAGGAAAAGCCGACCGGGGTTGGTTTATACCGGTCGGCTTTTTAGTTTGATGTGGTTCCGTATTATTGCCCCAGGGCCGCTTGCACGGCGGGCAGGGCCATGGTGATGCCGTACCCGGCGTCGCGGTCCACCCCCGGCGCCATCGTGTCCAACGCCGTGCCCGTCAGAATGTTCTTGATCTGCACGTTCGTTAAGCTCGGATTCGCCGACTTCACCAGCGCCGCAATCGCCGCCGCATGCGGCGCCGCAGCGGAGGTGCCGTAGAAGGGCAGAAAGCCCGGCGTCTTGGTAAATACCCCGTCGGCCGCCGTCAGGTCCGGCTTCTGCAGGGTCGTGCCGCCGTTCGTGGCAAACAAAACGTTGCCGGGCGTCAGCGGCGTGCCGTCCGGTTGATAGAAGATCTTGCGCGGCCCGTCGGAGCTGAAAGGCTCGGTCGGGTTGGCAAAGCCGGTGAACGGATGCGTGCCGGTATGCGCGCTGCTCCAAGCCGTCG
>CAXTWT010000409.1:0-3317 GCA_964247955.1 uncultured Bryobacteraceae bacterium
ATCTTAGGGCCTCAGAAGCGCACGCAGCAGTTGCTGGAAGACGCTGCCTTGGATGCGGATCAATTGCGCTCGGTGTTGCGAAGTCCGATGGGCCTCGATATCGGCGCGGACGGGCCGGAGCAGGTGGCCTTGGCTGTGGTGGCGGAGATTCAGGCTGTGCTGAACGGACGCAGCGGCGGCGCATTGTGCCGGCGAAACGGACCTATCCATGCCGGTGAAACAGAGCCGGATAACGCAAAATTTTTCATTCGACCGGCGGTGTGTGCTTAATGCTTTATCGAACTGCAATGGTTTTCCTGCTGGCTGTTGCGGCAGGCTTCTTGAGCATCGCTCAAAACACAGTCAACAAGGGCAAAGATGTGGTGGATCGTTCGCTGGCTGCTTTGGGCGGCGATAGATTTGTGAACATGCGTTACCGCGTTGCTTCCGGGCGCATTTACTCGTTTTTCCGCGATCAGTTGAGCGGTTTGGACGTCGCAAAGATCTACACGGAATATACCGATACCGAGCCGCCGGACGGCGTAGCCATTCGCGAACGGCAGTTACTGGGAAAAAAAAGGGATTACTCGTTTCTTTTTCTTCCCAAGGAGGGCTGGGACATCACCTTTCGCGGCGCACGACCGATTGAAGACGAGCAATGGCAGCGCTATGTGCGAACCACCCGGAACGACATTCTTTACATATTGAAAGTGCGGCACAATGAGCCGGGCATGACGTTTGATTACATCGGCAGCAATGTGTACCTCAGCACTCATGTGGAGATTGTCGATATCACCGATGCGCAGGACCAGACCGTTCGCGTGTACTTCGACCACAACACGCTGTACCCGATCCGGGAAACCTTTTCCTGGTTGGACCCCGTGACGAAGTACCGGAACGACGCAGTAGCTGAGTTTAACAAGTACCGGGATATCGGCGGGGGAGTCATGTGGCCGTTTACGGTTGAGCGGTCCCGGAACGGTTATAAATCTTTTCAAATGTTTGCGGACAATATGGAAGCCAATGGAACAATTCCGCCGAAGACTTTTGACTTGCCGCCTGGGGCTAAGCTTCTGCAAAAAAAGTAGGAACCTAAACCTCCTTACCGGTACCCTGATAAATGGGGTAAGCAAAACCCTGGGGATTGCTGATACAATTTGATCGCAAGCAATGCCGCAAGAGTAAGCCTGCCGGACTCGGTCTTATGGATCTCGACCAACTGCATACGTTCCTTGAGATCGTTCGTTTAAAGAGCTTCTCAAAGGCCGCCCAAACCTGTTACCGGACACAGCCGGCGATCAGTGCGCAAGTGCGCCAACTGGAGCAGGAGTTGAATACAACTCTGTTTGAGCGGCTCGGAACCAAAATTTCGCTGACGGTAGCCGGCCGTATCTTTGCCGAGTACGCGGAACAGATTCTGGCGCTTCGGCGGCGCGCGCAGGACTCCATTAATGAACTCGAAAAGGTGCCGCGCGGCGAGTTGCTGATAGCCGCCAACGAAGCGACTTGCATCTATGTGCTGCCCGGCGTATTTGCTGAGTTCAAAAAGCAGTTTCCCAACGTTCAGCTATCCGTGGACCGGTCTTATGGAACGCGCGTTGTCCAGGCAGTGCTTGACAATCTGGCCGATTTTGGGATTACGCAACTTCCCGTGCAGGAGAAAAAGCTGCAAGTGGTGAAAATTTATACGGACGAGATTAAATTGCTTGCTCCTGCCGGGCACAGACTGGCGTCTTACGAACGGGTTATGCCGCGAGATTTGGCGGGCGATCAATTACTCCTCCCCAAAACGGGAACAACCAGAGCGCGGCTGAACACCTGGCTGGACCCGGTCTTGGACGATTTAAACGTATCCATGGAACTGGATTCGACGGAAATGATCAAGAGATTTGTCATGGCGAATCTCGGCTTGTCGTTCCTGGCAGCTTCTCACTGCCAGGAAGAGGTAAGAATTCATAGGCTCGCGGCTGTTTCACTGGGGCCGGAGCCGATGATCCGGCGAGTCGGATTGATTTACCGGCGGGATAAGGCACTGTCGAAAGCCGCTCTTGGATTTATACAAGTGACGTTGGATAATACTGGGAATGAACTCGGGATGGACGCCGGCCCGCGACTTCGCGCCCTAGGAAGCTGAAAACAGATATGGCCTTGTTAACTGCAAGAAGCTCCACGATTTTTATCGCTACGGGCGATAAGACAAGAGTATTTCGTTCGGTAGAGGAGGTTCCACCTCCGCTCCGGCAAAAACTGCAGGAGTCAACGCGCAGTTTAAGTGCCGCCACCATTCTGATCGCCGATAAACGGGGACGTGAAGAACTGGTGCGAGCCCTGCAAGGCGAGCCGAGCGAGGTGAAATGCCGGTTGGCGGACGCAATCCGGACTCGGCAAGCAGAAAGCGTCGCTTTGCAGCGGCGTCGCGCGGGAAATCGGTCCCTTCGAAAATGGCTTGAACTTCTACTTCCCGTAGCTATCGGCGCTTCTCTCTGGTTTTTGATCGAATCTCATTTTTAGGGCTGCTGATTCCGCCGATGGAAAGCAAATAAGCCCAGCAGTCCGGCTCCGAGCAGAAGAACGGTGGACGGCTCCGGCACGGCAGCGGCGGGCAGCAAGGCCATGCCGTCGAGGGAGGGGGAAACTAACATGGCGGCTCCCCACAGAAAGCCCTGTTTGCGCGTCAATCTGCTCGAATACTTCTATCTCCACTAACCACAGCGTGCCGTCCGGGGCAGAGGCCATATTGCTGACAAACAGCCCAGGGTTTCGCCCCCGGCGGGGTCAGCACGGTCAGGGCAGCAAGGCAAGAAAGAAAGAAAGAAGCGTTTCATAAATGGAGTTCTCCGGTCTCGGTACTTGCGATCTTATGTTAGTGGATAGGCAAGCATCAAGAATTTTAATGCCGCTGTTTGATAACTGGGCGACAGCAAGGTTTTACACTTCATTGTGAACTGAACACACAGGCGACAACAGAGAAAGAGAGTGCGGCACAGCTTACGTTAGGAGAATTTTCTTCTGCCAGCCTTAGCCGGCTCTAAAGAAAATCGCAAGAACTGCCGATTAGTGGGATGTGAACAGCTACTCCACGCGCAATCCGCAATCCGCTACCGTCAAGCTTTCTTGCAAAGGAACTTCCCGCCCCATTCCTTGTCTCTACGAGGAGATGCAGGGTAAGTGCTTGCTTCTCGAAGCCAGCGAGCCTATTCCGGCATCACTGGCGGTTACGGTTGAATATAACGATGCGCTTTTCTTAGGCGAAGTCATCATCTGCGCCAAAATCAACGGTGTATGGAAAGTGGAGATTAAGGTGGAACAGATTCTTACCGGCTTGCAAAGCTTGATTA
>CAXTWT010000410.1:0-3275 GCA_964247955.1 uncultured Bryobacteraceae bacterium
CATGCTTTTGCTGTGGGAGTCTGTTAAAGTAATGCAAATCCGCTCATTGCACTTCGGAGGAGCTTTGAAAGTACCATTTCGTTTTATCCTGCTACTCGCAGCGGCTTGGGACGTAGCGCAGGCCGCCCCGCTAACTTACACGTACACGCTGATCAGCGTTCCCGGCAGTTCATCCACTGAGGCGCGTGCTCTCAACAATGCGGGACAGATTGTGGGAGCCTACACCGACAGCATGGGGACACATGGCTTTCTCTACAGCAATGGCGCCTACGCGACCCTGGACGCCCCAGGAGGAACGGCCACCACATTGTTAGGAATCAATAACGGAGGGCAGATTGTCGGAACGTATCACGACAGCAGCAATACGCTCCAGTTATTTGCCGAGAGCAATGGGGTTTTTACTACCATCAATGTGCCGAATGGCCTCAATCTCAGCCAGTTTCTTGCCGCCGGCATCAACGATGCAGGCCAAGTGGTTGGGACGGCCAATAGTGCTACTCTAACCCAAACCAACAGCCCGTTTCTGTATGACAACGGCCATTTTACCTTTTACCCTATAGGAAACGTTGGTAATGCTTACTGTGCCAGTGCCATTAACAACGCCGGACAGGTGGCCCTGACTCGTTCGGATGGTGTATATGCCTATGCCGGCTTGTACTCCAACGGAATGTTCACGCAACTGCCTGCGATCGGGAGCGCGAGTACGATCGCGAAGGGCATCAACAATGCCGGTGTGGTAATCGGAATTTACCAGGGCACTAACTATGACGGCGGATTTCTCTATGACCACGGCACGCTTACCGCGTTTGATTATTTTGCCTCGCGCAATCTATCTACCATCTACGGCATCAACGATGCCGGGCAACTGATTGGGAGCGGGTACTACAGTCCGACTATCTCTGTTCTGGCCACGCCAACCACTGCACCGGAACCGGGATCTCTTCTTCTGGTAAGCGGCGGGATAGTGGCGGTGGCTTGTTTCACCCGCAAACAGCGGAAGAAGATATAACGCCCCTCCATTAGTAAAAGGGCGGGCTATGCCCGGCTCGCCTTTGAAGTGAATGGTGCGGTAATGCCGTCAGCAGCAGGAACCGCCAAATGGAGGTGCTGTGCGCTGCCTGTCGATGACAAAGACATCAGGTCTTGGGAGATTACCGGCTTCCTCATCCCAGTTCAAAATCAGCGTTACATCATTTCGGACAACAAACTTCGATTCATTGATCAAATTTTCCAAAAGTCCCGTCAGTTTTTGGCATACGTCCACATGCCGCCTGTTAGGCGAAGTTGACAAGATCAATCTCCTTCAATCAACTCATCCCGGAAACCAATCGGTGCGGTGTATTGCATGTAATCGGAAAGGGACACGTGCAGGACGGTGGAAACAGCAATAACTTTATCATCTACCGCGCCAGCACCGCCACGGGTTCGCGCCGCCATTCGTAGAGCGGAAACTGATCGGTCAGTTCCGCTACACGCTTTCGGGTTTCCGCCAAGGCATCTGCTGATTGCACGTTGTTCAATACATGCGCGATCAGGCTTCCTACAGTTTTCATTTCTCTTTCGCCGAACCCGCGTGTAGTGACCGCCGGACTGCCCAGTCGGATTCCGCTCGGATTCAAGGGCGGATTGGCATCAAACGGAATGGCGTTCTTGTTGACGGTAATGTAAGCTTCATCCAGCGCTTTTTCCCCTTCTTTGCCTTTTACGCCTTTTGCGAACACATCAATGAGCAGCATGTGGGAATCCGTGCCGCCGCTTACGACGCGAAAGCCTTCGCTTTGCAGCGAGGTTGCCAAAGCACGCGCATTCGCCAGCACGCGCCGCTGATAATCCCGGAACTCTTGCGATAAAGCTTCCAGGAAGCACACCGCCTTTGCCGCAATGGCATGCACCAACGGCCCCCCCTGCGCGCCCGGAAAGACTGCCTTGTCAATTTCTTTTCCGAACTTTTCACGAGCGAGAATAATTCCCGAACGCGGGCCTCGCAGAGTCTTGTGCGTGGTCGAGGTCACAATGTCGGCGTGTTCGCATGGATTTGGGTACACGCCCGCTGCAATGAGTCCCGAGTAATGCGCCATATCCACCAGGAACACCGCGCCGACTGTGTCCGCAATTTGGCGGAAGCGCACGAAGTCGATCACCCGCGAGTAAGCGCTGGCTCCGGCTATGATCAACTTGGGTTTGTGTTCTTCGGCCAAGCGCGCCAGTTCGTCGTAGTCAATCAGTTCGTTGTCCTGGCGCACGCCGTACGCCACCACCTTGTACAGCTTGCCCGAAAAATTCAGCGGATGCCCATGCGTCAAGTGGCCGCCATGCGCCAGGTTCATTCCCAAAATCGTGTCGCCCGGTTGCAGCACCGCTGCATATGCCGCTGCATTGGCTTGTGAACCTGAGTGCGGCTGCACATTGACATACTCAGCGCCGAACAGCGTTTTGGCCCGTTCCCGCGCCAGGTTTTCGACTACGTCGGCATACTCGCAGCCGCCGTAATAGCGCCTGCCCGGATAGCCCTCCGCATATTTGTTGGTGAAAACAGAACCCGCTGCTTCCAGCACGGCTTCCGACGTAAAGTTTTCGCTGGCAATCAGTTCCAGCCGTGTGTTCTGCCGGTCGGCTTCCGCCCCGATTGCCTCATACACCTCAGGGTCAACTTCGCGCAGCAGGCGCGCCATTCTTTCTTGTTCGTTCATGGTGGGCACTCCTTTTATTGTCGCCTAATAGCAGGCAAAGTTCGGATCACGATTTCCGTACGGAGTCGCGCTTGACCTGTTTCCGTTTGGAGCTTTGACGAGTTAACTGATCGACCGAATCAAGCAGCCAGTCGATGCCGGCTTCAAACTGCCTGTCCGCATTCCAGCCGATGGGAAACAGTAACTCGGGACCGTCCACCTCAAGGTGGTGATGCTCAAAACTCTCCTGCCAAAACGGAAAGCCTTGCAGGAGCATGACGAAGGTGTGATAAATAGTCATCGCTTGCATGGGTTTCAGCCCGGCTGCGCACAGAGATTGATAGGCTTCGACCGTCAGAGTGAGCGCTGAGGGTGGTTTGTTGGGCCGCGTCATAGCAAGGCGGAAGATATGGGGATGGCGGGAAGCCAAACTTTTGGCGTTCATTAACACCAGCCGCAACTTCACTTTCCAGGCTTTTCTTGTATAAGCGCCGGGCGATTTGCCGGAAGCGCTTTGTTGTAACTGCGCAAAGGTCTGCTCGGCCAGCGCGTCCAGAATGGCGTCGCGATCCCGGTAATGATTGTAGATCGCCATGGCCGCAACAC
>CAXTWT010000411.1:0-3245 GCA_964247955.1 uncultured Bryobacteraceae bacterium
CTTCGAGCGCCGCCCGGTCCCCGACCACCATCCAGACCATCTGCCGTGGGTCGAGCAGCGTGCGCGCGCACGACTCCAACTCAGGAACAGTCAGCGCCGACACCTTGCTCACGTATGTATTGTAAAAATCGAGCGGTAAACCGAACTGCAATAGGTCACTGAACAGATTGCCTACCGCGTTCATCGTTTCATGAGCGCCCGGCAACTCCAGGATCTGCTGTTGCTTCACCCGAGCCAGTTCCTGTTCGCTGATCGGCTTCGTGCCGGTCATGCCCGAAAGCTCGTTCAACATCTCGGAAATTGAATCCGCCGTTTTGTCACCCTGCACCGAGGCATAAGCCAGAAAGGGCCGCTGTCCGCGTGCGCCATAGAGTACCGAAGCCGCTCCGTAAGACCAGTGTTTTTCTTCCCGCAAATTCATATTCAGCCGTGCGCTGAAAGTGCCGCCAAACACGTTGTTCATCGTTTCTAACGCCACTTCGTTACGCATCTCCGGCGCGGGCGCAACTGTTCCGGCAATCACAATCGAATGCAGCGCGCCCGGCTTGTTGACCAGGTAAATAGCAGGTTTCTGCGGCTTGGGAACAGCGCTGATGTTCTTGGCGGGAACCGGCGCTGATTTCCATCCGCCAAAGTATTGTTCGAGTTTCGGCTTGATCTCCGCCGCTGTTGTGTCACCGACCACCACCAGCGTGGCATTGTTAGGGCGGAACCAGGTTCCGTGAAAACGGACCATATCATCGCGCGTTAACTGCCGGACGCTTTCTTCCGTTCCCGAACCGGTCAGCGGCATCCCGTAGGCATGATTCGGACCAAAAAGCACCGGAGGCAAAGCGCGCAAAGCCATTTGCAGCGGGGTTACTTTTTCTTGCGCAATGGCAGCTAATTGAAGCTGCTGTTGGCGCTCAAAATCGGCTTGCGGAAATACCGGATTCAGGATGATGTCCGCAAACAAATCCAGCGACTCATCGAGCGTTGTTTTCAAAGCCGACAAGTAAGCGGTCGACATATCCAGATTACTGCCGGTAGACAACTGAGCGCCCAGGTTCTGCACCTCTTCGCTGATTTCGAGAGCGCTGCGCCGCGCCGTGCCCCCTGTCAGGAGCCCGGAAGCCAAGCGAGCCGTTCCGGGCGTAGCAGACTGGTCGGCTGCATACCCGGCGTCCACGTCAAGCCAGAAGTTAACCACGGGGATCTCGTGCCGTTCGGCAACCAGTATCTTCAATCCATTCGAAAGCTGATCTTCGTGAACCGCAGGCAATTGCAGCTCATGGGCCGCTCCAATCTCCGGAAGCTGTTCACGATGATTCGTAGAATTCCCTGCCCCCTGCGTGTCGGCAAAAGGAATCACCTCCAGCGCGTACACGCCGTCCGAGAGCCATGCTTGCGCAGCCCCCTGTACATCGTGCGCCCGCGTCCCCTCCAAACGTCGCAGCCGTTCACGGTAAGCCTGGGGCGAACCCGAATAGGTTTGACCGGAAGCCAGGATGTCAGACTTGCCCCCGAAGCCGCCAATTCGCTCAATGCCGCGCACAAAACTGGCAAACGATTGCGTCTTAATCCGGTTGAGTTCCTTTTCGGTTAATCCCTTGTCGAGAAAACGCTCCATCTCTTCATTGACGGCGCGCTCGACTTTCCGCAAATCTTCGCCTTGCCGTGCTGTCGCTGCCACGACAAATTGGCTGCCGATTTCGCGCTCATCGAGATAGGCAGCCACCTGCGTGGCAATCTGATCGTCATAAACCAGCCGCTTATACAGCCGTGAATTTTTGCCGGACGAAAGAACCGAAGCCGCCATGCGCAGATAGTCGGAGGCTGCGGTTCCATAGCCGGGAACGTTCCACATCTTGTAGATCCGGCCTTGCGGAACGCGGTCCTGCGCTGCTTCCCGATGCTCGCCTGTCATCTTCGCCACCCACGAGCGTTGGTGCGCTACCGGAACGCCCAGAGCGATATCGCCGAAGTAACGCTGCGTGAGCGCTTCCGCCTTCGCTGCCGTAATATCACCGGCCAGAGCCAGCACGGCATTCGACGGAGTGTAATAAGTGCGGAACCACTCCCGAACATCATCGAGCGATGCGGAATCCAGATCCTCCATCGAACCAATCACGGTATGCGCGTAAGGATGGCCAACCGGATAAGTGGACCTCACCACCAGATCCTCCACAATTGCGTACGGCTGGTTTTCGCCCTGCTGCTTTTCATTCTTCACCACGCCGCGCTGAAGATCGAGAACCTCCAGGCTGATCGTGTTGTAGAAATGCCCCATCCGGTCCGACTCGGCAAATAGGGCGTACTCCAAAGCCGACGACGGAACGTTTTCAAAGTAATTTGTCCTGTCTTCGCTGGTAGTGCCGTTCAGGTCAGTCGCCCCGATTCGCTCCATGGCCTCGATGTAGCTTCCCGGCAGATGCTCGCTGCCGCCGAACATCAGATGCTCGAAAAGATGAGCAAACCCGGTCTTACCCGGTTTCTCATTTTTCGAACCGACGTGATACCAGATATTGACGGCAACAATCGGGGTTTTATGGTCCTCATGAACAACAACATTCAGACCGTTATCGAGCGCGAACTGCTCGCAGGGGATTTCGAGGTTGGGAAACTGCATGGGAACTTACTATTATCCTATGGCGAACAAAAGGCGAACACAAGCGAATTGTTACAGCTTTTTACAAATGGGCCAAACGTTCTTCCAGAAAGTCAAAGAATCGTCCGTCCTCCTCCAACTCCAATTGGATCTTCAGCCATGCCAAGGGGAGCGATCCCAGGGCATCTTCGACCTGATTCGGCAGATTGATTAAATCCTTTTCCGTTGTCACCAGTATTTTGGCGCCGTTTTGACGCGCTTGTTCGGCCAAGCGCCGCAGCTCGACCGGCTTGTAGTCGTGATGATCGTCAAACGTCCAGCGGAACACAATATTGAGGTCCAGCGACTCCAGCGTGTTCCAAAAGCTCTGCGGATTGCCGAGGCCGCAAAAGGCCGCTACTTCTCTTTCCGGCAAGTCACTAAACACTGCGCCGGTATGAAGATCGTGCCAGCGATGCGCGCCGTAGCGGGCGCGAAACACCGGAGCCTCTGTATTGTATTCACGCAATCTGTCCGTAACAGCGTCAAACCGGCAGTCCGACTCGCACCGCGTAATAACGAGGATGTCTGCCCGCTTCAGCGCCTGTAAAGGTTCCCGCAACCGCCCGGCTGGAACCACTTCATCCCGCCCAAAAGGGTCCAGCGCGTCAATTAAAAC
>CAXTWT010000412.1:0-3174 GCA_964247955.1 uncultured Bryobacteraceae bacterium
GTGACGGAGGCCGGACGGAAACTGTAAGTCATCGGTGAACCAGCAGTAACTTTATCATCGGTCGGCTGTAGCGCGTTCGGCTGCTCAAATGTGTTGCGGGCATGCAGGTTCCCGGCGACGGTCAGCACCCGCGCCCGTGCGTTCGTAATGCGCCCGTTCCGCACCTCAATGGTGGTGTCCTGGGTGTTCTTCGCATCTGCGTTCACCACGCTTAGAAACGCCCGTTTGCCCTGCAAGGAGCAGGAGCCGGTCAGCCCTGTTAAACCGTGCGCTTCTCTTGGGCCGACGGGAGCCGACGAAAAGGATGTGCGTACTGATGTGGCGCCCTGGTGCGGAGCGTACATCTCGAACACATGGAAAACAGGCGTCACGGTGAACTTGCTGCCGACGGCTACGAAAGAGGTGTGAATATTGTTGACCAGTTGCGCGGCGTTCGCCATGGCCACCTTGTCTGCGTGCCGGTTAAAAATATCGAGGGTTATGCCGGAAACCAGCGCATCGCGCAAGGTCGGAAAGTAAGCCCACAGATAACTCGGATCAATGCTCGGATCAGTATGGTGCCATGCGCCCCACTCGTCCACCACGAGCCTCACATGATGCTCTCTATCGGTTTCACCCATGATCTGCCAGTGGTTCCCTATTAGTTCTTCCATGCGGTTTGCTTTGGACAGCAATTGGTACCATTCGTCTTCTGTAAATTCATTGGCGTTGCCCTTGCCGGTAGTGCCGCAGTAATAATGCAGCGCGGTTCCGAACACTCGGCGCAATGCTCTTGGTCCGCCGCGCTCGGCCATCTTCTCAAAAAAGCTGCGGGTCCAGGCATAATCCGCGACGTTCGGCCCCGAAGCGATAAAGGAAAGAGGATTTCCAAATTCCGGCACCCATTCCGACCAGCGCCGAAACTCAATGGCGTACTCGTCGCCGGTAAAGGAGCCGCCGCAGCCCCAGCTCTCATTGCCGACGCCCCAGTACTTGACACGGAGCGCTTCCGGACTGCCGTCCTGGGCGCGCAGATCTGCTAATGAGGTAGTGCCCCGAGGCGAGTTGCAGTACTCAATCCACTCATAAAAATCGTGCGCCGTTAAGCTGCGTACATTACCGGCCAGATACGGCTGCGCACCGGCCAGCTTGCAAAAACGCGCGAACTCAACGGTGCCGAACTCGTTCGGGTCATACTTCTGCGGGCCGTTCGGTGCTTTCTGCAGGTACTCGTTGTTGGCCCAGAAGTTGGTATGGCGCGGTCGGCGCTCGCGCGGTCCCACGCCGTCGCGCCAGTTGTAGCTGTCGGCGAAGCACCCGCCCGGCCAACGAATCACGGGCGGCTTTAGGCGCTTGAGATTGTCCACTAACGCCTTACGAACGCCGCCGTAGTTAGGGATTTTCGACTTTTCGCCTACCCAGATTCCGTCGTAAATGCAGCCGCCCAGGTGTTCGGTGAAATGCCCGTAGATGTCAGGCGAGATTGCGCCTATTGCTTCCTCCGGCATGATTTCGATCCGCGCCGTAGCAGCCGAAGAGGATCGCGGCGCCAACAGGGCAGCGGCGCTTGAAAGCAGAAAACTTCGCCGATTCATAGTGAATGAAGCGATTGTATCGCTTTCGGCTGTTGCAAACCGAACAGTCGAATCCCAAAATCGGACACATGCCCCTTCGGGAAGGTTAGATTATGTGATTGATTCTTATAGGATCAGCCTGTTTTTAATGTTGGCTTTCAAAGTGCAATAGTATTGGAGGAAACCATGATGGACGTACCTCGCGGAAAAGAAGTAGCTCGTAGGCGGTTGATACGCCGGATCGCAATTATTTTTGCTGCCCTTGCAGTTATTGGCGGTACTACCGTCGCTCTTGCACGTCTAAAACCGGCAGCACCTTCTGTGGAGATGAGCGGATTATGGCCGGGCACGGTGAAACGCGGTCCTATGGAAATTCAACATCGCGGTCTCGGAGTATTGAAGCCGGAACAAATCTACTTCATCAACGCCGCCGTGGATTCCCGCGTCACTCAGATTGTGCGGCGGGCCGGCACCGACACGATTAAAGCCAACGACGTCATTATGGTGTTGAGCAACCTGGATTTAGAACTGGAAGCCGAAAAAGCCGAGTGGGTCGTTAAACAGGACGAAGCTAACTTAGCCAATTTAAAGGTAAAACTGCAAAGCGACAAATTGGACCAGCGCGCCAGTTTAGCCGAGTTGGAATCCCAGTATACGCAAGCGAAGCTCACGGCTGATCGTGACCTGGAACTCACTCGCTTAAGCCTGAAAAGCGATCTGGAATCGAAGCTTTCCGTAAATCAGGCCAATCAGCTCCAAAACCGCGTTGGCCTGCAAAAGCAGCGTTTGGATATCGCCGATCAGGCCATTAAAGCGCAAATCGACGCGCAGGAAGTCGCCCTGCAAAGTTCAAAGGCTGCTTATGAGCTGAAGAAGAAGCAGGTGGACCAACTGACCATTCGCGCCGGTGTCGATGGAGTGTTGCAGGAGGTGGATGCGGAAGTGGGCCAGCGCGTTCCGTCCGGCACGTTGCTGGCGAAAGTAGCCGACCCGCGAAAGCTGAAGGCTGTTCTGCAAATACCGGAAACGCAGATGAAGGACGTGCGCATCGGCATGGACGCCTCCATTGATACTCGTAACGGCGTCATTCCAGGCCGGGTTATCCGCATCGACCCTGCTGCGCAAAACGGCACGGTGGGCGTCGATGTAGCTTTATTGGGAACTTTGCCGGAGGGCGCGCGCCCGGAGTTAAGTGTGGACGGCACGATTGAGATTGAAAAAGTGAACGATATTGTTTATGTGGACCGCCCGGTATCCGGCGAGCCTGATGCGACCATCGGCCTTTTCAAAATGGACCCTGACGGCAAGGGCGCCAGCCGCGTGAACGTAAAGCTGGGCCGCGCTTCCGTCAATACCATCGAAGTTCGGGATGGCCTGAAGGTGGGAGACCGCGTCATCCTTTCCGATATGTCGCAATACGATTCATATTCCAGAATTCGATTGAACCAGTAAGAGATTTCATACGTACTAGAAACAAGCACGAAAGGTAGGAACTGAAAAGAATGACCGCAGCCGAACCGCTTATCCACCTGGAAGGTGTTACTAAGGTATTTGTCACTGACGAGGTGGAAACACATGCGCTTGCCGGTATCCACATCGACATTCAACGAGGCGAGTATGT
>CAXTWT010000413.1:0-3169 GCA_964247955.1 uncultured Bryobacteraceae bacterium
ACCGGCAAAAGCCGGAGAATCAATTGATCGATAAGGCTAAAAATGGCGGTATTCGCGCCGATGCCGAGCGCCAGCGTGAGAATCGCCGCAATAGCGAACAGCGGCGACCGGCGAAGCTGCCGCCAAACGTAGGCGCTGTCCTGCAAAACCGCTTCCAAAAACGAGAACCGGCTGCGCTCGCGAAGATCATTTTTCATCTGCGTCACTCCTCCAAACTGTTTTCTGGCCGCGTAATACGCTTCCTCCGCTGATAAACCCTGCCGAATAAACCGCTCGGCTAAGGAAGCGAGATGAGCCTGTACTTCTTCATCGAACTCGCGCTCAAACTTCCGGCGTTGGAGCGAACCCAACAGGCGCAGGGTCGGTTCTCGAAGGGGATTGCGCATACGGCTACTTTTCGCCAGCCGCCTGCAACACTCGTCCGATCACCCCGGAGATGCGCTCCCAGTTCTCCGTTTCCTCGGCCAGTTGCTTTCGTCCCGCTTTGGTGATGGAGTAAAACTTCGCTTTCCGGTTGTTCTCCGAAGCGCCCCAATCCGAGGAAATCCACCCCGCCTGATACAAGCGCAGCAGAGAGGTATAGACCGTACCCTCGTTCAATTGCAGAACATCCTGGCTCAACTGCTCAATTCTGCGGGCGATGCCGTATCCGTGCAAAGGCCCCATCACGTCCAGAGTTTTCAAGATCATCAGATCGAGAGTGCCTTGCAAAACCTCCGACCTTTTCGGCTGACTTCCCGTTCCTTTGGTCATTGCATAGAACAATACCACAGTTCCGTTGGAATGTCCATAGGAAACGCGAACCGGGTGCCTGCTACCATCGGCTTGCCATGAACTTCCGTTATCCGATCTTTCTCGATGTAACCGGCAAAAAGTGTGTTGTCGCTGGCGAAGGCTACGAAGTGGCGGGCAAGGTCCAGGCGCTCGCCGAAGCTTCGGCGGATGTGTACTATATCAACCCCGATGCTGTGTCGGAGATTCGTGAGCTGGCGGAAGGAGGAGCCATTCGCTGGGAAGTTCGCGGTTTCCGCCCCCAGGATCTGGATGATTGCTTTCTCATCATCACCAGCCGTCCCGACAATGCTGAAATTTTTCGCTTGGCGGAAGAGCGCAAGGTTCTTTGCAACGCCGTGGATGATCCCAAACACTGCCGCTACAGCTACGGCTCGCTTCATCGCCAGGGCAACCTGACAATCGGCATTTCCACCAACGGTGTTGCGCCGGCAATAGCCGTGCGCCTCAAGCAGCGCTTTCAAAAGGAAATCGGCCCGGAATACAAAGAACTGCTGGACATCCTGCAACAGCGAAGGCCCGAGATCAATCGCCGCATCTCCGACTTCGAAAAGCGAAAAAGCCTGTGGTACGGGATTGTTGATTCCGAAGCGCTTGCCCTGTTGCGCGCCGGTCAACGCCAAGCGGCCCAAGACTTAATTCATGGTTTAATTGAAACCGTTGCCCAAACGGAAACTTCAGAGAAGAACAATTAACACATGGAAGACTTTCCCCGGTTTGATTTGAATGGACAAGTGGCGCTCGTTACCGGCGCGGCGAGAGGCTTAGGACGCGCGATCTCGCTGGCGATGGCTCACGCGGGCGCTGATGTTGCGCTTGGATTGCGAGATGTCAATCAGCATGGCGGTTTAGCAGCGGAAATCGAAGCGCTGGGCCGCCGTGCTTTGCCGCTGCCAATGGATATGACGCGCCTCGATGAGATCCACAATGCTATTGCAACAACAGTGACTCAGTTTGGGCATCTGGATGTGCTGGTCAATAATGCGGGAGTGGCGCCGGGCAATCTCGCTGAAAACGTAAACGAAACGGACTTTGACCTTATGCTCGCCATCAACCTGAAAGGAACATTCTTTGCCAGCCAGGCGGCAGCACGGGTGATGATTCCGCAAAAGCGTGGATGCATCATCAATATGAGTTCTCAAGCCGGGTTTTCGGCGCTTCCGTCCGAGTCGGTGTACTGCATGACGAAAGCGGGCATTGCGCACTTAACCAAATGCTTGGCCGTTGAGTGGGGCCAATACGGCATTCGAGTCAACGCCGTGGCTCCGACGTTTATTCATACGCCCGGCACGGAGTCGGCGCTGTCCGACCCTCCATTTCGAGACGATGTAGTTACGCGCATCGCGGCCCTGCATCGTATCGGCGAACCAATGGAAGTAGCAGGCGCGGTAGTATTTCTTGCTTCGGGCGCAGCTTCCTTGATTACCGGACATACCCTGCTCATTGACGGCGGCTGGACTTGCAGATGATGTGACTATTCAATCAGCCGTCAGTTTTAACTCCGGGCGAAAACTTCGGCTCTAGCGGATGCAGGTCAGCCCGCAACTCAGGATGCTGCGCCTCCTTCGTCTGTAAATCTTCAATCGTCCGCCGAATATCATAGTCAAATTGCTCTGCGTACGCCTGACGTGCTGCCCGCACTTGGTCTACAATGTCATCCTGTTCATTCGATTCCATCCGGCTCTCCCATCAATTCTTCCGGCGTGCGTTCTTCGCGAGCAGATCTTCAACGATTTCTGCGCGGATGCGGAACTTGTTTTGTTGTAAGCGAGCGAGAACTGACGGCAAATCCACTAAATCCTGCTTTGCGCCGCGTTCAAGAACGCCAAGAGTTTCAGTTACTTGCAGGCCATGGTCTCGAGCAGCGCCACGCCCCTCGTTGTCATCGACCAGGATGGTTTCAATGCCAAGAGCAAGTGCTAATGAAATCGCGTCGCGTTCTCCCGGATCAAGCGCTGCTAAATCCCTTGAGATATTTGTGTGAGTAGGATGAACTTCGAGCCAAGCTGGTGCTTGTGCAATCCATTCCCGCACAGATAATGGTGCGCGCGGATGCTGAAGTTCGCGGAAAACTATTTCTGGAATGAGCACACGTTCATAGAGCGCAGCTAAAATGTCGACCTCTCCAATAAGAACCAAATAGTTGAGGGGCGAAGTGTCGGAAACAACAATCACAGATGTTTTTGTTGGGCCGCTTCTTCATCAAGCAGGGCAAACGCTTGTCGGTCCTGCTGAAGATCTTCGAGTGAGTAAGAGTGTTCCCAAACGTCGTGATCTCTAAGAAAACTGTCCAGCTCATAGCGAGTTTCAAATCCGAGCAGCCGCCGAGTTTCATATGCGGTTAACGTTCCAGAACGATAGCCCTCAATCGCTAGCG
>CAXTWT010000414.1:0-3136 GCA_964247955.1 uncultured Bryobacteraceae bacterium
GACCCGATTGAGCGCCAAAGCTCCCGGCCCGACTTCCTGATTCTGGCCTATCCCGTCATCACGCTGCAAGATCCATACGCCCATGCGAGCTCTCGCACGAATCTACTCGGTGAGAAGCCGAACCCGGCGTTGATTAATGAACTGTCAAACGAAATGCAAGTGACTACTCAAACGCCGCCGACATTCTTATTCCACACAACAGAAGACAAAGTAGTGCCCGTAGAAAACAGCGTCCAATTTTACCTGGCGCTACGAAAAGCGGGCGTGCCTGCCGAGATGCACATCTACCTGCAAGGCCCGCACGGCGTCGGCCTAGCCACGAACGATCCCGTGCTGCGCACCTGGCCCGACCACTTAGCCGACTGGCTGAAAGCCCAGGGGTATCGCTAAGGGTTTGTCATCGGAGGACGACGGAGTAAAACCTGGAGACTCCTTATAGTGGCAGATAATAAGAAGCATCTGCATCGAAAAGATTTTTGAGTTTAGTTATCAAATAATGCAATTCATCGAAGGTGAGGAAGGATGGCAAAAGTAATACCGCAAAGATTCATGGACTGGTCCCAATGTCCAGTTATCGAGAGTGATCCGGAAAAGGTAAGCGGAGCATGGGTGTTTCGCGGAACCCGCGTAACGGTTTCTGCTATTTTGGAGAGCCTGCAAGATTCCAGCATTGATGAAGTGTTGATAGATTACCCTTCTATCCCTAAAGAACGGATTGTGACGCTGCTCGATTTTTTAGCTCGTAGTGCGGACCCGGTGATTGTGGCGGCGTGAGTAAACTCGTGTTGCTGGATGAACAAATGCAACATCGGGTAAGACGGATGATTCCCGTTCACGACATACGAACGGTTGATCACCAAGGGTGGAAAGGCTCCAAGAATGGGATACTGCTGAAGCTGGCGGAAGACGCAGGTTTCCAGGTTCTTCTCACCTACGATCAGGGCATAGAGCACCAGCAGAACCTAAGGGGGCGTAAAATTGCCGTGGTTCGATTGAGTAGTAAGAATCGAGAATTGATCGCCGCGCATGTACAGGAAATTGTGGAGGCCATAGAGACAGCACAGCCGGGAACTATTACCTTTATTGATATTCGCCGCTTCAAAGGAAAAGGGCAGATTCTTAGGAAGCACAATCCCGTGGGGAGCACGAAGTCTGCACTGTTGGAGTAAAAGTCGTTAACATAATATGTATGACTGATCGTCAATTTTGGATCGGGTGTCCGGCGGTAGAGATAGACGACCAGAAGCTTCACGGCGAACCCACGGTGGGGCCGTACCGCGTTGCGGCGCGCACGGTCATAGAGTGCGAGGAGCTAGGCGAAACACCGGAAGAAATCGCTCAAAATTATGGTCTGCCTGTGGATAAGGTCAGGACGATTCTCTCGTACTACCACGCTCACCAGCCAGAGTTGACGCCCTTCCATTGAAACGGGTTCTTGCAGACCATAATGTCCCGTCTCCCCTTCTTCGTCTTCTCAAAGCGTTTGAAGTAAAACGAGCTGCAGAGTACGGCTGGAGCAAGCTCAAGAACGGAAAGCTGCTGACAGCCGTGGAAAAAGCCGGATTTGATGTCCTTCTGACTGGCGATAAAAGCCTACCGGATGAGAACGAAATCTCCGGTCGCAAGGTCGGGTTAGTGGCGATGAGCGACAATCACTGGCCTATTGTCTGCTGTTACGTACCAGCTATTATTGAGGCACTGCATAAGTGTAAGCCCGGCCAAGTGCTTCCGGTGTTTTGCGGAGAGTTCAATCCGCATCAACGGAAGAACAAACCGTCGATGTTGTGACCTCAGCCCCAAAAGGGCCCGTGCTGTACACTTGGCCGATTGGCTGAAAGCACAGGAATACCACTGACATTTCGGTACGATAGTTCCTAATCTTCATGCCGGAACGGAATCAAGTCTTCGTTAGCTATAGCCACAAAGAAAAAAAATGGCTTGAGCGTCTCCAAACTCATCTGAAGCCTTTGGTGCGCGGCGGCCTGGAGTGCTGGGACGATACCAAGATCAAGCCCGGCGCAATCTGGCGTGAAGAAATCCAGCGTGCCCTTGACTCCGCAAAAGTCGCCGTCTTGCTTGTCAGCGCGGACTTCCTAGCTTCTGATTTCATCGCCGACAATGAGCTTCCTCCCTTGCTCGCCGCCGCCGAGAAAGAAGGCGCAACAATTCTTTCGATCATTGTCAGCCCGTGCCGTTTCCTGCAAACCCCAAGCCTCTCGCGCTTTCAATCTGTAAACCCTCCCTCTCAACCTTTAACCGGCATGGGCAAAGACGCGCAGGAAGATGTTCTTTATCGAGTCTCCAATGCAGTGGAGGACGCCCTAAAAAACCCTCAGTAGCCTCTCGGGACCCGCAACGCACGACCCCTGAGAGGCTGTCCAACGTGCCCGCACGCAACCCGTACTTCACCGGCAGAGAGTCTTTGCTGGATGGAGTGCAGGGAGCGCTCCTCAAACGGGGACGCGCAGCCTTAAGCGGCTTGGGCGGGGCTGGCAAAACCCAAACCGCCATCGAATACGCCGGTCGTCACCGTGACGAGTACACCCATCTCCTCTGGGCCGCCGCTGCTTCACAGGAAGCGCTTATTTCCGGTTACGTAACTCTTGCCGGTCTGCTGAATCTGCCGGAACACGCGGAAAAGGATCAAACGGTAACGGTGAAAGCGGTGGCGCGTTGGCTTGGGCAACAATCCGGCTGGCTGCTGATTCTCGACAATGCGGACGACATCGGCATGGTGCGCCCCTTCCTTCCGCCGGATGGGGGCCATGTGATTCTGACCACCCGCGCCACTGCCATGGGCGGTTTGGCCCAAAGAGTGGAAGTGGAAACAATGGATGCGGAGGAAGGCGCTCTTCTGCTGCTGCGTCGGGCCGGGATCATCGCGGAAGATGCTCCGCTATCGGCTGCTTCGGAAACCGACCGCGCAGTGGCGCAGGAACTTTCGGAAAAACTTCTGGACGGTCTTCCGCTCGCCCTGGATCAAGCTGGCGCTTACCTGGAGCAACATCGTTGTGGGTTACAGAAGTACATGGACCTTTACCGGAAGCGAGGCCCGGAACTGCTGAAAAAGCGGGGTAATTCTGATTTCAGCCATCCAGATCCGGTCGCAACAACATGGGCGCTGTCTTTCGACAGC
>CAXTWT010000415.1:0-3107 GCA_964247955.1 uncultured Bryobacteraceae bacterium
TACGCCACGCTTGCCTCGACCGCCGCCTCAATCGGATGCTTGTACTTGCATTCCGTGTTCGGGCACTGCGCCATCAGGCCGGTCTTCAGGTATTTCTCGATTAAGTAGCTGCTGCCGCACTCCGGACACTTTTCGGGAATGGGCCTGCCCCAGGCGACAAAGTCGCAATCGGGATAACGGCTGCACCCATAGAACGTTTTGCCGCGCTTCGAACGGCGCTCGACCACTTCTCCTTCGGAGCAGTTCGGGCAAGGAACACCAATCGTTTTCTGCTTGATGTACTTGCACTTCGGGTAATTGCTGCACGCCACGAACTCGCCGTAGCGTCCGAACTTCTGCACCAGATTGCTGTCGCACTGCGGGCACTTTTCTTCCAGCGCCACGTCCTTGCGCTGCTCTCCGCCAATCTGCTTCGTGGTCTTGCAATCGGGATAACCGGAACAGGCGTAGAACTGCCCGAAGCGTCCCTTTTTGAGCACCATTGGACGCCCGCAGTTTTCGCAATATTCAGCCTCGTCCTGTTCGCTGAAATCGGCCTTGTTGCCGTCCGTCGGTTCCACCGCCACCTCGCGCGTGTTGGTGCATTCCGGATAGCCCGTGCAAGCGATAAAGCGCCCGTGCTTGCCCCATTTGATCACCAGGGGCTTGCCGCACTTTTCGCACAGGAGGTCTGTCGGCTCCTCCATGCGCTTGATGTCGGTCATCGTTCGCGCCGCGTGGTCCAGGTCCTTCGTGAACCGGTCGTAGAAGTCGGCCATGGCAGTACGCCATTCCACTTTGCCTTCTTCAATGTCGTCCAGTTCTTCTTCCATGCGGGCGGTGTACTTCACATCGAAGAGATCGTTAAAGCTCTCGATCAGAAGATCGGTCACGATGGTGCCCAGTTCGGTCGGCGAAAACTTGCCGCCTTCCTTCTTCACATACTCGCGTTCCTGAATGGTGGACAGAATCGAAGCATAAGTGGACGGACGGCCTACCCCGTCAGATTCGAGTTTTTTCACCAGCGTCGCTTCGTTGTAGCGGGGCGGCGGCTCGGTAAAGTGCTGCTCCGGCAGGATCTCCTTGAACTTCAGCGTTTCGCCTTCCGTTACGGCAGGCAGCTTGTGCTTTAAATCGTCATCGTCTTCGTCCTTTGCGTCCTTGCCTTCTTCGTAGACTTTCAGGAAGCCGTCAAACTTCAACACGCTTCCGGTAGCCCGAAACACGTAATCGACACCGCTCTTGCCTTTGGCGTTGATGTCAATGGTGGTCTGGTCAAACACCGCCGGGTTCATCTGCGACGCCACAAACCGCATCCAAATCAAACGGTACAGCTTCAGCTCATCTTCCGCCAGATACTTTTCAAGCGACTCAGGCGTGTGCAAAACCGATGTCGGACGAATCGCTTCGTGAGCGTCTTGCGCGTCTTTCTTGGTCTTATAAACGTTCGGCTTTTCGGGAAGATAACTGTAATCGGTTCCCTTTGGCACGTCCTTGCCGTATCGCTCCGCCACAAATCCGCGAACTTCAGCAATCGCGTCCTCCGACACGCGGGTCGAATCGGTACGCATGTACGTAATCAGGCCGACTGAGCCTTCCTTGCCCAGTTCCTTGCCTTCGTAAAGACCTTGCGCCAGCATCATCGTGCGCTTCACGCTGAACCGGAGCTTGCGCGAGGATTCCTGCTGCAACGTGGAAGTGATAAACGGCGGCACCGGGTTGCGCCGCTTCTCGCGCGTGCCTACTGAGCGGACAAGGTAAGCTGCGCCGTCGAGATCATCCACAATGGCGGTCGCCGACGATTCGTTCTCGACTTTCGGGGTCTCATCATTCCGCTTATTCAGTCGCGCCGTTAAAACCGGAGGCTTTTTCGCATTCAGCGCGACATCAATCGTCCAGTATTCTTCTTTTTGAAACGCCTGGACTTCCCGCTCGCGCTCCACAATCAGCCGCAGCGCTACCGTTTGCACCCGGCCCGCCGACAAGCCGCGCCGCACTTTGTCCCACAGCAGCGGTGAAATTTTATAACCGACTAAGCGATCCAATATCCGGCGCGCTTGTTGCGCTTCCACCAGATTGATATTGACGGCCATCGGCTTGTCAAAAGCCTTTTTCACCGCATTGGCCGTAATCTCATTGAACATGACCCGGAAGATGGCCGGTTTACCCGATTTCTTAGGCTCCAACTCCTCCTTTAAATGCCAGCAGATGGCTTCCCCTTCGCGATCCGGGTCAGCCGCGAGATAGATCGAGTCTACGCCTTTCGCCGCCTGCTTCAGCTCGGAAATCAGCTTCTTTTTGCCCTCGATCACTTCGTACTTGGGCGTGAAGTCCTTATCCACGTCCACCGCTAAGTCCTTCTTCGGCAAGTCCTTAACGTGCCCTAACGAGGCTTTGACTATGTACTCCTTACCAAGATACTTTCCAATTGTTTTCGCCTTCGCCGGAGACTCTACGATGACGAGTGATTTAGACATACCTGCTTTGTTACCTATCGTTCGGAATAAAAAATCCCGAGGACCTCTCAGGAGAACGCTACTCTTTTACCACACCTTGACGAAGTTCCGTCCCGGCAATTGCCGGACCAGCCCCGACATTTGAAGATCAAAGAGAGCGCCGATCAACTCAGATGAAGAGAACCCCTCAAAAGTTTCAAGCAGTGTGTCAAGTTGTTGAGGCACATCGACTTGCAGGTGTTGTAGCAATTTCCGGGCCAGCGCCCTTTGCGGCGCCTCCGCTTCGGTCGGCTCCGTGGGCAAAGCCGCTTCCCCGGTTTCACATAAAATCTTTTGCTGAGCGTTAGAAACTAGGTCGCGCCGCACGGAAGCAGGTAACTCGTTTGTCACATCGGTCCATTCCTGAACCAGTTTTGCCCCATCTTTAATGAGCAGGTTCGGCCCCCAACTCATCTTGGATGTGATATTTCCTGGAACCGCGAACACTTCCCTTCCCTGATCCATCGCCAGTTTGGCAGTAATGGCGGAACCGCTATGCTGCGCGCCCTCAATGACGACCACTCCCAAGGACAACCCGCTGACAATCCGGTTTCGAATGGGAAAGTTCTGCGGATAAGCCGGAGCGCCCAGGGGAAACTCCGAAAGCAGCAGCCCCCGGCGGCGAATCTCTTC
>CAXTWT010000416.1:0-3103 GCA_964247955.1 uncultured Bryobacteraceae bacterium
AAGTATTCATCACGCGATTCATGCGTTCGATTGCTTCATCGATTTGGGCCGTGTCCGCGAAACCAATCGTCACGGCGTCAACACAACCGAGATTCATCGCAAACCTCATCGCGGCTTCCCGATCTTCGGCGCGCGTGAAACGGCCTTCGCCGACCAGCTTCATGCTGATAACGCCCATTCCCTCCGCATGCACTTTCTTTGTGTGCGCGACGACCTCATTCACGTTTCCCTGCGCTTCAACATCCTGCGTTTCCGGCGTGTCCATGCGCGTCCCGTTGTGATTCATGCGGATCATCGCAATCTGCAGCCAGTCATTGCCGGGAAATGTCCGCAGCGCGGGCAGGCCATGTACGGAAGCGCCGTGCGAAAGAATGACTTTCTTCTCCTTGGCTTCGGAAAAGCCGTCCTGCAAGCTTTGGTAGTCAGTAGACCAAGTCGGCTGGCGCAGGCAATGGAGCAGCAGAATATCGATGTAGTCCGTGTTGAGTTGCTGGCGGAACTGGTCGATCTTGGGATGCGGATCGCCCGAAGCCGGGGTGCTGTACTTGGTCATCAACACATAGCTTTCGCGCGGAATTCCTTTCAGCGCTGTGGCGAGCATTTCCGGCATGCCGTGGTAGCTTTCCGCCGTTTCGAAGAACCGAATGCCGCGATCATAGGCGTAACGCACGAGACGAGTGAACTGTTCCTGTCCGAGATGGCGCTGGACGGCTCCGCTATGGCTGCCTGTTCCCAAAGCCAGGCGAGTAACCTTTACGTTGGATCGGCCCAGGGTTACCCAGTCCGTAGCAGACCGCTTGACGGGCGCGGAAGTCAGTGGAAGGACGGTCAAACCGGCCGCCGCTACGGAAGCGCCAGTCTTGAGGAAGTCGCGTCTGGTTGAGTGGGACATCAAATGCTCCTTGAAACCACGGTATCACTGCCTTTGCGTCAGAAACAGAAGGAATCAGGACTGTCCCGGAGCGGACAGCTTTTTCACCAGCTCATACAAGAATGTCTGGCCCTCATAGAACGACTGCACAGGCATGCGCTCATCGCGGCCATGCGCCCGCACATCGTCGCGGTCCATAAAGAAGCCCTGGATGCCGTAGGTCGGAATGCCGCCCTCGCGCAGATAGCGTCCGTCGGAAGCTCCCGTTGCCATCTCAGGCAGAGTAATCACGCCCGGCCACATCGTATCGGTCACTCCCGCGAACGCTTTCAGGATGTCCGGGCGCATCGGCGAGGGCGGCGCTTTGCCTTCATCCGTTTTGATCGTCACGGCTACTTGGTCATCCGCAACAACTCTCTTCAAGGTCGCAAGTACATTTTCCACCGTGTCGTCCGGGAAAATGCGGCAATTTACGTTCGCCGCTGCTAATTGGGGCAGAGCGTTCGGGGCATGCCCGCCTTCCAACTGTGTCGCCACGCACGTGGTGCGCAGCATGGAGTTCATGCCCGGCGACTGCTTTGCCACCCGCTGCATCGCCTCTTGCGAACCCTGCGCTACTTGCGCCAGATCCGCCGCTGTCTGGCCTTTTTCGATTTTCGCCATCTGCCCGAAGTAAGCGCGCGTCACTTCGTTCAACTGCATCGGGAAGGAGTAGCTGGATAAACGATATAGCGCTCCCGCCAGATGATAGATCGCGTTGTCAGGTACCGGGCGAGAACTGTGCCCGCCCTTGTTGCGGACTTCGAGACGAAAATCGGCGTAGGTCTTCTCGGCTAATCCGATGTCGTTGGCGATGCGCTTGCCCCCGGCGCTCTCGCCGCGTCCGCCTTCGTTCAGGCAAAAGTCCGCATCGATTAAGTCGCGATGATTTTTCAGCAGCCAATCCACGCCGTTGTACGGTCCGCCGCCTTCTTCGTCCGCAGTGAGCGCCACAATCAGATCGCGATCCGGGCGAAAGCCTTCGCGCTTATAACGCAGCAGATTGGCGACCCACACCGCCGCCTGCGCTTTGTCGTCGGAAGTGCCGCGCCCATAGAAGTAATCGTCTTTCTCCAGAAACTGGAACGGATCTACTGTCCAGTCTTCGCGCTTGGCCTCGACCACATCGGTATGAGCGAGCAGCAAAATAGGCTTGCGCGCCCCGGTTCCGTGATAGCGTACCACGACGTTGTACTTGGCCGGATTCGCTCCGCCGACGTAAATATCCGAGTCCGCAAAGCCCGCCGCTTTGAACCGCGCTGCTACGGCTTGCGCAATCGGGGTTGTGGAACCGGTGGAAAAGCCCGATTTGCTTTCGATCATTTCCCGGTAGATCTCCCGCGCCAGTTGCTGCTCTCCTTCAGGGGGCAGCAGCGAGGCAACCTGCAGCGAAACACAAGCGAACAGGAGAAACGAAGACAGTTTACCCATTCCGTTATCTTGCCATGCAGCCTTATGGGGTCGACCGGAGCTGTGACCAGTTCGGGAAGAAGACAGCCAATGAATACGGAGTGCTGTTCAGGACCGCTTTTTCCATAACAGCACCCCTGCCCCGGCGAGAGCGCTCACAGCAAGCCCGGCCCATCGGCAATGCAGGCTCGCCCAACTCTGCAAGCTGAAGTCAAGCGCTTTTTCCGAAAGAACGCCGCGTGCTGCAAAATCCCCCGGCACCGGCTCAAACAGATTGTCTGGCCGATTAGGGTTGACCGGCTCTGAAGTCTGCTGTGACTCATATCCGGTCTTTCCCAAGTACCAGTCACCGAGTCCGGGCGCAAGGTTCTGGCCGTAGATCACCGCCGGGGTTGGCGCGCCGACAAAGACCTCGCGCCGCTTGTGATGCGCCGCCCAGTAAACCGCACGGGCCGTCACTTCCGGCTCGTAGATCGGAGGAATAGGTTGTAATTGACGCGGCAAGCGCGTGCGGGACCAGCTAAATTGCGGCGTGTTCATTCCGGCTGGATGCACGGCTGTGATGCGAATCTTGCTTTTCGCATGAATCAATTCAGACCGGAGCGAATCCGTGAAGCCGACAATCGCATGCTTTGCGCCGCAATAGGCGGCTTGAAATGGAATCGACCGGAACGCCAGCCCGGAGCCGACTTGCACGATCGTGCCGTGATTGTGCGGCATCATCCGTTGCAGCGCCGCCATCGTGCCGTAAACAAAGCCCAGGTACGTCACTTCCGTAGCGCG
>CAXTWT010000417.1:0-3102 GCA_964247955.1 uncultured Bryobacteraceae bacterium
CGCACGCTTTGCGAAAGTTAAGAAAGGCAAGCAGTTCGGGAGTGACTTGACTTTTTCAGGGTAGACTGATGGGGTGTCATGGAAAGCTATCGAGGGAAAGGTGAGGAATAAAAGCGCAACCTCCCTCCTTCTTATAGTAAGCAGTGTTTTTGCCAGGCCTATTATGGCGCGGTCAACGACTGAAGAGTTTCGCGCACTGGCGGACAGTTACCTGGATGGAGTGTACCTCAAGTATCAGCCGACTCAGGCCACGGTTCTCGGCTTCCATCAGTTTGATTCCCAACTGGAAAATTTATCGCGCGAAAATATCCAGCGGCAGATTTCCGATCTCCACGCCTTTGAGCGCAAAGTTTCGGCCTTTCCCCCCGATGGACTGGACGGAAGCACGCAAGCGGACCGTCAGTTGGTTCTAAGCAATATCCGCTCCACGCTGTTAACGCTTGAAACGATTCGCCCCTGGGAGAAGAATCCTGATACTTACTCCAGCGGCATTACTGCCAGCCTGTTTACGCTCATGGAGCGGAAGTTCGCTCCGCCGGAAGACCGGCTGCGTTCGCTCATTGCGCGTGAAAAACAGGCCCCTGCTTTCTTGGACGCCGCGCATCAAAACCTCCAGAATCCGCCCCGCATTTCTACGGAGATCGCGCTGGAGCAGTTGTCCGGCAACATCGATTTTGTGCGCAACGATGTTCCCGCCGCTTTCACCGAAGTTCGAGATAAACAATTAAAAGACGAGTTTGCCAAAACCAATGCCGATGTGCTGCGCGCTTTAGAAGCCTACCGCGCCTGGCTGCAATCAAACGTGCTGCCGCGTTCTCATGGTGATTTTCGCATCGGCGCTGACGTGTTCAGGCAGAAACTTGCCTATGCCGAAATGGTGGATCTTCCGCTCCCGCGACTGCTGGAGATTGCCTATGCCGACCTCGACAAAAACCAGGCGGACTTCCGCCGTATCGCGGAGGAAGTCGATCCGTCAAAAACGCCTGCACAGATTCTCCTGGAGTTGGGACGCGACCATCCCGCGCCCTCGCAACTGCTGCAAAGCTTTCGGGACACATTTAGCGGTCTGATTCAATTTATTCGTGAAAAGCGCATCGTCACGATTCCTTCCGACCTGCGGCCCACCCTGGAAGAAACACCGCCTTTTATGCGCGCCACCACCTTCGCGTCTATGGACACGCCGGGGCCGTTCGAGCGCGTCGCAAAGGAAGCCTATTTCAATGTGACGCTGCCTGAAAAGTCCTGGCAGCCTCAACGGACGGAGGGCTTCATGCATGCGTTCAACGTCGGAACCATCGTGAGTACTTCGGTCCACGAGGCTTATCCCGGCCACTACGTTCAGTTTCTTTGGGTGCAGCAAGCGCCCAGCCGTGTTCGCAAGACCCTGGGCGCTTCTTCCAACGCCGAAGGCTGGGCGCATTACTGCGAGCAAATGATGCTGGAACAAGGCTATGGGCAGCCCGGCACAGGGGCAAAAGACAAGCGGGAAGCAAACATGATCCATCTCGGCCAACTCCAGGACGCGCTTCTTCGGGATGCCCGTTTCGTTGTCGGTATCAAGATGCATACCGGGGAGATGACAACCGACCAAGCCATTGAGTTTTTCCAGAAGGAAGGCTATCAATCAAAGGAAACGGGGCAGGTGGAAACTAAACGCGGCACTTCCGATCCGACGTATCTGTATTACACGCTCGGCAAGCTGGAAATCCTGAAACTGCGAGCCGACCTCAAAAGGCGGCAAGGGGCGAATTTCTCCCTGGAGAAGTTTCACAATGACTTCCTGCGTCAGGGTTTCCCGCCCATCAGGATCGTGCGAAAGGCCATGCTGGGCGACGATTCGCCTGTGATTTAAAGAACAGTTCGCATGCTTGCACAGCCTGTCGTCATTATTGGAGCCGGACTTGCCGGGCTTTCCTGCGCTCTCCGGTTACAGGAGAAGGGCATCACCTGCGTACTGCTTGAAACCTCAGATCGCGTGGGAGGCCGGGTCGCTACGGATGTAGAAGACGGCTACCGCCTGGATCGCGGCTTTCAGGTGCTGCTGACGGCTTATCCGCAAACGCAGCGCATCCTTCATTACGGGCCGCTTCAGCTTCAATCCTTTCACGCCGGAGCGGTTGTGCGCTCGCGCGATGCTTTCCATACTCTTGCCGATCCGACACGGGAGCCGGGGAGTGCGCTTCCCACTGCCCTTGCGCCGGTCACTACCTTTGCCGACAAGCTCCGCATCCTGCGCCTGCGTCAGCGCGTGTGCGGACCGTCTTTGGAAAAAGTGCTGGCGCACCCGGAGACCACAACCACCCAGCGCCTGCAAGAACTGAAATTTTCCGAAAAGATCATTCTGGAATTTTTCAAGCCGTTCCTTGGCGGCATCTTCTTAGAAACCGATCTCGTTACTTCCAGCCGCAAGTTTGAGTTCGTTTTCCGCATGTTTGCCCTGGGAAGCGCCGCTTTACCCGCCCACGGCATGGGAGCCATTCCGCAGCAGTTGGCGGATCGTCTCCCTAGCGGCGTTTTGCGTCTTCGTGCAAACGTAACAAGCATGGATGATGCGGGCGTACGCTTGGCTACCGGCGAGCGTTTGGATTGCCAAAAAATTGTAATGGCAGTAAATCATTCGGAAGCATCGCGGCTGCTCGGAAAGTCTTTCCCGCACAAATCCACGGCAGTGACTTGCCTTTACTACGCCGCGCCTCAGTCACCGGTAAAAGGACCTTGGCTGGTGCTGAACGGCGACGGCTCCGGCCCGATCAACAATCTTTGCGTTCCTACCGAGTTGCAGCGGAGCTATGCGCCTTTGCATTCTTCCCTGGTATCTGTGAGTGTTCTTCATCCGGCTTACCGAAACAGGCCCGACTTGGAAGAGTTAGTTCGAAGCCAACTCACCGACTGGTACGGCGCTTCCGTTTCCCGCTGGCGTCATCTGCGAACTTACAATATTGAGAACGCCACGCCGCTTCAGGAACCACCCGCACTCGCCACGGTGCAAAAATCCGTGAAGCTGTCGGACCGTCTGTTTGTCTGCGGCGATTACGCCGACATCGCCTCCATTGAGGGTGCGATTGCTTCCGGCATTCGGGCTGCCGGTGCTGTGTCGGACAG
>CAXTWT010000418.1:0-3043 GCA_964247955.1 uncultured Bryobacteraceae bacterium
AAGGTTTATGCAATTTTTTACTCATCGAGAACTCTCAACTAAGTTAGGTTATTTTCTACCGACCCAAATGGAAGGTGCGCCGAGGAAGTACCAGAGAGCAATTCCCGTGTCGCAGATAGCACACCCGAAAGAAGAGAGCGGAATGAATGGAAGAATCGGGCGACCATAGAGGTGGTGAAGAATATCCCACAAGACATGAAGAATCCATCCCACGCCTACGAACCGGTAATCCGACAACGAACGAAAGGCGAGCCAAAGGAAAAGCGCACCGTAGGCAACCTCCCAAAAGCGAAAACCGCCTCCGAAGTAAACAAAGCCTGCACCGGCAATCATAAGGGCGCTGAACTGTTTACGAGTAGGCTCCCTGAGCAACGAAGTGAGGGCGATGAAAAGTCCCGAAACCACCATAGGGGCGATGACGTTGGAAGGCGTAGGAAGCTGCATTTATCTCCTTCTTTCGCAAGCTATTTGTGACATTGACGGATTTCTCCACTTACGTTTTTGTTTACCGAATGAGCCTCACCACTTCAGGGGGGATCTGACGATTACTTTATGGCAGCCAGAACAACATCGACCTGTAAGGCGATGAGGCGGCGCATGTGAGCTGCATCCTCGGCGATATCCTTGAAACCCCGCATCGAAAAGATCAAGATGCGCGCAAGCTCCTCCGGCGTGGTTCTCAGCTTAGAAGCGGCTACGGCATCGCGAAGCAAATCCGCCCAGAATGCCTCTAAAACTGCATACATCTCGCGCACAGGAGCGAAATCCAGATTAAAAACATCCTTGGCGTCCGGATGCGCCTTTGTCAGGTCGTATCCTACCCCGGCCCATTGCTCGCAGCAGAAGTGCAGCTTCTGCTTGAGAGTTCGCATTTTCGGCAGCGCTTCCCGGTATTGCTGGAGTTTGTCCTGTATCAGACGCTCCGTTACAGCGGCAAAAATGTCTTCTTTTCGCGGGAACACCAGGTAAAGCGCAGGCCGCGAGATACGGGCCTCTTCTGCGACATCGTTCATCGTAGTCCGCGCATGACCGTACCGCAGAAACACAGCAGTCGCAGCGGTGACAACCGCATCTCTCTTGCGGCTCCCATCCGCACCTAGCGGTTTCACGATTATTACTTTATCACTATTGACAAATTCATCATATAACGTCAACATAGAAAAGTGTCAAGTAGTCCTCAGGTTCGGGTCCGGCCTCATCAGAGATCCCGGGCCCTGGACGATGAGAAAAGGACCTTTATGCCCACCCAAGACTATCTGTCTGTATGGAACATTTATCTATCCGCTTGGTCGGACATCAGCGCCGAGGAGCGAGTGAAGCTCATCGAGAGCTGCGTTGCTGAAGACTGCGTCTACACCGATCCCACCGATCAGCGTCATGGGCGTCAAGATCTCATTGCACGAATCGAGCTTTCGAAGCAGAAATACCCTGGCGCTCATTTCAGGAACGACAAGTTTTTCAACCACCACGATCAGGGCCTTTGTAACTGGACCATGTTCGACGCTCAGGGCCAGATACTCGCAAACGGGACGAGCTACTCGCGCATTGGGGAGGACGGCCGGCTTAAGCAGATGACGGGCTTTTTTTAGCAGTCTCTGCCCGGTGCTCTGACGCTCGCGGCAAGAAAACAGAAAGGACAATTTATGCCTGCAGTCTTCATTCATGGAGTTCCTGACACCTACCGTGTCTGGAATCCCATACTGGAGCACTTAGACCGGCCCGATGTCGTGACCCTCGCTCTGCCCGGCTTCAATAGTCCAGTCCCAGACGGCTTCACTGCGACTAAGGAAGAATACGTCGGTTGGATCATCGCGGAACTGGAGCAGCAGCGTGAGCCGGTCGACTTGGTCGGTCACGATTGGGGCTGCATCTTCGTTGTCCGAGTAGCGTCCTTGCGGCCTGATCTGGTGAGAACCTGGGCGGCCGGCGACGGGCCTGTGAGCAAGGAGTACGAGTGGCACGAGTTGGCCAAGATCTTTCAAACGCCAGGAGCAGGCGAGGAGTTCATGGCCAAGCTCAACCCGACGGAGTTTGGCAAACGAATGGAGCAAATGGGGGTGCCGTCGGCCTTAGCAGGAGACGCGGCCAACCGCATTGATGGACAGATGAAGGACTGCATTCTTAGCCTTTACCGTTCTGCGCTACGTGTTGGGAGCGAGTGGCAGCCTGGATTGGCTAACATCAGCTCGCCCGGCCTCGTCTTTTGGGGAATTTCCGATCACGCCTGCCCGATTGCTTTCGCCGACCGGCTCGCAGAAGACACCAGAGCGCGTCGCGTGCTCAAGTTCGACACCGGTCATTGGTTTCCGCTGCAAGCACCGCGCGAGACGGCCGATGCTTTGAAGGACCACTGGAAAACCGCAGATTCGAAGTACTAGTCGTAATTGCTACAAATTTTCACAACGACCATCGCCAAGGAGAAAGAACACACCATGCAGCTCACTGAACTCAGTCCCCAAGACATTGCTGCCGGAGCAGCAGCTATTCCCGAGAACACGCCGTTTGTCATGCTCAACCTGCTCCGCTATAAGAAGCAGGCCGACTATGGCGGCAGCAGTCAATTTGCTCCCTGCTCGGGAAAGGAAGCTTACTATCAACGCTATGTTCCGGCATTCGCAAAAATTGCGTCGCAATCCGAGAACACCAAAAATTTCAAGCCGGCTTTTGTCGGTTCCGTGATCGCTTCTCTCGTCGGCTCCGAAGACGAACCGTGGGATGACGTAGTCCTTGTGGAGTACGGCAACTACGCTGCGTTTCGCGCTGTTACCGAAAGCGCGGACTATGAGCGCGATGCTGCGCCGCATCGTCGCGCTGCGCTTGAAAACTGGCGTCTGATCGCCGTGCAGAAGCAGCAGATCGGCTGAGCTTGAGGAGCACCGCACTTATCGTCGCTAAAGCGGCCTTGCCAGATCACCAGCATATCCATGACCGCCTGGGCAGTCAACTTATTGACGCGAGCCGTTTCAGTCGCGAGACACAGAGGCGAATAAGGATAGCTCCCGGAACGTCGCATCAGCGGAAGCTATCGTGGCAGGTCGTAGGA
>CAXTWT010000419.1:0-3033 GCA_964247955.1 uncultured Bryobacteraceae bacterium
TTTCCGGGCATAGCGCCAAGCCCAAGCAATGAGAACGGCCTGCACCGGCAAACGCGCCCATAACACCCAATTCGGCAGTTGAGGAAAGCGTTCCGGATGGCGGAGCATAAATTGATGTACATCGAGAAAGACGACGAACAGGACGCAAATGCCGAGGGCGGCAACACGTCTTGTCGCGGGTACCGACAATCCGATACCACCAAGGATTTCTGCCGCTCCGCTGATCCGAACCAGAGTATCCGGGTGGGAGTAATGGTCGGGCATGATGTGCAGATAAAAGCTTGGATGCCAGAAGTGATTCACGCCGCTTATTACATAGAAGAGGGATTGCAGGAGAATGCTGATGGAACTCGGAGGCATAAAAGTTTGGGCCTTTCAGGCGAACACGCAGTGACCCGGATGTGCTTTAAACGGGAACTCCGTCCGGGCTTGTAATCTCCACAGTTGAGGAGGCCGGAGACTTGAGCGGGCGAGACTCGGACGTTCTCGCCCGATTTCTCGCGAACCAAATGCATGCCCTCCGTCATAATTCGATGATCTTGTATTTTAGTTGCAAACGCAAGGCGAGCGCGAATGGGTCGAATGGCATGATTAAACCAGTTCTTCCCTTGTTTGCAGTTCGGGATGCAACACTTTTTCTGCTGTTTCGACGCCAAAGACGGGCAGCGCCGGATTGTTCAAAAGGCTGATTTGCTTCAGCACTGAAGCTTGGTCCCACTAATGTGTTCATGCACCAGCTTGTCGTCCCGAAAGCCGACAATGGCTACGAGCGGAATCTGTACTTTCCGGTTCGTCGGCTCGACCCCCAGCGGCATCCAGGGGATCGGCTGGGAGTGAGTGAACGAGAAAATCATTTCGTCTACCAGTTGGTTCTCCCCGACCGTGCGCGAGACGGGCGTGATAGCTGTATCCGGCGGCATGACGGGAATAAAGTTCTGCGAGTAGAAGGCCAGCAGCTCCTTTTTTCCATGCCCGCCTGCCAGCGTGGGGACATCGTTTACATAAGCCTCGTCGCACATCGTGTCGATGGCGGCTTGTGTATCTTTCACCATAAACTCGTCGGCCACGTACTCTTCCCACAGCGCAATCAATCGTTCTTTGGTCATCGGTTTGTCATCTCCTATGCAGCCAACTGAGCATAGGGCTATTTAAACTCAGCACATCCAAGGTCAACGGCATTGCACCATGCAGCAGAGTGCGATGAGTATAATCAATCGGAACCGGCGTGCCTTCGGAAAGTTTCTCTCCTGTTCCGTTGACGCTGTCGGTTATCTGGCCTTGCAGCAGCATCCGGTCGAAAGCCAACGGCAAGCCGTACGCCTTCAGCGGCGAAGTGTGGTCCATGACCTGGAAGCGCAGATGCGGCCCGGTGGTGCTGCCCGAATCTCCTAAATGCACAGAGCGTGAGCATCGATCGATGGCGACATAGAGATAACGTTTGCGCCGTTGGCCATCACTGGTCTTCAGCTTCAGCAAATGTTTGCTGTCGATGTGAATAAAACCAAGATCATAGTCTTTAAAGGTCCTTTTCCTTTGACCGGTTGGGGAGAAGCAGGAGCGGGTCGACGGTTGAGTCCCTCCGCTTTCAGAATGCGCCAGATGCTGTCACGATTGAGGTGTAGCAGAAAATGCGTGACGATGAAGGTGAGATCGTCCAGGGCAAAGTTCGTGATCCGGCGCAAAGTGCAGACCACCGCGCGTTCTTCTTCGGTCGCTTTCCAGGGCAACTGGTGTGGCTGGGCGGAATGAGCTTGGCAATCCTCGACACCGCGCTTCCGCCACTTGCGGATCGTCTCGGTGCTGACGCTGTAACGCTGAGCCAAGACGCCGGTTGGTTCCTCCGAGCGGGCAATGTCGGCGCGCACGGTCGGGATCGTACGGGCATTCGGGTGAATCTGCAACATGGCTTATTCCTCTCCTAATAACGGGGCTGCAAGGTGTTCGAAGTAACAAGAGTAGTCTGCAATGGCTTGCCCGACCGGGTCCCAACAATGTTCCGCGACCAGACAACATCGGCAATAAATATAACTGTTCCTCGTACTTTTGTTTGGTTAACCTGATCCAGATCATATCGCCTTTCCTAACATCGATGGCACTATAGACCCGGAGTTATATGTGTGCCAAGTAAGTCTAAATGCACGGGAATTTTCAATGCGAACTCCGCTTTCGAAGGGGTGTGAGTAAGCCCATAATTCGGGGAGTCCTGGATGTACTTTCAATACGATATTTATCGAAATCCCACGTCTTCGAAGCCAACATACTACCGAACCGAACGGTGCTTTGTCAGGTGGCTTATTCATTCCTCAGCAGCCACGCCGAAGCGGAGGATGTGGTCCAGGAGACACGTTTGCAAGCGTAGCAGTCGTTTGACGTTTTTGAGCTCGGCGCCAACTGCCGGGCATAGCTCTTTTCAATTTTTGTTAACAAGGTACGCCACCACCGGCGCAAATGGACGTTCCAGGTCCAGGTGGTAGATGATCCGCCCTTGAGCCTGAACCACAGACATTTATGAAGAACGAACCGAAAGGCAGAAGATGAAGAACGAACCAAGAAGATACTCTGCACAGTCAGCTTATCAACACGGAGACGCTCCGACGTTGAGGCAGGCTAACCGGCATACTTTTCTATGGAAGGGGGCGGCCGCACTCACCGTTTTCCTCCTGAGCGGCGGAGCGGCCGCCGCTCAGGACGAAAGCGTCAACCAATTACGCCAGTATATCGACCAGCAGGTCGGCGGGCTGCAGAAATTGATGGTGCCGGACGATGCCCACCTCCCCTTACCGCGACTCGCGGATGGAACTGTCACGTCCGACCCGCAGTTCCAGACTACCGAGGCCAAGCGCTATCTCGGGAAACTGCTCTTCTTCGATCCGGTTCGAACGGACAGAATTCTCACGCAGTTCGGCGGCGTCCTCGCCACTCGGCAGACCGGCTCCTGCGGCGCCTGTCACCTGGGCGAGGTGGCGGGGAAAGCCGGCACGCTCTTAAACTTCAACGTGGGCGGCGAGGGACGCGGCTACACGGACGCTGCGG
>CAXTWT010000420.1:0-2824 GCA_964247955.1 uncultured Bryobacteraceae bacterium
TCAACGAAAGCGATATCCATTATTTTCTGGAAGGCACGCATAGCAAACTGGCCGACGTTTTCGGTTCGCATCACTTTCCCGAGCGCGGCGGCACGCAATTTACTGTCTGGGCGCCCAATGCCCGCTCTGTATCCGTCATCGGCGATTTCAACGGATGGCAGAACTCCGCCAATTACCTGCAGCCTGTCGGCGGTGGAATCTGGGACGGCTTTATCGGCAACGTGTTTCCCGGCAGCCACTACAAATATCGCGTCGAATCGAATCTGAATTATTACGCTGCCGATAAGGCAGACCCGTTCGCCTTTTTGCAGGAAACTCCGCCGCAAACTGCTTCCGTCGTGTGGGATCTCAGCTACAACTGGGGCGATGGCGACTGGATGGTGAATCGCCGTTCCCCGAATAGCTTTGATGCTCCGATCTCGATCTACGAAGTCCATCTCGGCTCATGGCGGCGGGCAGCGGACGGCAGCCATCGTTCCTTATCCTATCGTGAATTGGCGGAACAACTGATTCCATATGTCAAGGAGATGGGCTTCACTCATGTAGAACTTCTGCCCGTCATGGAGCATCCGTTCTTCGGCTCCTGGGGCTATCAGGTCACCGGATTTTTTGCGCCCACCAGCCGTTACGGCAGCCCGCAGGAGTTCATGGCCCTGATCGATCAATTTCACCAGAACGGCATCGGTGTGATTCTTGACTGGGTGCCGTCGCACTTTCCCAGCGACGAGCATGGCCCCGGCTTTTTCGACGGCGCGCATGAGTATGAGCATCCCGACCCGCGACGCGGCTTTCATCCCGATTGGAACAGTTTCATCTTTAACTACGGTCGCAGTGAGGTGCGCAGCTTTCTCCTGAGCAGCGCCCTGTTCTGGCTCGATCACTATCACGCCGATGCCTTGCGCGTGGACGGTGTTGCTTCCATGCTCTACCTTGATTACTCGCGCAAAGGCGGCGAGTGGATTCCGAACCAGTATGGCGGCAGAGAAAACCTGGACGCCATCTCGTTTTTGCAGACCATGAACGAGGCTGTCTACCGCAAACACCCGGACACGCAAACGATTGCGGAAGAATCCACTGCCTGGCCGAAGGTTTCGCGGCCCATCTATAACGGCGGGCTGGGGTTCGGCTTCAAGTGGGATATGGGCTGGATGCACGACACCTTGCGATACATGGCGGAAGACCCGGTCAACCGCAAGTACCACCACAATGAGCTGACATTCCGAATGCTGTACGCCTTCAATGAAAACTTCGTACTGCCCTTGTCGCACGACGAAGTGGTTTACGGCAAAGGGTCGCTGATCCGCAAGATGCCCGGCGACGATTGGCAGAAGTTCGCGAATCTGCGGCTTTTGTTCTCGTATATGTACGCGCAGCCCGGTAAAAAGCTCCTGTTCATGGGCGGCGAGTTTGGCCAATGGTCGGAGTGGGCTCATGACAGAAGCCTCGATTGGGCGCTCCTCCAATACAACCGGCATGCCGCGCTCCGTCTGCTGATCGGTGATCTGAACCGGCATTACCGCACGGAAGGCGCATTGCACACGCTCGAGAATAGTCCGTCCTGTTTCGAGTGGGTTGACCCGAACGAAGCGGAACGGAACATCATCAGCTTTCTTCGCAAAGGCAATGAGTCAGAGCCGACGATCCTGGTTGTCTGCAACTTCAGTCCGGTTCCCCGCGACAGCTATCGCCTGGGTGTCCCGTCTAAAGGCTTCTGGCGGGAGATTTTCAACTCCGACGCCAAGCACTACGGAGGCTCGGGACGCGGCAACTTCGGCGGCATCGAAACCGTGCCGTTCGGCTACGACGGAAAGAATTACTCCATCACAATCGACGTGCCGCCCCTGGCGGCCGTGTTCTTGCGCCGGGAGTGAGGTTGGGTACGAAGTCCTAAAAGTGCGTACGGGTTACTCCTGGAACAACAGCAAGAACTATGTTGCCCTAACTGAAACGTTGGGCTAATCCAAGCAATTGATTTGATCAAACGGGTAAAATCACGTATGAAGGATCTAGGATGCCTACACAACTTAGTCTTGATTCGTCCGGACTAGTCGTCCAGCCGTTCAAAGTCGGCCTGTTGAAGTGGATCGGCAACAAACAGCGTTTTGCCCATCAGATTGCCTCTTACTTTCCTTCGCAGTTCAACCGCTATATAGAACCATTTGTCGGAAGTGGTGCGGTGTTAGCTACCTTGGCCCCCCCCACAAGCCGTGGCATCCGATTCCTTTAAGCCTTTGGTAGAGATCTGGCAAACGCTTGCTGCTGACCCTGAACTTCTGAAGCTTTGGTACGCTGAGCGATGGTTATTCATGCAGGAAGGAGAAAAGGTCAGGCAGTACGAAAAAATCAAAGCGTCTTACAACACCCGTCCGAACGGGGCTGATCTGCTTTTTCTATGCCGATCTTGCTACGGAGGTGTAGTGCGTTTCAGGAAAGCAGACGGATACATGTCTACACCCTGTGGCATCCATGATCCAATTCATCCCCGCAGTTTCGGCGAACGAGTGAATGAGTGGCGACGGCGGACAGTAGGCACCCAGTTTTTTCAAATGGAATATGAGGAAGCGATGGAGAACGCTCGTTTTGGTGATCTGATCTATTGCGATCCTCCTTATAGCAACTCACAGTCGATCCTCTACGGAGCACAAACTTTCGATCTGAGCCACCTCTTTAAAGTGATTGAGAGGTGCAAGGCGCGAGGCGTTAAAACAGCTCTCAGCATTGATGGAACGAAGAAATCCGAGAAAACCAAAGTTGAACTGCCTATTCCTCCCGGCTTATTTGAGCGGGAAGTTTTTATCGAATGCGGGCGATCCATGCTCAGGCG
>CAXTWT010000421.1:0-2714 GCA_964247955.1 uncultured Bryobacteraceae bacterium
CCCCGAGTACACAAGTTGCCCAGGATCATGAACGTGGCCGCCCCGCGATGAAAACACTCATGAATGTTGGGACAGCGCGCCGATTCGCAAACGGTATGCAGACGCCGTTGCCGCAATTCAGTTTTCAGCAGATGAACGGATTGGAAATGCGTGCGGCCTTTCCGCAGCCATTCCGGAAGACGTGGTTGCGCCCCTGATTCGATCTGAACGAGTGAGTCCAAGCGGGTGAAACTTAATTATCGCAAGTAACTTTGAGACGTATACTCAAGGAACACGGTTATGGATTGCTCCTCATCTGCATCCCCGAAAGCCTTCACGCCTGAGTACCCCGGTGAGGACGAGGTCCTGCGCGAAATTCATGAGTTTCGCGAACAATACGCAGCGCAGTTTGACTATGATTGGTCGCGAATCTTCGCAGACCTTCGGCGCCGGGAAGAACAGGACCCGTTCTTTCAGAAACTGCGGAAAAACGTTCAGGAGTAGAACGCTTCTTAGTGGAAGCCCTCTTTATCTCGAACCACTTTCTCCTGTACGCCAAACCCTGCCCGATACACTCTATCTAATCTGTGCCACCGTTTATGGCTGTAAGTATCTGCAATCGTTTCTGCGGAAATAGCTGCTGACTTCTCTGTCCAGCACGGCATCAAGCGGATTCTTTTCGTCTCCATGACCAGGATTAACCGGTTACTCTCTCCTTTCCGTAATCAGCGGTGATTGGAATGCTTTTTCAAAAAATTGGACCATCCGCTGACGGGCATCGAAGCCATGCCAGGGTTCGGAGACCGGCTGGCCGTAGATGCCGCGAACCAAGGAACCGTGGTTTTCGCGTGGATACGTGACCAAATCAACAGGTACGCCCATTTGGCGAAGGGCTCGATACATCTCCTGTGACTGACCGAGAGGATCGGTTGTATCTGCCTCGCCCTGGAGCAGCAGAAACGGCGTAGCGGCATGAGCGACTCCGGAGAGCGGACTTTGACGCCAAACGTCTTGCGGATGCTCCCATGGTTTTCCGTAGTACCAACGGTCGTAATAGGAACTGCCTTCGGTGCCGTACTCGCTGGATTGATCAATCACGGGCGCGCCGCTAATAATAGCCTTGAAGCGCGATGTCTTGACTTCGGCAAAGCCCGCCATTTCGCCCCCGTAGCTGTAGCCTTCCAGAGCGAGCTTGATAGGATCAATCGGTTCGGTTTTAAGGACGTAATCAACGCCTGCCATGATGTCGCGATAGTCGCCTCCACCCAGGTCGTTCTTGTTGGCGGCAGCAAAAGCGGCTCCGTAATTTGTGCTGCCGCGCGGGTTGGCGCGCAGGACGGCCCAGCCGTGGCCGACCAGGAATTGAATGAACGGATCATAGTTGTCGAGATAAGCGCCGAGCGGACCTCCGTGTACTTCCACGATGAGGGGCGACTTGTGTTCGGAGGCGCCCGGAGGCAAGTAAAGAAGACCTTCGATGGTGAACTGATCGCTGGTCCAGGAAATGCGCTTCGAAGCAACAGCGCGGGAGGGAGCGGGAGTAAGGCTGGGGGTTTCCAGCACCCGTGCGGGTTGCTCTATACCAGAGGTGTAGAACAAAGCCGGTGGATGAGTGGCGCTGCTTCCGAGGAAGACCCAGCCGGTCTGTTTGCGATTGGTATGTAGCGAGCCGACTACAGGTGCGGGAAACGGAGTCTGAATGTGAAAGGGCCTGAGGTGAGCGCGATCCGGGGTGAGTTGCAGGAAAGTGCTGTTCGGACCTTGAGCGGCGGGCAGAAGGATTGACCGGTCTGACAGAATCAATGGGGATTGAAAGCCGATGGAGCCGCTAAACCCGGCAGTCAGGTTGCGTACCGCTCCGGTGGCGAAGCTGTATTCAAACAAATCGCGATAGCCGGGCGGCGTGTCCGCTTCGGCTTGGGCAAGGTACCCGATAGACTGACCATCCGGCGACCAGACAGCGCTTTGTATTGTAGGCGGCAAAGCGGCAATCTTGGCAGGATGAGCGGGGTCATCCAATTTTACGAGCCAGGTGCCGGCGCATGGCTTGAGGTCCCCGGCTCCGTTGGGTTCCTCGGAGATAGCTAATAGTTCAGATTTGTTGAAGGACCAAGCAACTCGGCGAACGTTGGCAGGAACGGCGACAGGAGTAAGTTTGGCGCTTTCCGGATCGAGGAGATAAAGACGCGTGCCGTGAAGGTCGTGATCGACCCAGCGGGCGTCGGCTTTGGCGTCGGACTGCTTCTTTTCTCCGGGCGTTTTCGGGTCGTTGGCGAGAAGGGCGATGCTTTTGCCGTCGGGCGCGATTTCAAAAGAGGTTACCTCAATCGGCAGACCTTCGGGCTTTGCCTCTTCCGGTTTGATGTTGCCGTTTTTCGCGGGCGAGGCGGGAGGCGGGAGGGCATCCGGCAGCCGGGAGGCGTCAACGGGCGGAGATACTTTCAGATCAAACGGTTTGGCTTCACCGCCGTTCGTGGGCAGGCGGAACATTTGCGTGTGTTCGCCGCGCTGGGCGAGAAAGAGAATGCTGCGGCCGTCGGGCATCCATTCGCCCGCCAGTTCGCCGGTCTTGTCGGAGTCAGGAGAATAGGTGAGTTGCCGCGCGGTGTTTCGGTCGACTTCAACAAGCCAAAGGTGTGACTTGGCGCCGTCAGCAGTGGAGTCGATGACACGGAGTAATACTTGATGGCCGTCGGGCGAAAGACGAGGTTCGTTAAAGCTGCGAATGTGGCGCA
>CAXTWT010000422.1:0-2687 GCA_964247955.1 uncultured Bryobacteraceae bacterium
CGCGTTGATTTTGATTCCGGTGATCCAATCCTGGTCGTGTTTTTGTTTTCCATAGTAATTGTTGTGCTTGCCATTGCGTGCGCGAATGTAGCCAATCTGATGTTAGGTCGAGGCCGCGCCCGTTCACGCGAGATTGCCGTACGGCTGGCTATTGGGGCTACTCGCGGGCAAGTGGTTAAAACGCTGCTTGCCGAGAGCTTGCTGATCGCTTTAGGCGGCAGCGCCCTGGGGCTGCTCATTGCCCAGGCTGGCGTCGATTTCGCTTCTTCTTTCCAGATACCAAGCGACATTCCCATCCAGCTTAGTTTTCAACTGGACGGTCGCGTCATCGGTTTCACCCTTCTGGCTTCCGCTTTCAGCGCACTTCTGTTCGGCCTGCTGCCCGCCTTCGGCTCGACCAAGACCGATCTGGTACCGGCTCTTAAAGCAGGGCAGCAGGACACGGGCCGCCAACGACTGTGGGGGCGAAACGCTTTGGTGATTGTCCAAGTTGCGGGTTCGCTCGTCCTGCTCGTGAGCGCGACGCAGCTTTTTCGCGGTTTCTCGTATGCGCTTTCTCATGATCCCGGATTTCAGATTGATCGCCGCCTTACCATGAGCTTCGATCCGGCGCTGATTCGGTACAACACTGCGCAAACTGACGCATTCTATAAGGCTTTTTTAGATAAAGTGCGCGCGCTTCCGGGAGTCCGGTCAGCGACGCTGACGTTTACCGTGCCGTTAGGCACGAATTACTCTATGGAGACGGTTGCGCCCGAGAACTACTCCTTCCGTCCCGGCCAGAAAGGCGAAAATGTCTTTGTCACGAGCGTAGACGAAAACTTCTTCAAAACGTTCGGCATACCGCTTCTTCGCGGGCGCGGGTTCCTGCCCACGGATACAGCGTCTTCGCCTCGTGTTGCCGTCGTTAATGAGTCGTTCGTAAACCATTATAAGATTGGGAATCCAATCGGCAAGCGCTTCCGTCTAGGGGTGGGAAACGGTCCCTGGGTGGAGATTGCGGGCGTTACGAAAACCGGCAAGTATCTGGCAGTGATTGAACCGCCGATGGATTTCGTTTACTTTCCAGTGAAGCAACGCCCGACCTCGCGCCTCACTCTCGTTGCTGAATCTTACGGAGATCCGGCGCAGTTATTAAAGCCGATCAGGAACGCTGTGCAGTTGGTCGCTCCCGGCATGCCGATCTTCGGCGTACGTACGATGAGTGATTTGTTTGAGCAGCGGGCAGTTAAAGTCTGCCATCTCATTCTCGGGATTGTGGGCTCGGTGGGACTGGTTGGGCTCCTTCTCGCGCTGGTTGGCTTATATGCAGTTGTTGCTTATCAGGTAGCTCGCCGAACCCGTGAGATCGGTATTCGCATGGCGATTGGCGCGGATCGCCTGCAAGTCATGAGGATGATCCTGAGACAATCGGCCAAACTGGCCGTAACGGGGGTGGGCGCTGGATTGCTTATCAGTCTGGCGGCGAACCGCGTGTTGAATGCTGCGGTTTCGGTACCCACCTTTGACCCCTTACTGCTGGCAGCCGTTGTGGGCGGGCTACTGCTTACTACGCTGCTGGCAGCAGGAATTCCGGCCCGACGAGCGGCCCGTATCGATCCTATGCAGGCCATGCGAGAGGAGTAGCAGGCTCCAGTTCCCTTTCTTACCGAACAGTGCGGCAGCTTGAGGTATACTTCCGAATTACCTCTCATGAGAAAGCTATGGATGTGGCTCGCCGTAGGGGCGAGCATGGTCAGCGCCGCGCCGAAGCCTGCGCCCTTTCAGGTTTTTGAAGCAACGATTCCCGAGATGCGCACAGCGATGGAGCAGAAGCGTGTTACCTCGCATGAACTGGTCATGCAGTATCTGGCGCGAATCGGCATGTATGAGGACAAGCTGCATGCCGTGATGACGGTGAACCATCGTGCGTTGGCGGAAGCGGATGAGCGAGACCAGGAACGGGCGCAGGGCCGGGTGCGCGGTCCACTGCACGGGATTCCGATTGCGCTGAAGGACAATATTTTGACGCATGACATTGTCACGACGGGCGGCGCTTTGGCTTTCGATGGATACATGCCGCCATATGATGCAACACTCGTCAAAAATCTGCGGGATGCAGGAGCGGTGATTATCGCGAAAACTACCTTAACGGAACTGGCGAACTGGGTAGCGGGCGCACCCATGCCGATGCCCGCTAATTACAATGCTGTTCGCGGGTTCGCTTACAATCCTTATGATCCGCGCCGCGATCCACGCGAGGCGACAGATGATGGCCGCCCGGTACTGCAAACGGGCGGTTCGAGTTCGGGCGGCGGCACGGCAGTTAGTTTATGGGCGGCGAATGTCGGAAGTGAAACTTCGGGATCTATTTTGAGCCCGTCGAACCAGAATATGCTGGTCGGCATTAAGCCGACGGTGGGACGCATCAGCCGCTACGGGGTGATTCCGATTACAGCGGACCAGGACACGGCAGGGCCGATGGCGCGAACGGTAACAGATGCCGCTATTATGCTGGGCGCGCTTGAAAGTCCGGCACCGGACTCGAACGACCCGGCCACGAAGACCTGCACGCCTCCGCCGGGAAGGGACTACACGCGGTTTCTGAAGGCGGATGGGTTGAAGGGCGCTCGCATCGGCATTCCCCGTGCATACTTTTATGACCGGATCAACCCGCCGGGATCGCCGGAGCAGCCTACCGCTACACC
>CAXTWT010000423.1:0-2458 GCA_964247955.1 uncultured Bryobacteraceae bacterium
AGGCAGAAATGAAGGCCCCATTAATTCGTCGCTTCCTTCCTGTCACGCTTCTTGTCACGCTCGCTACTTACGCGCAGACGTCTGACACACATAACAAATGGCCGACGCAGGAAGGCGCTTACGTTATCCAGAACTTCCGCTTCGGTACCGGCGAGTCCCTGCCTGCGTTGAAGCTCCACTACTTGACGCTCGGCAAGCCGCACCGCGACGTGGCGGGACACACTGATAATGCTGTTCTGCTGCTGCACGGCACCGGCGGTAACGCCCACTCGCTTCTCAATCCGGCTTTTGCCGATGTTCTCTTCGGTCCCGGCCAGCCGCTCGACATTCATAAGTTCTACATCATCTTGCCGGATGACATCGGCCATGGCCAATCGAGCAAGCCTTCGGACGGCTTACGCATGCGCTTTCCCCAATATGATTACGACGACATGGTGAACTCCCAGCACGCCATGCTGCTCGACGGCCTCCACGTCGATCACCTCCGCCTGATTCTGGGCACCTCCATGGGCTGCATGCAATCTTTCGTGTGGGGCGAAACCTACCCGCAGTTCTCCGACGCTCTTGCTCCGTTCGCCTGCCTGCCGATTGAATTAGCCGGACGCAACCGAATGTGGCGCTATATGGCGATGGAGATGGTCCGCAAAGATCCTGCCTGGAAGAACGGCGACTACACGACAGAACCGGTGGAAGGTCAGCGCGGGGCCAACGCTCTACTTCTGATTGCCGGTTCGGCGCCGCTGCAAATGCAGAAAAACTTTCCCACCCGCACTTCCGCCGAAGCATACGTGGATCGCACGCTGGAAGAGCGAATCGCTCACACCGATGCCAATGATTTGCTTTACTACCTTAATGCTTCACGTAACTACAACCCGGAGCCGAAGCTGAGCGCCATTACCGCTCCCGTTTTGTGGATCAACTCCGCCGACGACTTCATTAACCCGCCCGAACTTGACATTGCGGAAAAGATGGTCACGAGAATGCCCCATGCCAAGTTCATTCTGGTTCCCATTTCTGACAAAACACGCGGACACGGCACTCACACGCAAGCCGCTGTTTGGAAAGATTATCTGATGAACTTCCTGCAGGAAACGGATACGAAGTAGGATTACGTATTGCCTTAGAGCGCGCCTACCGTGAGCAGGCGGATTTTGCTTGACGCCGTTTCCAGAACCAAGCGCCGAGCAAACCGGTTCCGAGCAAGGCCCAAGTACTAGGCTCGGGTGCAGTGGTGGGTGTTGTTTGTATGGTAAAGGTTGACAAAGGGTCCTGACTCGAAGCGGTAGCACGATAGGCGCCATCGCTTTGTAGAGAAGCACCGTTGAAGTAAGCTTCCGCCAGCACTCTTCCCGAAGGGTCGTTGGGGAACAGAGTGTTTTGGAAAAACGCATCAACTCTCACCGATCCTGGAAGTTGCGTCAAAATGGCGCTGGCGCAGATAAAGTTCGGGGTGAAACCTGAAAGATCGCAACTGGCAAAATCTTGGGTGCTCAAAGTGATAGACGAAGTTTGCACGTAGTCAGGTGAGATATAAGTGAACCCCCCTGTTTGCGTGGCAGAAGCGCGAGGAAAGGAAAACGTGTAAACCGTGGAGCTAAATGCTGCCAACGGCATCGCAAGCAAGAACAGTAGCTTTTTCATGTTGATGACTGAGGGATGTTGCCATTCCGGTGACACATTTATACCGAAAGTCACCAGGAATCACGGCATCTCATCGTAGCAAACAGCTAACGGTATGGATGACGCAAAAAGCGACCTTCAATCAACGATTTTGAGCGATACTCGGACGAGATGATTTCTTGCCGCGCTCTTACCAAAGATTACGGCGGCGTCTGTGCCGTCTCGGAAGCTTCTTTCGAGATTGCCGAAGGCAGCATTTGCGCCTTGCTCGGGCCGAACGGAGCCGGGAAATCGACCCTCGTCAAAATGCTGACAGGGCTGCTCGGTCCCACCGGCGGTACAGCCGAGGTTTGCGGAATGCGCGTCGGTGATCCGGCGCTGAAACAAGCCGTGGGCATCGTTTCTGAAAATCTTGCCCTCTTCGATGCGCTCACGGTAGCGGAACACTTGGAATTGACAGGAGCAGTCTACAAGCTGAAAACGGCAGAAGCGCGCTCCCGGACAGATCAGTTGCTGCGTGTTTTGCGGTTGGAGCACGGCAGGCATACCTTTATTCACCAGTGCTCCTATGGCATGAAGAAGAAAACGGCTTTAGCCATGGCGTTGTTGCCGAACCCCCAGGCGCTGTTTCTGGACGAACCGTTTGAAGGCATTGATCCGATTACGGCGGAGACGATGCGCATTCAACTGCGCGCCATTGCTCAAAAAGGCGTAACTGTCTTTCTGACATCGCACATCCTTTCTCTGGTGGATCGCGTAGCGGACCAGGTTGTCATGATAAACCACGGCAGGATTGTTCTCGACTCCGCTGTTGCCGATCTGCCGCAAAAGATTGAGG